>DAIQQM010000093.1:0-11493 GCA_036786805.1 Candidatus Dormiibacterota bacterium | reverse complement strand
GTGGAAGAGCCGAGCGCAGCACCAGGGAGCAACGTCAATGCCGAAGATACGAACCCATAAGGGAACCGCCAAGCGGCTCCGCGTCACCACGACGGGAAAGGTGATGCGCCGCAAGGCGTTTCGCTCGCACTTGCTCGAGCACAAGAGTGCCAAGCGCAAGCGCCAATACCGGATGCAGCACGAGGTGTCGTCGTCGGACCGCCGCAAGGTGATCCGGCTTGCACCCTACCTTTAGGAGAGCGACATGGCCAGAGTGAAACGCGGGGTGACGGCCAAGGCTCGCCACCGCAAGATCCTCGAGATGGCGGAGGGGATGCAGGGAGCCCGCCATCGGCTCTACAAGAACGCCAACGAGGCCGTCATGCATTCGCTCGCCTACGCGTATCGCGACCGCAAGCAGCGCAAGGGCGACATGCGCGGTCTCTGGATCGCGCGCATCAATGCCGCCGCGCGGCAGAACGGCCTTGCCTACAACCAGTTCATGCACGGTCTCAAGGAGGCGGGCGTCGAGGTGAATCGCAAGATGCTCGCCGACATCGCGGTCAAGGACTCGGGCTCGTTTCAGCAGCTCGTCGAAGTCGCCCGGGGCGCGCTCACCAAGGCGTGACCGCCGACCTCCACAGCGTGGCGGCCGACGCCCTCGAGGCAGTCGCCGCTGCGCCGGACCTCGCCGCCCTCGACGCGGTGCGGAGCAGGTACCTCGGACGGGGCGACGGTGAGCTGACGTCCTTTCGGCGCGGACTCGGCAAGATCCCCGACCCGGACGGCCGGCGCCAGATGGGCCAGATGGTCAACGAGCTGGTCGAGCGCGTCGGCGAGGCTCTCGACGAGCGCCAGCGCACCATCGAGAGCGCGGCGCGGGCGCAGAGCCTCGAAACCGAGGCACTCGACCTGACCCGGCCGGCGCCGCCACTTCGTCGAGGCCGGCTGAGCCCGGTCACCATCGCCGCTCGCGAGATCCGCCGCATCTTCGGCCAGCTCGGCTTCGAGGCGGTCGAGGGCCCCGAGGTCGAGTACGACCGCTACAACTTCACGCTGGTGAACCAGCCGCCGGGACACCCCGCCCGCGATTCGCAGGACACGTTCTACATCGACGACTGGCGGCTGCTGCGGACTCACACCTCACCCGTGCAGATCCGCAGCATGCTGATTCGCGGCGCGCCGCAGCGGGTGATCGTTCCGGGGAAGACCTACCGCCGCGATCACGACGCCACGCACATGCCGATGTTTCACCAGGTCGAGGCGCTCTGCATCGACGAGGGGATCGCGGTGAGCGACCTGAAGGGGACGCTCGAGTACTTCGCCCGGTCGTTCTTCGGCGCGGGCTCGGTGCTGCAATGGCGCCCGCACCACTTCCCGTTCACAGAGCCGTCCCTCGAGCTCGAGCTTGCCTGTGTGGTCTGCCGCGGCTCCGGCTGCGGCGTCTGCAAGCACAGCGGGTGGCTCGAGCTCCTGGGGAGCGGCATGGTGCACCCGCAGGTGCTGCGCAACGGCGGCGTCGATCCCGGCCGCTACTCGGGCTTCGCCTTCGGCATGGGGATCGAGCGAGCCGCGATGCTCGCCTGGGGCATCCCCGACATGCGCCTGCTCTATGACAACGACGTCCGCTTCCTCGTCCCCGAGATGGAGGCCGGCGGCCCGGCGGAGCGGCCGGCTCCGTGAAGTTCTCGCTCCGCTGGCTGCGCGATTACGCAACCCTCGACGCGCCCGTCGCGACGATCGTCAAGGCCCTGGTGGACACCGGGACCGAGGTCGGCGCCGTCGAAGTCGGCGGCGAGGGCCTGCTGGTCGCGCGCATCACGTCGGTCGCCCCGGTCACGGGGTCGACACACCTGCAGTTCGCCGATCTCGATCTCGGCAGGGAGGTGCCGCCGTCGCTCGCGGCGTTCACCGTCGTGCCCGGAACCGTCCGGGTGCTGACCGGCGCGCCGAACGTCAAGGCGGGCGACCTGGTTCCGTACGCGCCGCCCGGGACGCGCCCACCGGCGATGGACGAGCGCCTCGGCGTCAAGACGATCCGCGGCCACCGCTCGCCGGGGATGCTCTGCTCCGCCATCGAGCTGGGTGTGGGGGAGGACGCCGACGGCATCCTCATCCTCGACGAGGGCTCGCCTGGACAGCCACTCAGTGAGGTCCTGGCCCTCGACACGGTCCTCGACCTCGAGGTGACCACCAACCGGCCCGACTGCCTGTGCCACGTCGGCATCGCCCGCGAGCTTGCGGCGGCGATGGGCGAGGGGCTCAACGAGCCTCCGGCCGAAGTGCCCGAGGAGCTTCGGTCGGCGACCTCGGCCGAGCTTCGGGCCCAGGTCCGCATCGACGACCCGGAGGGCTGCCCGCGTTTCGCGGCTCGGGTCATCGAGGGTGTTGTGGTCGGCCCCTCCCCGGGCTGGCTGCGTCAGCGTCTCCGCTCCGTCGGGCTTCGGCCCATCAACAACGTGGTCGATGTCACCAACTTCGTGCTCCACGAGTTCGGGCAGCCGCTCCACGCGTTCGATCTCGACCGGTTCGTCGAGGCCGGAGACGCCAGGATCGCGGATGTGATCGTCCGCCGCGCGGCGCCGGGCGAGCACGTCGTCGATCTCCTCGGCACCGATCGCGAGCTGTCCGCCGGCGACCTGGTGGTCTGCGCCGGAGGAACCCCCGCCAGCATCGCGGGCCTCGTCGGCGGGCTCTCGACGGCGGTGAGCGACTCGACCAGGACGGTGCTGCTCGAGGCCGCAACCTGGGACGGCCCGACCATCAGGGCGACCTCCAAGCGGCTCGGCCTCCGGACCGACGCCTCCACGCTGTTCGAGAAGGGGTTGAGCGACCGGCTTCCGCCGGTCGCGCTCGATCGCGCGGCCACTCTGATCGCCGAGCTCTCGGGCGGGCACGTCCTCGGCGGGACGATCGACCAGTGGCCGCGTCCGCTTCCCGAGCTCGGCCCGATCGCGCTGACGGCGCGGTTCGCCGGCGACCTGCTCGGCATTCCGATCGACGCGACCGAGATCGCGACCACACTCGCGCAGCTTGGATTTGCTGTCGAGCAGGACGGCTCCACGCTCACCGTCGTGCCCCCGTACTTCCGCCGCGACGTCTCCCTGCCGGAGGACCTCGTCGAGGAGGTGGGCAGGATGATCGGCTACGCGCGGGTGCCGGCCACACTCCCTGGGCGGCGTGTCGGCGTCACCAGGACCGCCTCGCCGCCACCGCTCGAGGACGGCATCCGCGATCTCTGCGTCGGTGCCGGATTCGACGAGGCGATCACGTTCTCGTTCGTCGGCCCGCTGGACGCGGCGGTGCTGCCCGGGCTCGGACGCGCCCGCAGACCCATCCCGCTGCGCAATCCGCTCAGCGACGAGTGGAGCGTCATGCGGACCTCCCAGCTTCCCCGGCTCTGCGCGGCGCTCGCGGCCAACGTCAATCGCGGCAGCGGCGACGCCATGCTCTTCGAGGTCGGACGAGCGTTCTGGGAGGGCGAACGTTTGGGACTCGCGCCGGGATCGACGCCGGACGGGATCGATCTCGAACTCCCTCCGCTCCCCCTGGAGCCGCTCCTGCTGAGCGTCGCCGTCCACGTGTCGAGCGGCGCTGCCGAGGACTCGGCAGCTGCCCTGGTGCGGGTGCAGTCCGTCTTCGAGCGCATCACCCAGGATATCGCCGGCGCCCCGGTGCGCTCCGAGCCCTCGGAGGAGACGGGGCTCCATCCCGGACGAAGCGCCGACCTCCGCCTCGGGGAGGATTCGGTGGGCGTCGTGGGGGAGCTCGCATTCGAGACCGCGGGCGCCTTCGAGATCCGGGGACGCGTGGTCGTCGGCGAGCTCCATCTCGACGCTGTGGCCCCCGCGCCGGCGCGACCGATCCGCTACACGCAGCCGCCACGCTTTCCCGCGATCGTGCAGGACCTTGCCGTCACCGTGGCATCCGACCGGCGTGCCGGCGACGCGATGGACGCGATCCGCGAGGTTGGAGAGCCGTTGCTCGCGCACGCCGAGCTGTACGACGAGTACCGCGGCGGGAGCCTCGGGCCGGGGCGCAAGGGCTGGACGTTCCGGCTGACCTTCCGGGCCGCCGACCGCACCCTCACCGGCGAGGAGGCTCAGCGGGCCCAGGATGCCATCGCGGCGGCGCTGGCACGGCGCTGCGCCGCGGAGATTCGCCGGTAGCCGAGCCCGCTCGCGAGTGGTTCGCACGTCCGACGGTCGAGGTCGCCCGCGACCTGGTCGGCTGCGCGCTCGTGGTCGACGCGGGCACGCCCGGCGCCGTCGTCGCCCGCATCGTCGAGACCGAGGCGTATCTCGGCACCAGCGATCCGGCCTCACACGCGTTCCGCGGCCCGACGCCGCGGTCGCGGGTGATGTTCGGACCGGCGGCGCACCTGTACGTGTACTTCACGTATGGCATGCATCATTGCGCCAACGTGGTCACCGAGGCGGACGGCGTTGCCGGTGCGGTGCTCCTCCGGGCTGCCGCGGTGGAGGAGGGCCTCACCACGGTGGCGGCCCGGAGGGGTACCCGTGTGAGCGGGCCGGCGCTCCTCCGCGGGCCGGGCAACCTCTGCCGGGGGCTCGGGATCACGCGGACCGACGACTCGATCGACCTGCTCGACCCCGCATCCCGGATCCACATCGACCAGCGCGACGTGGCCCCGCCGATCATCATGGGAACCCGTGTCGGCCTCCGTCGCGCCGCCGACCGGTTGCTGCGTTTCAGCTGGCGCGGCGATCCTGCGGTCTCCCGCCCCATCCCGCGCGATCAGGGCGAGACAGCACCCTGACCCACAAAAGAAAGGGGCCGGACTGAGCCGGCCCCTTGATGATTGCACCGTTTGGATACGGCAGCCCGGTGGAAATTCCCGGGCTCTTGGTGGCACCGAAACCGGTGCCGGTGTCGGGGAAACGCCCGGTACGAATTCCCAGCCCGCACAACGCGCAACTTGCCCATTTCCGGGCCGTCCCGGGGGACGCTGATTGCCCAGCGACCTCGACGGGGGCGCCAAGGTTGTGCGGTCAGGGGCCCGTCAGCCGGGCCTCAACCCTCCGCTCGGCCGTGCCGCAGACGCTGCCAGACGGTTCTCAACATTGGGATGGCTACCTCCGTCTGATTGCCGATGCTGCCTCTAACCATAACCCTGCGCGCGGCTGACGGCAAGGAGCACGAAGCCTAGACTGGGTTCCGGGCTGCGCTAGAATCGGAACGCCTGTTCGTCTCGGAGGATCCATGTCCGGTCACAGCAAGTGGGCTGGAATCAAGCACAAGAAAGCGATCGTCGACGCTCGTCGCGGCCAGGTCTTCACCAAGGTCACGCGCGAGCTGACCGTCGCCGCACGCGAGGGCGGCCCCGACGTCGAGGGCAATTTCCGGCTGCGTCTCGCAATGCAGAAGGCCCGCGAGGTCAACATGCCCGCCGACAACATCGAGCGGGCGATCCAGCGCGGAGCCGGCGGCAAGGACGGCGTGCAGCTCGAGGAGGTCCGCTACGAGGGGTATGGGCCTCACGGCGTCGCGGTCATGGTGGACACCCTCACGGACAATCGCAATCGCACGGTTGCGGGGATTCGCAACGCGTTCACGCGCGCCGGTGGAGCTCTCGGCGAGGCCAACAGCGTTGCGTGGATGTTCAACCAACAGGGCGTGATCGCGATTGACGCCGGCAAACGCGATCCCGAGGAACTGGCCCTCGAGCTGCTCGACGCCGTCGATGTCGGTGAGGACGGGGATGTCAGCGTCGACGGCGCCGACGTGGTCGTGACCGTGGCGCCGTCCCGGTTCGAGGAGGTGCGGAAAACCATCGAGGACGGCAAGTACTCGATCGACTCGGCCGATGTGACCATGAACCCGACGACATCGGTGAAGCTCGACGCATCGCAGGCGCGCCAGGTCCTCCGCCTGCTCGACGGTCTCGAGGAGCACGACGACGTCCAGCAGGTGTACGCCAACGCAGAGATACCGGACGACGTCCTTGACGCCGTCGGCTGACCGCTGCACCGCTCGACGCGGATGAGGGTGCTCGGGGTCGACCCGGGACTCGCGCGGACCGGCGTGGCCATCGTCGAGGGCTCGCCGGGACATCTCGTGTTGATCCACGCGGCCTGTATCGAGACCGTGCCGCAGACCAGTGAGGCCGCCCGTCTCGCCATCCTCTTCGACCTCGTGGTCGACGCGTGCACGTCGCTCCGACCCGAGGTGGCGGCTGTGGAGGAGCTGTTCTTCTCGACGAACCGGCGCACCGCGATGCGAGTCAGCGAAGCGCGCGGCGTGGTGCTGTGCGCGCTCGCGCGGCAGGGCGTCGCGGTTGCGGAGTACACGCCGACGCAGGTGAAGGAAGCCGTCTGCGGCTATGGCGCCGCACGCAAGCCGCAGGTCGCGCGCATGGTCGCCAATCTGCTTGGTGTGGCTGCCATTCCGGGTCACGACGACGTCGCCGATGCGTGCGCGGTCGCGGTGTGCCATCACCATCGCGGGCGCCTCGGTGCGCTGGCTCCGCGGCGGCGGGACAGGCGCGAGAGTGCGCTCGACCTCGCGGTGAGCCGCGCCCGCGCCGCGCTGCTTCGCAGCGCCCCATGATCGCGCTGGTCCGTGGAGCGCTCGCACAGGTCGGGGACGACCACGTGGTCGTCGACACCGGCGGCGTCGGCTACGAGGTGTTCTGTCATCTGCGCACGATCGCCGCGCTGCACGCGTCACGCGATCCGGACGTGACGCTGCACATTCACACCAGCGTCAGCGCAGACGCGATCCGCCTCTACGGC
Source organism: Candidatus Dormiibacterota bacterium (assembly GCA_036786805.1). Taxonomy (GTDB): domain Bacteria; phylum Chloroflexota; class Dormibacteria; order Aeolococcales; family Aeolococcaceae; genus Palsa-851. The sequence goes on along the minus strand of DAIQQM010000093.1, from coordinate 4,759 downwards.
TTCATCACCGACGACGAGTTGCGCCTGTTCCGCCTCCTCATCGGCGTCGAGCGCATCGGACCGAAGGCCGCGCTCGGGATCCTCGGCCGGGCGGAGCTGCCGACCCTGGTGCGTGCCATCGCCGAGGGCGACATCGCGCTCGTCGCGACGGTGCCGGGCATCGGGCGCAAGACCGCGGAGCGCGTCATCCTCGAGCTGCGCGACAAGGTCGGGAGCCTCGAGCCGCCGGGGACGCAGCACCCCGCCGCGACCAGCGGGAACGAGGCCGTGGCGGCCGCCATCGCCGGTCTCGTCGGCCTCGGATTCCGCGAGAGCGAGGCACGCAGCGCGGTTGCGGCCATCGCCGTCGAGGGCGACGGCAGCGACGTCGCCGACCTGGTGGGCGCGGCACTCCGCCGTCTCGACACTGCGGGAACCGGCCGATGACCGACGAGCGCGTGGTCAGCCCGGAGGAGCTCGAGGCGGAGCGCGTCGCCGACACCGCGCTGCGGCCGCGCACCCTCGACGACTTCGTCGGCCAGGCGGCGATCAAGAACCAGATCAGGATCCTCGTTGAGGCTGCACGTCATCGCGGGGACGCGCTCGACCACGTGCTCCTCTACGGACCGCCCGGGCTCGGCAAGACGACGCTCGCGCAGATCATCGCCGTCGAGATGGGGGTGAACATCCGCCTCACCAGCGGGCCGGCCCTCGAGCACCAGGGCATGCTCGCGTCGATCCTCACCAGCCTCGAGGAGCGCGACGTGTTCTTCATCGACGAGGTGCACCGCCTGAACCGCGCGGTGGAGGAGGCGCTCTACCCGGCGATGGAGGATCTCGCCTTCGACTTCGTCGCCGGCAAGGGAGCCGGCGCCCAGACACTGCGGCTCACGCTCAATCGATTCACGGTCATCGGCGCGACCACCCGGGCGGGTGCGCTCGGGGCACCCCTGCGCGATCGCTTCGGGGTCACCTTCCGGCTCGACTTCTACGACACGGACGACCTCATCGCAATCGCCAACCGGTCCGCGCGCCTCCTCGGCACCGACCTCGACCCCGAGGGTGCGGCGATGATCGCCAAGCGGTCGCGCGGCACGCCGCGCATCGCCAACCGCCTGCTCCGGCGCGCTCGCGACTACGCCCAGGTGCGAGCCGCCGGCCGCATCGACGTCGACGTGGCGGCGGCGGCGCTCGACGTCCTCGGCATCGACTCGATCGGGCTCGACGAGCTCGACCGTCGCGTGCTCGGCGTCCTCTGCGGAACGCTCGGCGGCCATGCGGTCGGCGTCCAGACCATCGCGGTGAGCGTGCAGGAGGATCCCGACACCATCGAGGACATCGTCGAGCCGTTCCTCATCCGGCGCGGGATGCTGGCCCGAACGCTGCGCGGCCGGCTTGCCACCGCCACCGCGTACCAGCATCTCGGGCTGCCCATCCCCGCCGGAGCCCCTGGGGCGGCGGAGGCGCAGACCGCGCTCTTCGAGCGTTGAGGTCCACCGACTTCGACTACCCGCTCCCCGCGGAGCGGATCGCGCAGGAACCCCTCGCCGAGCGCGACGCATCGCGCCTCCTGCATCTGCCGCCGGGCGGGAGCCTCGAGGACCGCGAGTTTCGCGAGCTCCCCATGCTCCTCCGGGCGGGCGATCTCCTGGTGGTCAACGACACCAGGGTCAGGCGGGCCCGGCTCCACGGTGTCGACGCCACCGGGCGGGACCTCGAGCTCCTCGTGCTCTCGCGCGACGAGGGCGGGGCATATCAGTGCCTTGCCCGCCCAGCCCGCCTCGCGAGCCCGGGTGCGGTCGTCGACATCGGCCCGGGTCTGCGGGCCACCGTCCTCGCCGCCTCCGCCACGCATCGGGGTGGACGCACGGTGTCCTTCGACTCGGACGATCCCGATGCCGCGATCGAACGTCTGGGTGCGGCGCCCCTGCCGCCCTACATCCACAGCGAGCTGCGGGACCCCGAGCGCTACCAGACGATGTACGCGACGGGCGACCCGGAGTCGGCCGCGGCCCCGACCGCGGGCCTGCACTTCACCGCCGCGACGATCGAGCGGCTGCGCACGGCGGGCGTCGGGTGGGCGACGCTGCGCCTCGACGTGGGCTTGGCGACCTTCGCGCCGATCCGCACGGAGAACGTCGAGGATCACCCGATGCACGAGGAGCGGTACGCGCTCCCGGAGGCCACCGTTGCGGCGATCGATCACGCGCGGGCCGGGGGAGGACGCGTCGTCGCGGTGGGCACCACGGTGGTTCGAGTCCTCGAGAGCTGCGCTCAGCGTGACGGGACGATCCGGCCCGGGACCGGTGTCACGCGCCTCTTCATCCATCCCGGGCATCCCTTCCGAGCCGTCGACGGGTTGCTGACCAACTTCCATCAGCCGCGCTCGTCGCTGCTGGTCCTGCTCGCCGCGTTCATCGGTGACGAGCGCTGGCGAAGCGCCTACGCGCATGCGCTCGATGCGGGATACCGGTTCCTATCGCTGGGCGATTGCATGCTCTGCTGGGGCGGACCGTGACACCCGCGTTCGCGACCGAAGCCGTCGACGGTGACGCGCGCACCGGGACGCTCATGACCGCGCACGGTGCGGTGCGCACGCCGGCCTTCATGCCGGTCGGGACCCACGCCACAGTCAAGGCGCTGCATCCCGACGAGGTGCGGGCGACCGGCGTCGACATCCTGCTGTGCAACGCGTATCACCTCGCGCTGCGCCCCGGGATCGACCTCATCGAGCGGGCCGGCGGGCTGCAAGCGTTCATGGGCTGGGATCACCCGATCCTCACCGACAGCGGCGGCTACCAGCTGGTGAGCCTTGCCGAGGTCGCCGCGGTCGACGAAGGTGGCGCCACCTTCGTGTCTCCCTACGACGGGTCGCGGCTGCGAGTGACCCCCGAGGAGGCGGTGCGCAACCAGGCCCGGCTCGGCGCGGACGTGCTCATGTGCCTCGACCATCCCGTCGCGCACGGGACCGCCCCCGACGTCGCGCGTGACGCCACCGACCGCACCCATCGCTGGGCCGAGCGATGCCGGGCTGTCCACCCGGGTGACGGCCGCCTGCTGTTCGGGATCGCGCAGGGGGGATTCGACGCCGGTGCGCGCCGGGACTCGGCGCGGTGCATCGCCGGCCTCGACTTCGACGGGGTTGCGATCGGCGGCCTTTCGGTGGGGGAGCCGCTCGAGACGATGCTCGCCATGACCGAGGCGAGCGTGTCCGAGATGCCCGGCGACCGCCCGCGCTACTTCATGGGGCTCGGGACCGATTCCGAGCTCCTCGCCGCGATCGCACTCGGGGTGGACATGTTCGACTGCGTCGTCCCGACCCGCCTGGCGCGCAACGGCAGCGCCCTCACACCGGACGGGCGGCTCTCGCTGCGCAACGCCGCCGCCAGGGACGACTTCGGACCGATCGATCCCGAGTGCCCGTGCGCGGCGTGCACCGGGTTCTCGCGCGCGTACCTCCGCCACCTCTTCCAGTCGGGCGAGATCCTGGCCCACCGGCTGGTGAGCCTCCACAACATCACCCACCTCGCCCGGCTCATGGAAGAGACGCGAGGCGCGATCGGCAACGGCACCTTCGAGGCGTTCCGTGCCGATCGCGATGGTCGGCTGCGCTCGGCGCCCCGGTAGACTGGACGACCGGTGTTCAGGATCACGCGTTTCCGCCTGGCCGTCGTCCTCCTCGTGGTGGTCGGCGCCTTCTTCATCGACGGCTACAGCCTCATCTACCGGTACCTGGTCGTCCACCAGCCACTGGGCCAGACGTTGACATCCACGCCCACCTTCCTGGGCCGCCAGCTCTTCATCCACAAGGGCCTCGACCTCCAGGGCGGCACCGAGCTGACCATCGAGATCTGCCACGGGCTCGACAACCCCAGCCCGGACTGCCGCAACGGCCCACCGCACGGTGCCACGCTCGAGCAGGCCCAGCAGGCGACGATCCCGATCCTCGATCTCCGCGTGAACTCACTCGGCGTGTCCGAGGCGAGCGTCCAGGCTCAGGGCAACGATCAGATCCTGGTCCAGCTTCCCGGCGTCGGCCTCAAGGAGGCGGTGGCCACCATCGGCACCACGTCGAGGCTGTACTTCGCGACGCCCGTCCCAGGCGCCGCGACAACTCCACCGAGCACAGCGCTCATCAAGGACCAGGAAGGCCACTACGACACCGCGCAGTTCCCCGACACCGCGCTCTACCCGTCGGGCTACCACTGGAAGATCGACGACAACCTTGACGCCACGGACGTCAACACCGCGACGGTGGGCACCGACTCGACCACCGGCGCGATCACCGTCGACATCAACTTCAACTCCGCGGGGGCCAGCGAGTGGTCGAAGATCACCACCGCGGCCTACAACCAGTACCTGGTGAGCCAGTCAAGCCCGCTCGCGCAGATCGCGATCTTCCTGGACAACGACGTCCTGACCGCTCCGGTCGTGACGGGGGGCGGCCAGAGCAATCAGACCCAGATCACCGGGGGGTTCACGTCCGACTCGGCGACGACGCTGGCGAACCTGATCAGCGCGGGCGCGCTGCCCGCCGAGATCACCACGGTGGCCAGCACCACGGTCAGCGCAACCCTGGGCCAGCAGTCGGTGACCCTCTCGTTGATCGCGGGCGGCATCGGGCTCCTGATCGTCGTGATCTTCATGATCGGGTACTACCGCTTCCCCGGCCTGCTCGCCACCGTGGCCCTGTTCGTCTACGCCGCGATCGTGCTGGCCCTCTTCAAGCTGATCCCGGTGACGCTGTCGCTCGCAGGCCTGGCGGGCTTCGTCCTGAGCG
>DAIQQM010000173.1:0-3239 GCA_036786805.1 Candidatus Dormiibacterota bacterium | reverse complement strand
ACATCGCTCCCGAGGCGCGCGAGCTTGCCGCCACCGCACGCGAGCAGCTCGATGATCTCGTCACGTATGCCACGCACTTGGTCAACCACCAGGCCGACGCGGTGGCATTCGTCGCCGGGGGAATTCACCACGCCAGTCGCTACCCGCCGGCGCGCCTTCGCGTCGACGGCCGGGCAGCCCTCTACCGGGCGGTCACTCGCGCGTGCCGTCACGGGCAGCGCTTCCCACCCCGACCTCAGGGTTTCGGCAGGATGTTCCGTCGCGGTTCCGTGTCGGTCCGCGTCGAGGTCGACGACGCCAGCGCCGGTCGCATCAACACCGTCAAGCGCGCCCTGGCGATGCTCGGGTTCGATCGCCGGGCGGCCCTGCTGCTCCGCGATCTCTGCGGTCTCGACTACCACGAGATGTCCCGAGCACTCGAATGCTCGCCCGAAGCCGCCGCCCGGCTGGTTGCGGCTGCGCGCCGCGAGTTCGGTTCGATCTATCGAGAGATCGCGCTGTGAGGTGCAGCCTCCTCGCGCTCAGCAGCTACCTCGATGCCGAGCTCGACGCCGAGCCGACCGGCGAGCTCGAGGCACACCTGGTCGCGTGCGATCGCTGCCGGACGGCCATGGGCCACCTGCGCGAGGAGTCGGCGCGGATCGGCGGCCTGGCGCGGATCCACGTGCCCGATGACGCTGTGCACGACCTGTTCATGCAGATCGGTTTGATTGCGGAGGACGACGACTTGCCTCAAGGACCTGTGCATCGCGACCGGCCGGCATCTGTCGAGGCTCCACCCTGGTTCGGCGCGGAGCGTGGTGCGGCGCTGCCGTGGGCTCCGCGACCGGCTGGACAGGATCAGGCGCAGCCGCGCGAGTTGATCGGCGAACGCTCTCCCGCAACTGCGATCGCCGAGCCACCCGAACTCTTTCTCTGGGACGAGACCATTGACCAGATCGCGACGGCGGTTCCGGCTCCTCCTCCCGTGCACGTCGTTCCGGATCCCGAGCCGGCTCCGGTGCCCGAGGTCGACGTGGAAGCGCGGCCGTTCGCGCACCTCGAACCTGAGCCCGAGTCTTTCCGGCCGCCGCCGGTGGTGATCCCGGCGGAACCGCAGCCACCTGATCTGTCGACGTCTTCGGCGATGGTGGCGGCACCGCAGCTGGCGGCCGGACCGAACGCCTTCCAGCGGCTGCGCGACGCGGTGGCGGTGCGCTTCGCGCTCCGGCGCGGCGCAGGCGCTTCGCTGGATCCCGGGGTCGAGATCGTCAGCGGCGTCGGCGCGCCCACCTGGAACCAGCGCGGGCGTCCGCGTCACTGGAGCGACAGCCCGCCCGTCATCGCGGCAGCGGTGCCGCCGGTCGCGGTGCTACCGGCCGCGGTCGCACCGGCCGCGGTCACACCGGTCGCGGTCGCACCGGTCGCCGTGCCACCGGTCGCAATGCCACCGGTCGCCGTGCCACCGGTCGCAATGCCACCGGTCGCAATGCCACCGGTCGCGGTGCCTCCGTCATCACCGCCCGTGGTCAGGCCTCGGCGTCTCAGCCGCTTCATGGCGCGTCTCACCTCCGAGCCCGCGATCAGCGAAGCCGTTGACGAGGTCGAACCAGATGATCGTGATTCGGCCGACGCGTTCACGCGGCATCGCTCGGCCGTCCCTGATGGTCGCGACAATGCGCCCGCCTCGCCGATGACCGACCGGGGCACCGAGCCCGTCGCGCACGCCGCCGCACCGGCGAGGTTCGCATCCCACCCGGATACCGAGGCGACCGCTCCGCCCGAGCTGGCCGATGTGCTCAGCGAGGTGGCCAGCCTCGCGGCGCCGCTCGAACGGACCCCGGCGCCCGTGGCTGACGAGCCGGTCATCGTCGACTATCTGTCCAACAAGCCAGTGCGCGAGGCGGTGCGAACCGACTTCGCCCCAACTGTCATTCCCGAGCCCGAACCCCCAGGACTTGACGAGGGGGAGGACACGCGGTTCGGAGTCAGCATGGAACCCGCTCTCCCGGTTCCCGGGCGCCACGTCCGGCGTTTGCACTCGCAGAAGACAGATCGACGCGACTGGAATCCGACCCGGCCGGTCACCGGCCGTCATGTGCTGCCACTGGGCGGCCCCGCCGTCGGAGCGGCCGATCGCGACCGGCGCCTCTGGCTGTTCGGTGCGGTTACCGTGGTCCTCATGCTTCTCGGACTGCTCATCGGCAGGCAGGTGACGCAGACCGGTCCGCTCGTCGGCGCCACGATTCCGCGTCCAGCGCCGACTCATCACGCCACCACGCCGCCGACTGCGGCCCCGCTCCCGGTCGCGACGCCGGCGCCGGCTCCCACCGCGGTGATCCCGGTTTCGCCAACTCCGCAGCAGCTCACCGGGTCCAAGACTCTCGGCAGCGGCAGCGGCGGATTCACCGTTGCCGACGTCCGCTACGGGGAGCACCCGAACGATTTCCGCCTGGTCTTCGACATGGCGTTTCCCGACACCGTGACCGGGAGCCCGACCACGGTGATCGGGTACAGCGGTCCCACCACACTCTATGTCGAGTTCGTCGGTGTCGACGGCGCGTCCAACATCGCGGCGATGCCGACCGGCAAGATCGTCGTCTCGGTGGCGGCGTTGCCGATGGCGCGCAACACCGATCGCCTCATCTTCAAGATCACCCTGAGCAAGAACGCCCCGTTCGACGCCTACTACCTGTCGGGCGCGCGCCTCGTCATCGACGTCACCTAGTCCGCGGGTCAGCCCGCGCTGGTCGTGGCCTCCTCCTGGGATGCCGGTGCTTCGGCCGGCGCTGCGGGCTGGCCGTAGTGCTCGCGGAGATCGAACTTGAGCACCTTTCCCGCCGGGTTGCGGGGCAGGATATCGGCGAACACGACCGACTTCGGCTGCTTGTACCGAGCCAGCCTGTCCTGCGCGAACTCGATGACATCATCCGCGGTGAGTGACACTCCCTCCTTCGGCACCACCACGGCGCGAACGCTCTCACCCCAGCGGGGGTCCTGCACGCCGATGACGGCGACCTCCTTGATGCCGGGGTGCTGGTAGAGCGCGTCCTCGACCTCGGCGGGGTACACGTTCTCGCCGCCGCTGATGATCATGTCCTTCTTGCGATCGACAATGAAGAAGTACCCGTCGGCGTCACGGATGCCGACGTCGCCGGTGTGGAACCACCCGTCGACGAGCACCTCCGCGGTCGCGTCGGGCCGGTTCCAGTAGCCCTTCATGACGTTCGGGCCACGAACGACAATTTCACCGCGCTCAC
>DAIQQM010000092.1:0-11678 GCA_036786805.1 Candidatus Dormiibacterota bacterium | reverse complement strand
AGGCCGCTCGGTCACGCTGCGCGGCCAGGATCTCCAGCCGCTCCTCCTCGAGCTCTGCAGCCGTTCGATGCGCCATGACTACGGCTGACCGGAACGCGAAGGACGCAATCCGCAGAAGCGTGCCGGTGCCATCGCGTTACGCCTGACGCCCGGCTCCGATGAGACCGAGGCGGGTCCCGACCTCCTCGAAGGCGAGCAGCGCGCGGTCGAGCTGCTCGTGGGTGTGCGTGGCGCAGACGATCGTCCGAACCCGGGCCCGGCCGCGAGCGACCGTCGGGAAGCCGATGCCCTGGGCGAAGACGCCCCGCTCGAGCAGCATGTCGGAGAGCTCCATCGCGACCGGCGCCTCGCCGCACATCACGGGGGTGATCGGCGTCTCGCTCTGGCCGATGTCGAAGCCGAGCTCGCGAAGCCCGCTCTTGAAGTGACGCGTGTTGCTCCAGAGCTGCTCGATGAGCTGGGGCTCCTGCTCGAGCACGTCGACGGCGGCGATGCACGCGGCCACCACAGCCGGTGGGTGCGAGGACGAGAACAGGAACGGCCGCGCCTTGTGGATGAGGTGATCGCGCACCACCTGCGAAGCGGCCACGTAGCCACCGACGACCCCGACCGCCTTGCTGAGCGTGCCGATGTTGAGCGCGACCCTGCCGTGCAGCCCGAAGTGGTCGGTGGTGCCGCGGCCTTTGGTGCCGAGCACGCCGGTGGCGTGCGCGTCGTCGACCATCACCGCGGCGCCGAAGTGCTCCGCGCGTTCAACCAGCTGGGGAAGCGGCGCGATGTCGCCGTCCATGCTGAAGACACCGTCGGTGACCAGCAGGATGCGTCGATATCCCTTGCCCCGCGCCTCGCTGAGCGCACGCTCGGCGTCGTCCGGGTCCGCGTGCTCGTAGAGGATTCGATCTGCCTTGGTCAACCGTATGCCGTCGATGATGCTCGCGTGGTTGAGCTTGTCACTCACCACGCAATCGCCCTCGTCGAGCATCGAGCCGATGACGCCGACGTTGACCGCGTACCCGCTCTGAAATGTCAGCGACGCCTCGGTGCGCTTGAACGCCGCAAGACGTCGCTCCAGCTCCTCGTGCAGGGTCTGGGTCCCCGCGATGGTGCGCACCGCACCCGTGCCGGCGCCCCACTCGAGTGCGGCACGCGACGCGGCCTCGACCAGCCGCGGATGGGTGTTCAACCCGAGGTAGTTGTTGCTGGAGAGGCTGATGACCGCCTTGCCCGCGATCTCAACCACCGGTCCCTGCGCCGACTCGAGCACACGCAGCGGACGGAACAGCCCGTCGCGCCGGAGCGCCTCGAGGTCCTCGTTGAGCGATGCGTCCAGTGCCTGGACGGCCTTCGACGTGCCCGCGCTCATCACCATGCGACCAACGATACCCCGCGCGTCGCTACTCGGGCGTGAGCGTCACCTTTCCGCACTGACCCGACTTCATCAACTCGATCGCGCCGTCGATGTCACGCAGCGCGAAACGATGTGTGATGAGTGCGCGGACGTCGATCACACCGTCCTGGACGTATTCGGTCACCTGCCTCCAGGTGGCGGGGATGCGCCGTCCGGCGATGCCGTACAGGCTCAACCCCTTCATGACGACATTGGTGGAGAGATCGACGACGTCCGGTGCATCGCCGATGCCGAGGAGGCTGATCCACCCCCCGGGCCGGACCAGGCGGGTCGCCGACGCCACCGCCACCGGCGACCCGCTCATCTCGAGCACGCAGTCGACGGCGTCCCCGGCGGCGCGCCGCACGGCGTCGTCGACCGCCGCGTCGGTCGCCTGAACGATCGCGTTCGCGCCCATGCGCTCGGCGAGCTCGAGGCGATATGCATTGCGATCCACTCCCACGACGCGCGCCGCGCCCTGAACGCGCGCGACGGCGATCGCCGCGCACCCGATGGGTCCGCACCCGAAGACGACGACCGTTCGCCCGTCGAGCTCGCCGTACGAGCAGGCGTGCACCGCGTTGCCGAAAGGCTCCATTGCGGCCGCGACGTCGGGGGGAACCGAGTCCCCGACCGGCCAGACGTTCGCGGCCGGCACGGCGAGATGGGTCGCAAAGGCCCCGTCGACGTCCACGCCGAGGATCCGCGTGTTCTCGCAGACGTGGAAGTCGCCGCGACGGCACTCGTCGCAATGGCCGCAGACGATGTGCGACTCGACGGCCACGCGAGTGCCGAGTGGCGGGCCGTCGACGCCGTCACCCCACGCGACCACCTCTCCGCAGACCTCGTGCCCCACCACGCGCGGCGGGTGGACCCGCGCCGAGGCCCAGGCGTTCCAGTCGTAGAGGTGCACGTCCGTCCCGCAGACCGATGTCGCGGCAACGCGGAGGAGCACCTGACCGGCCGACGGCGACGGCATGGGGACATCGCCGATCACGAATCCGGGCGCGGGCGTCTGCTTGAGGATTGCGAGCACGGCGCCGTGATTATGCGTTCGTGCCCGGGGGCCGGGTCACCGTCTGCGGGCTGTCCGTCGAGGCCGGAGAGACTGCGACCCATCGCGGCATCACCTGCCGCACAGCACGAGACGCGGGGGAGGACTCACATGCTCGATGGCATTGATCGGCCGGCTCCGGGGCCGCGGCCCCGCCGGATTCCGGTCGAGGACCTCAGCGTCTACGAGAGCCGCGGGGGGCACACGCTGCGCCGGCACGTCGACACCCGGCCCGGCGACGAGATGCGCCGCATCCTCCGCGAAGGCGTCGCCGCGGCAGGACGCTTCGTCAGCCGTGCCACCGCGCAGCGATGCGTCGACATCGCGGTCACGCGGCGCAGCGCCGACATCGCCGCGTGGCTCGCCGGCAGGGACAAGCGCGCTCCATTCACCTTCGTCGAGGACATGGGCGAGGTGGTCGGTCACATGCTCACCTACGCCGAGGTGAGCCGCGGCGTGGTGGTCCCGACCCAGGTGACCGCGGTCCGACTGGTCCTGCGCCGCAACGACGAACTCCCCGGCGGCTTCACCCTCGTGACCGCCTATCCCACCCGGTCCCCGCACCGGGCCAAGAGACATCAGGAGCGCTGACAATGAACGGCACCATCGACATCAACCTTGCGATCGACAACGCCGCGGCCGACTATCCCGCCCTCGCCCAGCTGCTGGGCGGCTACTACCACCAGGACTGGCAGCAGGATCACGGCACGCCCGACGCCGCGCTGCACGCGTTCGTGGCCGATGCGTCGCCCGATACGGTCACTGCGGCGTCGGACGAGATCGAGGGCCTCATCGAGGCGGGGTTTGACGACGCCGGCCTGGCCCGGATGCTCGCCGACGGCTTCGACTGCAACTACGTGCCCGTGGCGAACGGGCTCACCGCCGCGGGGTGGCTCCGCCATATCCGCGACGCGCTCGGTTCCGAGGCCGGCGATTGAGGCGGTCGCTCAACGTACCCGCGGCGCGGCGGCGACGCGCTGGACCAGCGCGACGACGTGGAGCAGCGCCGTGGGCACGAGCGTCGGGAGCGCGATGACCAACGCGACGATGCCGATCGGTCCGCCGAAGAGGCGGACGCAGTACAGAGCGAAGAGGACGATGCCGGTGAGCATCGTGTTGCGCCGTCCCCAGACGGTGTACACGAGTTCCGGACGCCTGCCCGTGAGCAGGACGAGGGGGGTCAGGATCACCGGCCCCGCGTAGCGGACGGCGATCAGCACCGCAAGCCAGATCGGGATGATCCCGAGCGCGCAGCTGCCGATCGCACCGACCACGAAGTACACGGCGTCGCCGAACGGGTCCATCGCCTTGCCCAGTACGGTCACCGGCCCGTACCGGCGCGCGATGAAGCCGTCGACCGCGTCCAGGAGACCGACCGATCCGCCGATGCCGCCCCAGAGCGCGAGCCCGAGGCGCCCGGGAAGCGAGAGCGTGCCGATGAGCAGCACGGGAATGCAGGCGTACCCACGGAGCGCCGTCAGCCCGTTGGGGATCCCGTAGCGATCGACCGCCGTGCCGTCCGGCGTCCGCAGCAGCGCCGCGCCGCCGATGACCCCGACAGTGACCAGCGCCCACCACACCGCGGTGGCGATGACCGCGGGGGTGACCGTGCCCTGACCATGCACGAGCGCGACGTCGGCGGTGACGGCCTCCCCGAGGACGAGACCGAGCGCCGCCCAGAACAGCAGCGATCGGCGCAGCGGCGCGCTGGCTCGGAGGCGCGCGAGCGCCGTCCTGTAAAGGCCGGCTAGTCCGCCCAGCCCAGCGCTCCCGACGGGTGCTCCCGGGTCCGGATCAGACCGCGAGGCACGTGATCGTCTTGACCACGCCGTCCGCGGACTGGATCCGATCCAGGATCAGACGGCCGATGCCCGGAACGTCCGCCGCCTCGATCTGGGCGATCACGTCGTACTCGCCGGTGATCGCGTCAACTTCGACGACACCGTCACTGCCGCGCAGGGCATCAGCGACGTGTTGCGCCCTGCCGGCGCTCGCGGTCACGAGCACATATGCACGGATCATCTCGCTGCTCCCACGGTTGAAACGCCCGGCGACTGTAGCATGAGGACATGCCGTGGGCCATCGTGATCCGGCTCCTCGCCCGGCTTGCGGCGAGCCTCCTTTTCTGGCGCGTGGCGACCAACCGGCGCCGTGCCTTTGCAGGTGGACAGGCGGTCCCCGGCACCACTCCGAAGACCCGCATCGACGCGCAGGCCGCCGTCATTGCGGTCCGGACTTCGATCCTGCTCACCTGGCGGGCTCTCCTGACCGCGACATTCCTCGTGGCGACCACGGTGCTCCTCGTCGCGGGACTCACCATCGTTGTCCTTGGTCCACGCTGGCTCGGCGCGCTCTTCCTCATCGGAGCGCTGGCGACCGGATGGGCGACGTGGCTCGAGGGACGCGTCCTCGTCGTCGCGCTGCGGATGCGGAACCGCAGGCGCCGCGACGAGCGGTTGCGCAAGACGGCCACGTCGTAGGCGCCGTCTTGCGCCGCGGAGACGGGCACGCCTTGGGCAAGGTTCTGCGCCGCGGAGGGGAGGGGCCACCCGCGCCGCTGCTCAGCTTGTCAGCGCCCTCGTTCGCGCAAGCACATTGTCGCGCTCTCTCCGGCGCTGCCAAATTCGCTGCGGCGCGGGTGACCCCTCCCCTCCCAAGTCCACTCTCAGCTTAGGCAGCCCGGGTGACCCCTCCCGCTCCGCGACACAGGGCGTTCAGCTTAGGTGGCGCCACATTCGCGCCTTGCGAGTTGCCCCTCCCGCTCCGAGTCCGCGCTCAGCTCAGGTAGGGCGCAACACCCTCGCCCTGCTCGGCCGCGTCCATCATCAACTCGCTGACCGTGGGGTGCGCGTGGATGATCGAACCGAGATCGTCCATCGACAATCCGTCGCTGATCGCGACACCGACCTCGTGGATGATCTCGACAGCGTGGACACCCATCACCGTGGCGCCCACCAGCCGGTCGGTGGCAGCGTCCGTGTACAGTTGCGCGAGCCCGTCGGGTTCACCTTCGCCGAGCGCCTTGCCGTTGCCGAGGTAACGGGCCTGGCCGAGCTTCAGCTCGATGCCGGCCGCTTTCGCCGCCTCCGGGTTCAGGCCAACCATGGCAATTTCGGGGTGCGTGTAGATGCACGACGGCACCACGGTCCGGTCCATGGGCATCACCTCGTGAGCGAGCGCGTTCTCGACCGCGCGTCCGCCCTCCGCGCTCCCGAGGTGGGCCAGCTGGAGTCCGCCGATGCAGTCACCGGCCGCCCAGATCTTCGGGTTCGCGGTGCGCAGGAAGGCGTCCACCTCGATGTGGTCGCGGTCGTCGACGACAACTCCGGCTTCCTCCAGGCCGATCCCGCGGGTCTGGGCGCGACGCCCCACCGAGACGAGAAGGAGATCCGCCTCGACAGCAGTCCCGTCGTCGAGATGGGCCTTGACCATGTCCGGGCTGTAGTCGACCGATTCGACGCGGCGCCCGGCGAGGAAGGTGATCCCCTGCTTCTCGACGATCCGCCGCCACTGCTGAACGATTCGCCCGTCGACACCGGCGAGGATCTGCGGAAGGACCTCGACGACGGTGATCCGCGATCCGAGTGCCGCGAACAGGCTCGCGAACTCGCACCCGACGACTCCGCCGCCGATCACCAGCATGTGCTCCGGAACGCGCTCCAGCCGGAGGATCCCGTTGGAGGTCACCACGCGGGGATGCTCCATGTCGATGCCCGGGAGCCCCGAGGGCTCCGTGCCGACGCACACCACCAGGTGGTCGAACTCGTGGCGGTCATCTCCGGTGACCACCGCGTTGCCGTCGACCACGCCCTGCGCTCGCACGACCTTCACGCCGCGCCGCTTGCACGCCGCCTCAACTCCCCTGCGCATGGTCAGCACGATCTCTTCCTTGCGCTCCATCATCCGCGGGAAGTCCACCTCGGGCTCCGCGACGCGAATGCCGAACGATGCGGCGTCGCGGATCTTGCGGAGCAGATCCGCTCCCGCAAGCAGCGACTTGGTGGGGATGCAGCCCCAATTGAGACACGTGCCTCCCAGCTCGGCGCGTTCGACGAGGGTCACATCGGCGCCCAGCTGCGCGGCTCGGAGCGCGGCGACATCGCCGGCGGGTCCACCGCCGAGCACCACGACGCGATCGGTCACGCGATGGCGCCGGTGGTGGCGGGGAGGACAGTCAGAGGCCCGTTCCGGCCGCGCCGCGACGTGGCGAACGCCTCGGTGACGATGCGTTCCTGCTCGAGTTGATGGGAGCCGGCATAGCCCTCCGACGGACTCGCCCGTCGCGGCCGCCCGATGTAGTCCCACTGAATGTGGGACGGCCGAGAGAGTCCGACGGCGCGCTCGAGGCTGCCCCAAGCACCCATGTTCTGCGGCTCCTCCTGCACCCAGTACAGGCGCTCGAGATTCGGGTACGAGGCGACCAGCTCGAGGATCGCCTCGACCGGCAACGGATACAGCTGCTCAACCCGCGCAATCGCAACATCGGAGGCATCGGCACGCTGGGGCGCCATGCCAAGCTCGTAATAGATGCGGCCTGAGCAGAGGAGCAGCGTGCGAACCTCCTCGCGACGCGCAGGTCCGTTGGGATCGTCGATCACCGCCTGGAACCTCCCGGCGCTGAGGTCGGCGAGCTTGGAGGTGGATTCCTTGAGGCGCAGCAGGCTCTTCGGCGTGAAGACGATGAGCGGGCGCGGGTCGCTGAGGAGTCCCTGGCTGCGCAGCAGGTGGAAGTACTGCGCAGGAGTCGTGCAGTTCGCGAGGCGCATGTTGTCGTTGGCGCACAGCTGCAGGAAGCGTTCGATGCGGGCGCTCGAGTGCTCGGGGCCGCTGCCCTCGTAGCCGTGGGGCAGGAGCATCGTCAACCGTGAGTGCTGACCCCATTTGGCGCGAGCCGACGACACGAACTGGTCGACGATCATCTCGGCGTTGTTGAAGAAGTCGCCGTACTGTGCCTCCCAGATGACCAGCGTCTCCGGGTCCGCGGCGCTGTAGCCGTACTCGAACCCGAGACAGCCGACCTCGCTGAGCGGGCTGTTGAGCACCTCGAAGGTCGCCTGTGCGTCGGTGAGGTGCTGCATCGGGATGTACATCTCGCCGGTCCGCTCGTCGTGGAACGCGAGGTGGCGGTGGCTGAACGTGCCACGCATCGTGTCCTGGCCCGTGAGGCGGATGGGGTGGCCCTGCGTGATCAGGGACGCGAAGGCGAGCGCCTCCGCAGTCCCCCAGTCGATCGCACCTTCGAGGATCGCTGATTTGCGTCGCTCCATCTGGCGGATGAGCTTGGCGTTCGGTGTGAAGTGCTTCGGGAACGTGAGCAGTTGATCGTTCAGGGCGGTGAGCTGCCGGCCCGAGACAGCGGTCCGCATGGTCGCGTCATCCGGCTCGTCGACAACCTGCTCATGGGTGAGATCGTCCAGCTCGGCGGCGAGGTTCTCCTTGACGCGCTTGTGGGCGTCGGCGATGCGTCCGTACATCGCTTTGGCCTGCGCGTCGGCGTCCTCCGGGCGGATGACACCATCGGCCACGAGCTGTGCCGCGAACAATTCGCGGACCGTCGGGTGCTCGCGGATCTTCCTGTACATGAGCGGCTGCGTGTACGCGGGCTCGTCGGCCTCGTTGTGGCCGAAGCGACGGTACCCGATCAGGTGGACCATCACGTCGCGACGATACGCGCGGCGGTAGTCGTACGCGAAGGTGATCGCCGCCAGGCACGCCTCGACGTCATCTGCGTTGACGTGGACGATGGGGATGTCGAAACCCTTGGCAAGGTCGGATGCGTAGCGCGTCGACCGGCCATCCTGCGGATCGGTGGTGAATCCGACCTGGTTGTCGGCGATGAAGTGCACGGTGCCGCCGGTCGTGTACCCGGGAAGCGACTGGAGGTTGAGCACCTCCTGGACCACGCCCTGCCCGGCAAACGCCGCGTCGCCGTGAATGAGCACGGGCAGCGCGGCCATGGGATCGAGATGCAGCGTGGTGGCGCGCCGTTGCGTCTGCGCGGCGCGGCACCATCCTTCCACCACCGGGTCGATCGCCTCCAGGTGGCTCGGATTCGGCAGCAGCCGCACCAGGATCACCTTCCCCAACTCGGTGTGATAGGTCCCGGTCGCACCCATGTGGTACTTCACGTCGCCGGTTGATTCGAAGCGTCCGATTGCGCGCCGCGCCGACGCGAGCTCGAAGGCGTTGAGGATCGACTCGTACGAGTGATTGGCGACGTGCGCGACCACGGCAAGGCGTCCGCGGTGGGACATCCCCATGACCACCTCACCGATGCCGTCGTCAGCAACCCGGGTCAGCAGGTTCTCGAGCATCGGCACGAGCGCGTCGAGTCCTTCCAGTGAGAACGTCTTCTGTCCCAGGAACGCGGAGCGCTGGTACCGCTCCATGGCGTCCACCTTGGTGAGACGTTCGAGCAGGCGAAGTCGGTCCTCGGGCGTGAGCGCGGGCCGGTACTTGCCCGACTCGATGTGCTCGCGCAGCCAGACACGCTGCTCATGGCTCGAGATGTGCTCGATCTCGAAGGCGATGGTGCTGCAATACGTGCGGCGGAGATTCGGGAGCACCTCCGCGAGGTTGCGACCGGGAACGTACACGCGCAGCAGGTCCGCCGGGATCTGCTCCATCAATTCCTGGGTCAGGCCGTAGGTCGCGGGATCCATTGCCGGGTCACCGATGGGCGGCGAACCCAGGGGATCGAGGTGCGCGCCGAGGTGTCCGTGGGTGCGGTGCGCCTTGACCAGCGATGTCGCCGCCTGCATCGCTCCGAGCAGGACGCGGTCCGGGGCGCCGTCTGAGGGCGTCGGCACCGCCGGCGAGGGTAGCGGTGTGGCGCGCGCCGGCACCGCCGGGAGCGTCGGCATGTTGACGCCAAGGCTGGCGGAAACCAGCTCGTAGAAACCGTCGGCGCCCCCGAGGAGAGACTCGATGCGACCGAGGAACTCTCCCGACTCTGCCCCCTGGATGACCCGGTGGTCGTACGTGCTGGTCATGGTCATGACCTTCCCGACACCGAGATCCTGGATTCGTGCGTCGGGAACGTTGCGCCATTCGGCCGGATACCCGATGGCACCGACGGCGACGATCGTCCCCTGCCCGGGCATGAGCCGCGGGACCGAGGCCACCGTCCCGATCCCGCCGGGATTGGTGAGCGTCAGGGTCGCGCCCTGGAGCTCGTCCGCGGTGAGCGTGTTGGTGCGCGCGCGCTCGATGAGGCGCTCGTACTCGTCGCGAAATTCCTTGAAGGGCAGATCGGCGGCGTTGCGGATGACCGGGACGACGAGCGAGCGGGTCCCGTCCTTCCGGAGGCTGTCCACGGCGAGCCCGAGGTGCGCCGGGCCGGGGACGCGCGCCGGCTTGCCGTCATCGGTGCGCGCGAAGTGGGTCGTCATCGCCGGGCTCGCTCCGGCTGCCTTGGCGATGGCGTAGCCGATCAGGTGCGTGAACGAGACCTTGGCCGCATTGCCCGCCGCCGCGAGCGCGCTGTTGAGCTGGCGCCGCCTGCCGTCGAGGACGTCGACACCGATGGTGCGGAATGACGTCGCCGTGGGGATGTCGCGGCTGCGCTCCATGTACTCGACCAGCGCCGCTCCCGGGCCCTTGATCGGCTCGGCGTGGTCACCCTCGACGACGCGCACCGTGGCGTCTGGTCGCGGCGGACTGCCCGCCCTCGCGAAGAGCACGTCGCCCTTGGTCACGATGCCCCCCGGCCCCGATCCCTGGATCGCATGAAGGTCGACACCGTTCCTCGCGGCCGCCCGCCGCGCCAGCGGCGACGCGTCGACATCCGATGCATCCAGGGCGACGACCGCGACGGAGGGTGCTGCAGACACCGGCGGCGCCGGGGGCGGCGTGGCGGCCTCGGCCGTGGTCGGCTCGGATGGGGGCGCCGGCTCCCCGGCCTCGACCGTGGCCGGCTCCGCAACTGGCCTGGGAGCAGGGTCGGCCGCGGCTCCGGGGGCGATGACCGCGAGAGTCGCGCCGACCGCAACCGTCTCGCCTTCGGCGGCGACGATCTCGGCGAGTCGTCCGGTCGTCGGCGCCGGAACCTCGACATCGACCTTGTCCGTGGTCACCTCGACGAGCGGCTCGCCCTCGCTGACGCTGTCTCCCACGGCCTTGAGCCAGCGGGACACGATCCCTTCCGAAACGGACTCACCCATCGCCGGGAGGGTCAGCGAAACCGGGTCAGCCACTATTGAATCGTCTCACCTTCGCCGTTCAGCAGTGCGGACGGCCAACGTTCGCGGCCAGCGCATGGCTAGCTCGCCTGCCGGTTGCGTCCCTCTCCTGACAGCCGGCGCCGGGCGGCGCGGAGCCATTGGCGCGTCACCGGAAGGAACTCCTCATCAAGCACTGCGCATGCGACCAGGACCACCAGCGCGCAGGCCAGGCCGATCACGCCGCTCTGCCAGATGGGGAACCGCGGCTGCGCGACGCACGACCCGGAGCAGGAGATCGTGACCTGTGCCGCCGCGAGTCCCAGGAGGATGCCGACGACGGCGGCGACGATGTAGAGCAGGACCGTCCTGGCCGTGTTCACGCGATGAATATTGGCGTCCCGTGTGAGCCCCCCGCCAGGGGCCGCCAGGATCCATCGGGACGCGACATACACAAACGTGTATAGTTCAATCAGCCGGGCAGGATGCCCGGCCGGCCGGTGGGGCGACCGTCAGAGACGGATCTTTGGAGGTTGCCGTGCTCGGTGCTCACCGTTTCCGCGTCCTCGTCGGTGTAGCGGCAGTCGCCGGCGTCGTGGCGTTCGCGGTCCACGCCGGTGCCCAGGCTCCTGCGCCTGGGCGGTACATCAGCTGGGCGCCACCGGCGGTCGCGACCGCCACTCCGGGAGCCGGTCCGGCGCTGCAGAAGGCCAGCCCCTCGGCGGCCACAGACCCCGGACCGCTCGGTGGTCTGACCTCACCCCTTTCCAGTCTTTTCAAGCAGTTGAACACCAACACGGCGGCAACCGCGACAGGCGAGTACTCGGTGCTTCAGGAGCTGGAGGGTGCCCTTGCGGCACACGTTCAGCAGTTCCTCCATTGGGTCACGGGCGGCCGATGATGGCCGTGCGGTCAGAATCGAGCGGTGCCTCCTCCTCTCGTGCTCGGCGAAAAGCGCCGGGCGGACCTTCGCAACGTCGCGATCATCGCCCACGTCGACCATGGCAAGACCACGCTCGTCGACGCCCTGCTGAAGCAATCCCACGTCTTCTCGGCGCACGAACAGGTCGGCGAGCTG
>DAIQQM010000091.1:0-11800 GCA_036786805.1 Candidatus Dormiibacterota bacterium | reverse complement strand
CGCCGACCACCTTCCTGAGCGGCACCGCGTTCGAGCGCCGCGACTCGCAGCGCCAGTGCCGCAAGCCCGGCATCCTCGCCGTCGGCCGCCGGGGGACGCAGGGCCCGAAGCAGGCACACTTCGACGAGCAGCCGGGCGTCGACCGACTGACGCAGGTTCATCTCGGCCTCGGCGACCAGTTCGAGCAGGCGGAGCCAGAGGCCGGCGGGAGCGATCGCGGCGAGGTCGGCGACGAGCGCGATCTCATCCGGGCCGGCCGACGCACCCTCCGGGTACCCGAGCGCAACCAGTTCCGCGGCGCGCGCCAGGCGGGCGACGTCACGAAACAGCTGGCGAGGGTCGGCGCCCGCATCGAAGGCCGCAGCCGCCGCCCGCAACGCGCCGGCGGCATCCGCGCCGGCCAGCGACGCCACCAGCGCATGCAGCGTCGACGGATCGGTGAGCCCGAGTGACCGGCGGGCGACCCCGACGGTGACCGGCCGCTCGCCCGCGCCGAGCGCCTGCTCGAGCAGCACCAGAGCGTCGCGCAGGCTGCCCTGTGCCGCCACGGCGAGCAGCTGGATGGCATCGGGGTCAACCCGCTCCTCCTCCTTGGCGGCAACATCGGCGAGCAGCTGCTGGATCGCCGGAACGGGGACGCGCCGGAAGTCGAAGCGCTGCACCCGTGATCGCACCGTCTCGGGCACCTTGTGCGGTTCGGTGGTGGCGAGGACGAAGAGCACGTGTGGCGGCGGTTCCTCGAGGGTCTTGAGAAAGGCGTTCCATGCGTCGGTGGTGAGCATGTGGGCCTCGTCGATGATGTAGACCTTGCGCCGGAGCACCGCCGGGAGGTAGCGAACCTTGTCGCGCAGGTCACGCATCTCGTCGATGCCGCGGTTGCTCGCGGCGTCGATCTCGAGCACGTCGACCGCAGCCCCGCTGAGGATCTCGACACAGGGCGGGCAGACGTTGCAGGGCTCGCCGCCGACAAGCGCTTCGCAGTTCACGGCGCGAGCGAGGATGCGCGCGGTGGACGTCTTTCCCGTCCCGCGAACGCCCGCGAAGAGGTAGCCGTGCGCCAGTCCGCCCGAGCTGACTTCGTTGATCAGCGTCCGGGCCACGACCTCCTGTCCGACGAGATCGCCGAATCGCTGCGGGCGGTACCGGCGATAGAGGGCAAGGCTCATGGCGCGTCACTCCGGAGCGGGTCGGTCAAACGGCGGTCCACGGCGCTCGACTCCTCCTCGATGGGCACCCCAAGTGGGCGGCATTGTCGCAGTGACGGCGGGTCGCCCGTGATGGCGGCCCGCCGGGAACGAGGGTAGTCGCGCACCCCACGTCGTGGGTACGCCACCGGCGCTCACCCGTACGACCGGCTCAGACCAGGTTTCCCCACGGCACCCCCGGGGAACCGCTTACCGCTGCTTCCTTCCGGACCTGACGGGGTTCACGGGCCCGAGCTGCGCGGGACCCAGTCGTCAACGCCGGCGCGTCCGGAGCAGACCCAATGACGCGCCCCCTCGGTGGGGAATTCAGCCCCGCTATAGCGGATTGCGGGTACAGGGCACCGCTAACGCCCCGCCTAGCGCGACCGTCCTCATTGTACCGTCACAGGGGACGCGACCGGGTCCGGATCGCGTGCCTCGACGAAGGGCGAGGTCGACTCCGGCCAGTGCATCGAAACTCGGGTGCCGGAGCCGACGACACTCTGCACATCGATGCCGGCGCCATGGGCCTCGACGACGCGTTTGACGAGCGCCAACCCCATCCCGGTGCCGCCGAAGCGCCGGGTCGCGGTGCTGTCCACCTGGAAGAAGCGCTCGAAGATGCTCGGGAGGTCGCCTGCGGGGATGCCGATTCCCTGATCGACGATTTCGATCAGGACGGTACCCGGCTCGGCGCGGGTGCCCCGAACCAGCACGCCGCCGCGACCGTCGCTGAACTTCACGGCGTTGTCGATGAGCGCGCGCAGCGCCTGACCGAGACGATCGGGGTCCGCGATCACGGTGACCCCCGGGTCCACCTCGACCTCCGCCGGGACCGGGAGCCCGCCCCTGTGCCGTTCGCCGACGATACCGACGGCCGTTCGCACGGCGTCCTCCAAGGGCACGTCCGACAGGCTCAGGACCAGCGGCTCGCCCTCGCCGACCGAGAAGTCGATGATGGTCTCGACGATCCCGTCGAGGTTCCGCGCGGCGACCTGGATGTCTCGCAGCGCGTCGAGCTTCGGTGAGTCCTCCCAGATCTCCCAGCACATCTCCAAGAGGTCACCCAGCCCGAGGATCGCCGTCAGCGGGGTGCGCAGCTCGTGCTGCACGGTGGACAGGAAGTCCGTCTTCATGGTGTCGAGCTCGCGCAAACGGCGGACCGACTCGCGCTCCATGTCGTAGAGGCGGGCCTTCTCCATGGCGACCGCCGCGTTGTCGGCGAGAATGGTCAAAACACCCTCGGTGTCGACGTCGAGCGCCATCGCATCCGGTGGCGACATCACCGCAAGCGCGCCGACGGTCTCGCCGCGATACGACATCGGCAGCACCAGCAGCGATCCGAGGCCGTCGACGGAGCGCCGGACGCGCCGCCCGGCGAGGACCTCCGGCTCCGCCTCCCAGCCCTCGAAGGCGTCCGGCGCCGCCCCGTGGGCATCGACGACACGGACGGTGACGCGCTCCCCGTCACGCAGCGCCATCGCGGCAGACGCCCCGTCGCCGGCGATCGACGCGGCGGCGCAGACAATCTCGCGCCGCAGCTCGGGCACGCCGTCGGTGGTGGTCGTCAGCGCGCGTACCACCGCTCCCACGCGGTCCACGGGACCGTCCACCGGGACGTGCGCGCTCGGATCCGGAGTGCCATGCATGACCTCGATCATACGGAGGGGCTCACGGACCTCCGCCGATGAGTCAGTGACGACGGCCGAACAAACGAGTCGACAACTTCGGCTCCTCGCCCCGGAGGATCCGGCGGATGTTCGGGGCGTGGCGCACGACCACCAGCGCCGAGGCGAGCGCGGTGAACACGAGTGGGGTCGGGTCGTGGCGCCGCCTGCTGTCGAGGCCGGCGCCGAGCGTGGCGGTCACCGTGGCGCTGAGCGACCCGATCGACATGGTCCGGCTCACGGCAAGCGCACCCAGGCCGCCGACGGTTGCCCACGCCGCAGCCTCCGGGGAGACCATCAGCAGCCCGCCGAAGGCGGTGGCGACCGCCTTGCCGCCCCGGAACTTGGCGAACACCGGCCAGGAGTGGCCGACGCATGCGGCGAGGCCGGCCGCGGCCTGTGCGGCAGGATCGGCGCCGAGACGGCGTGCGACGCCGATCGCGGCCGCGCCCTTGGCGACATCGAGCGCGAAGGTGATCGCGCCGGCCCGTGCGCCGACGGTGCGCAGCACGTTCGCAGTGCCCATGTTGCCGCTGCCGAAATCGCGCACGTCCAGGCCGCCCACCGCCCTACCGATGATCAGGCCAAACGGCACCGACCCGATCAGGTACCCGGCGCCGCAGCCCGCCGCCGCAGCCGCGTTGCCAGCCATGCGGCGTTGAGTTTAGCCCCGCACGACGTCGGGGGCCAGCACCGCGAGCCCCGGCGACGGCCGGAGCTCGAAGGTATCCCCGCCGTCGCAGGCGGCGGCCATGGCGCTGCGGCAGGCGCCGGCCGCGCTCCGGGTGACCAGCGCGGCGACCGTGCCGCCGAATCCGGCACCGACCAACCTGGCGCCCGCGCAGCCGGAAACAGCCTCGGCGGCGCCGACCACCGCGTCAAGCGCAGGCGTGCTCACCTCGTGCAGGTCGCGGAGTGATCGGTGGCTCTCGGACATGAGACGCCCGAGAGCGGCCAGGTCCTCGCGTCGCATCGCTTCCGCGGCCTCTGCCGCGCGTCTGGTCTCCCCCATCACGTGGCGAAGCCTTCGCTTGACCGCAGGTGCCAGCGCCGCCGAGTCGATCATCGCTTCGCTCAGCTCCTGACAGTTCGCGGCGCTGAGCGCAGCGAGTCCCGCCTCCGTCTCCTCGCGGCGGCGCCGGTACTCCGTCCCGCCGACGTCGTGGTGCGTCCCCGTGTCACAGCCCACGATCACGATGTCGGACCAGGTCCATGGCACCACGGTCTCCTCGCCGGTCCGACAGTCGAGCAGGAGCGCGCCGTCCTCGGGCGCGTCGATCACCGCTCGCTGATCGAGCGGCCCGCACGGGATGCCGAGGACGTCGCGCTCGGCGGCGAGAGCGACCGCGGCGAGGTCGCGCGCGGTCATGGTCGCGCCGAGCAGCCGAAGGATCGCCGCGGTAGTCGCCACCATCAGCGAGGCCGAGGAGGCGAGCCCCGCTCCGGCGGGAAGCGTCGCCGAGATCCCGATTTCCACGACAGGGACGGGAACCCCGCGATCTCGAAGCGCGATGACAGGGGCGAGCACGCGATCTGCAGCGTCCCCGGCGGGCCCGGCATCCCGGCGGATCACGGTGCTGCGATTGCTCGCGGCCAGGTACCGCCCCGTCTCGCTTCGACGCACCGCGGCCGCGATGCCGAGGTCGACGGCGACGCAGAGCACCTGACCGCCCGCGTAATCGACGTGCTCCCCCACCAGCGTGCACCGTCCCGGCGCCCAGGCGCCGGCCGTGGCCGATCCTGCGCCACCGGCACGCTGAAGCTCCCGCACCGCCTCGGCCGCGGTCAGATCTCTCGACTCACCGATCGGCATAGACGCGGTGAAACGGGTACCACTGCTCGGGGTACGCGCGGATCGCGGGCTCGACGCGGGCCGCAACGCGACCGATCACCGCGGTCTCGTCATCGGATGTCTCCACGGGCGGATGGATTTCGAGCACCCATCCCGGCCCGTCGCGGCGGCAGGTGACCGGGAGGATCACCGCGCCGGTCGCAGCGGCCAGGCGCGCCGGCACCGCACTGCAACGCACCGGCCCACCGCAGAACGAGACCACGACGGTTGGCCCCGCCTCGGGCACGTCGAGCATCAGCGCGACCGTCCGCCCTCGGCGCAGGGCGCGGACCAACCCGCGAGCGGACTGGCGCACCGTGAAGATCTCCAGGCCCTTGCGCTGCCGCGAAAGCGCCACCATCTCGGTGATCCCCGGCGATACGACCGGTGCCATCACCGTGCTGAGGTGGAGCCCGAGGCCCAGCGACGCGCTTGCCGCCATGTCCCAGTTGCCGAAATGCGGCAGCACGACCATCGACCCGCGATCACCGACCTCGAGGTGCTCCGCGCCGATGACGCGGAAGTGGCGGAGCACCTCCACCGAGTCAAGCGGCTCGGCCCACATCGAATCGACGAACATGCGGACATACTCCTGGTAGGAGCGGCGCGCGAGCGCGGCGGCGCCCGCATGGCTCAGGTGGGGCTGCAGGCGGTGGTGATTGGCGGCCGCGCGGACTCGATCCTCACGGCTCAGCCGCGCGTACCACACCGCTCCCGCCGCAGCGGCGGCCGCGCCACGCAGAGGCCCGAGGGTGCGAACGGTCCTGGTGAGCACGCTGAGCGCAACCGCGGGCCAGTCGCGCGCGGCTCCATCCGGTGCGTGCTGAGGAGCGGTCAGCGCAGCGTTCCGGCTCCCGCCGTCGCCACCGCGAGCAGCGGCTGGATCAGCACCACGAGGCCGACTCCGGCGAGACAGGCTGCGCCGGCGATGATGCGGGACACGAGTGGCGTTGCGCCGAGGGTGAACGGGATCTCGTCGCCGGTCTCGGCATAGAGGGTCGACACGAATCGCACCGCGGCGGTCAGCGTCAGCAGGGTCGCGCCGACGGCCAGCACGGCGAGCCACCCGTAGTGGGTGTCGGCTGCGCTCGAGATGAGCAGCAGCCGCGACAGGAACCCGGCAAGTGGCGGAACCCCGGCAAGCGTGGCCACGGCGACAGCGAGGAGCAGCGCCGCCGGGGCGGAGCGGTGAGCCAGGCCGCGCACGTCGTCGATGCCGTCGCCGATACCGGCCACCTGGAGCATCGAGAGCACGCCGAATGCGGCCAGGGTCGCGATCGCAGTGACACCGAGGCTGCCGAGGAACGCGGTCATTCCATACGCGGGAACGCCTCGTGACCCGGTCGTGAACGCAACCAGTCCGAGCAGCAGCATCGCGGCCTGAGCGCTCACCAGCTGACCGATCAGGCGCGAGACCGTGGACTCCCGCAATGAGCTCAGCGATGCATGTCCGAGCGCGACCGCGGCCACGATGGGGACGAGCCACCGCCAGACGCCGACACCGGGACCGAACCCCGAGACGGTCACCCGTGCCAGGGCAGCGCCACCGGCGATCATGCTCATGGCCAGGATGAACCCGGCGGCCCCCGCGGGAACACTGCCGGCCACGCGTCCGACCCACTGGCGCAGCGGGAAGACCCCGAGCGTGGCACAGAGACCCGCGACGGCGAGGGCGACGCCGAGGGCCACCGCCCCGGGGGCTGCGGCGACGGCCGCCGCCAGTGCCGAGAGATTGGTGCTCCGCGTGGTCCCGTAGAGCAGGACGAGCCCGTAGAGCACGGCGGCGAGGCCGACACCCCCCTCGATGAGGTGTTCGAAGGAGGACACGGCGCCGCGCGGATTCGTCTTCACGAGCGCACCGAGTGACACCATGCAGACCAGCAGCACCGCGAGCGCGACGAACAGCGTGGTCATCTCGCGTTCGGCGGCGATGGCCTCGGCCGCGGCAGTGGAGACGAGCGTCAGCGCGTAGAAGGCGCTCGTGCGGGACGGGATGATGCGCACCGCCGTGTCGCTGATCAGACAGGAGACGAGCGCGACGACGCAGGCGAGGATGGCGATGAACATGGCGAAGCTGTCGACGACGAAGCCGCCGTTCCACACCGATATCGCGATGCCCGAATGCTCGTTGCGGAGGCCGAGCAGGACCAGGCCGCACGCGGCGAGCGACCCCACGATGCCGATGCACGCGATCCAGCGATGGATGTCGGGACGGAGTCCGGGGCGGAGCACGGCGACGAGGACCGAGATCACGGCCGTCCCGACGAGCATCGCCTCGGGGAGCAGTGCGAGCGTCATCGCGTGAGTGAAATCCGACGGCATCCCCTACCCTCCCGTGATCCGGGTGGTGATCTCGAGGACGCCGTTGGCGATCACCGGGACCACCGCCCCCACCCGGACGCCGAACAGCAGCACGGCCGCGACCAGCGGGATGAGCACGGTCAGGTCCAGGAGTGTGACGTCGCGCACCCGGGCGAACTGATCCCGGACCGGTCCGAAGAAGACCCGGTTCGCGACCCAGAGGAGGCCGCCGGTGGTCACGATCACGCTGGCTATCACCAGCACCGTCGCGATCCGATGCTCGGGGAACGAACCCGCGAAGACCATGAAGTCGCCGGCGAACCCGGCGAGCATCGGCACGCCGATCACGCTCGCCGCAGCGACGAGCCAGAACCCCGCCAGCCGGGGCGCCTGCGTCACCAGCCCACCCATGGCTCGGATGCTCGTCGTCCGCGTGCGCTCCTCGATGGCGCCGCTGACGAGCGTGAGCATGGCCGACGCGAACCCCTGTCCCGCGAGGAGGAGGACCGCGCCGACCAGCGCAACCGACGTCTGCGCGCCGATGGCGAGCAGCACCAGGGACATCTGCGCGACGTTCATGTATCCGATGAATCGGCGCAATTCGTCCTGACGCAGCGCGCCGATGCTCCCCCAGAACGCGCCGACGACGGCCAGGCCGGTGACCGCAAACGAGTAGTAGTGCGCCGTGACCGGGAAGACGACGAGGCTGATCCGCATCATCCCGTAGGCGCCGAGCAGCAGCATCGTCCCGGAGAGGATGGTCGCGACGCCGGCGCTCGCCTTGCTCTGCGCCTCGAGCATCCAGGTGTGCACCGGAAAGACGGCCATGGCGATTGCGAACGCCGCGAAGCTCAACCAGAAGCCGACCGTCTCCGCCGTGACCGAGTACGTCACCAGATCGACGCTCATGTCCGAAGACTGCGTTCCCGACTCGACCACGATGATCGCCACTGTCGCGATGATCAACGCGAGTGACACGGCCTGAAAGCCCGCGAACCATGCCGCGGCCCGGCGTGCGCCGTCGCCTCCCCAGATGCGAATCAGGAGGTACATCGGGACGAGCAGCAGGCCCCAGAAGCAGGCGAAGAGCACGAAATCCGCGGAGCAGAGCACCCCGTTGACCGCGGTCTCGAGGAGCAGCACGAGGATCACGTAGAGGCGGACACGCTCGTGGATCTTCCAGGAGTGGAAGAGCGCGCAACCGAACACCGTGGTCACCACGACCAGCAGGGGCAGCGTGATCCCGTCGGCGACCAGGTCGTAGTGCGCCTGGAACAGGAAGTTCCAGAACCAGGTATGGCTCTCCTGGTATGCGGACGCGAGTCCGCCGCCCTGGCCGAGCCCGATCTGGCCAAGGATGGCGAAGAACGTGGTGACGAAGAAGCTCGTCCCGGCTCCGGCGAGCGCGACCGTCCTCACCCGGGTGCGCTGCTCGTCATCGCGCTCCGGAAGGAACAGGACGATCACCGCGAAGAGAAGCGGCGCCCAGACGATCGTGGAGAGGATCACGCTCATGCGAGGTGCACCCAGAGGTGCCCGGTTGCGGCCAGTACTGACAGCAACGCGAGGATCGCGACGACCACGAGGCTGCCCGCGAGGTAGCGGGCGAAACGCGCGTTGCGGAAGATCGCCAGCACTCCGGCCGCCTCGTCAACGCTCTCCCCGACCGACGCGGCGATCGGTGCCGTGACCTGCTCGTCGAAGGCGGACACGCGACTCGAGACGATGAGCAGCGGCTGGACTGCGAGTTCCGTGCCGCGTTCGACGGAGAAGCCCTGCGCGGCGATGCGCCATGGCAGGCTCGCGCTCAGCGCGGCCACGGCGCTCTTCCGGGCCGGGTTGAACCACAGGTATGCCGCGCCAAAGCCGCCGGCCGCTGCCAGGAGCGCGAGCAGCGCGGCGACGCCGTCGAGTCCGATCGCCTGGGGCCGGCTGCCGTAATAGACGAATCGCATGAAGGTCAGGCCGGCGATCCGGCCGCTACCGAGATGGAACGGCTGCAGCCCGGGCAAGCCGACGATGACGGCGAGCACCGCCACGACCATCGCGAGCCAGAGCGGCCGGCGCAGCGCGGCCTCGACCTCGAGGACACGATCGTGCTGAAAGCCACGACGGCGCTTGACCGCGCCCGACGTTACGGTGAGCAGCAGGCGACCGGCGAGCACCGCCACCAGCACCGCGGCCACGGCGGTGACGACGATGATCGTGGCGCGCTCGGCGGCACTGAAGACGCCGCCCGCCGGGTCGACACCGCTGAGCGCCGATGACAGTGCGTAGTACGCGCTCAAGCCGATTCCGCCAGCGAGCAGGGCCCACACGCCCAGCGCGACGCTGGTGGTGCGCAGCTTCGTCCAGGCGCCACCCATCTCCTCGATGTCGTCGGTGCGGTAGATGCGGACGAGGTTGGCGACAGCGAGGAGCAGCAGCGTCGACGTGAACACCGATGTGAATGCGACGAACACGCCCGGACTGAATCCACCCATGCCGAGCGCCGCGAGACCGAACCCCAGCTCCGATGCCACGGCGCACGCGGCTATCCGGGTGATGCTGCGCTGGGCGATCCCCGTCGCCGCGCTGAGCACCGCGCTGAGCGCGCCGACCAGGGCGAGCACGGGGAGCGCCCGAGGGGCGTGCGCGACCACCGGGTAAATGCGTGCCACCAGGTAGATCCCCAGCGGCGCCACGGTCGCGGCGGCGAGGGCGAG
This sequence comes from Candidatus Dormiibacterota bacterium, assembly GCA_036786805.1. Classification (GTDB taxonomy): domain Bacteria; phylum Chloroflexota; class Dormibacteria; order Aeolococcales; family Aeolococcaceae; genus Palsa-851. The sequence goes on along the minus strand of DAIQQM010000091.1, from coordinate 2,112 downwards.
GACCGGGATCGCGGACGAGGCCGTGTCCGTGAGCCAGACGGTGAACGGGAACTGCGCGCTGCGGACCAGTGCCGCCACGATGAAGACGATGCCCATGACGAGAACCGCCCGCGGCCCAGCGCTCGCCACTCCCTTGTGGAGCGTCGCGATAACTCCCTGCGAGATCACGTTGAACGAGAACGGGTCCGCCACCGTCTGCCCGGCCGGTGCCGGCAACAGCGAGGAGAAGACGCCGAACTTGATCCAGGTGAAGACGACTCCGAGGACCAGGGCGATGTCGCCGGCGGTCAGCACGACCATGGCTCGCATGGAGTGAAGCGCCGTGTCGACGCGCTGCCACGAAAGCGTGAGCAGGATGTACAGGCTCGCGGATGCTCCCACCCACATGATCAGCGAGTCGAAGAGGTTGGGGCTGAGCACGAAGCCGGTTGTGCAGAACGCGAGAACCGATGACGCGCAGAAGAATCGACGGAAGCCGTGCTCACCGCGCATGGCGTTGACCGCGTAGCCCTGGATGACCAGGGTGGCGAACGCGATCGCCGCCGCGAAGCTCGCCGAGAGCGCGTCGACCTGGACCCCGACCTGCGCCTGGAACTGGGTCGCGAACGTCGCGCCCTCGGGCGGCGTCATCGAGAAGAACGTCAGGAGCGAGACGAAGGGCGCACCGGGCGCGTGCGTGAGGCGGACGCCGAGGACGATCGCCGCGGCGACGAAGGACATGCCGGTGAACACCACGCACAGCTGCGCCGCGCGGCGGTTTGTCTCCACCCCGAGCGATGCGAGGGCGCCGAGCAGGGGCAGGAAGGGGATCGCCCATGCGGCGTTGTAGATGCCCAACCCTATCCCTCGAGGTCGCCGAGCGCGTCGATGTCCGCCCGCCCGGTGCGGCGCCACAGCAGCACGATCAACGCGAAACCGAGGCCGGCGATGCAGCTTCCCGCCACGATCGCGAAGGCGGCGAGTGCCTCGCCGATCGCGATCGGACCCTCTGTCGCGTGTGTGAATCCAACCAGTGCGATGACCGGCGCGGCGAAGAGCAGCCCGATCGCGAGCGCGACGCCGAGCGGATGGCGGCGCGCGAGGACGCCGTAGATCCCCATGGCGAAGACGGCCGCGCTCAGCACGACGAACTGACCCGCTCCGACGGTCACGAGTCGTTCCTCGCCGTGCGCCGGCGTCCCTGTTCGCGATCCTCGCGACGCCTTCGCGCAAGCTCTTCGCGCTGACGGCGCTGCTCCGGCACCTGATCGAGCGTGTGCTCGTCGGCGCTTCGCCTCCCGATGACGAGGCTCGCCGCCACCGTCACCGCGACCAGCACGACGCCGATCGCAAGCGCGTAGGGGGCTCGGTAATGCAGCACGGTGACCAGCGCGGCGCCGGTGTGGACCGCCTGGGCGAGCGTGGTGAGATCGCCCGGGTACCATCCTGAGCCGACCAACGCGAGCGTGACGACCAGAACCGCCGCGACGCCGATGGCGATGGGAGCGGCAATCCAGAAACGCTCCGGGACGCTCGGGACGGCGATGAGGCCGCGGTACGCGTCGTGACGGAGCACGAGCACGACGATCCCAGCCGCCACGCCCGGCACCACGATCTGCACCACGGCCAGGGCGTACGCGCCGGAGATGAGCTCGAGCACGGCCATGAGCACCATGAGCGCGGCGCCCGCGTACCCCGCGCGGCGCAGTGAAGGAAGCCCAACTGCGGCCCCGGCGGCGAGCACGATGAGCACGGCGACGGCGTAGAACGCGACTGCGTTTGGGGTCATAGGGGCGCGGGCGGCATTGTAGTCAGCGCGGGCTCAGATGGAATCGTCGTCTTCAAGCCGCGACGTCCGCGTGAGCCCCGGCGCCCGAACCGTGGTCGGGATGCGCTCGAAGAGGAGCACGAGGCTCAGGCCGACCGCAGCCACCAGCAGGCCGACGATGGCAACCGGCGTCACCCTGATGCCGACCAGCGGCAGCGACACCCCGGCGTCCCACGGACCCGGTACGGAGGTCGAGGCGGCGACGGCTCCGAGCCGTGCCACCGCGGACGGGCTCGGAAACACCCGCTGGCCCACGACGCCGACGACGAACGCCAGGCTCCCCAGGGTGCAGACGTAGTAGAGCC
>DAIQQM010000090.1:10321-11818 GCA_036786805.1 Candidatus Dormiibacterota bacterium | reverse complement strand
ATGAATCCGACCAATCTGATCCCGTACGTCATCGAGACCACGAATCGGGGCGAACGCGGGATGGACATCTACTCGCGGTTGCTCAAGGACCGAATCATCTTCATCGGGACGCCGATCGACGATCAGGTCGCCAACGTCGTCATGGCGCAGTTGCTCTTCCTTGCCGGTGAGGACCCCGAGAAGGACATCTGGCTGTACATCAACTCGCCGGGCGGATCGGTGTATGCCGGCCTTGCGATCTACGACACGATGCAGTACGTGGAGCCCCGCGTCGGCACCATCTGCATGGGCATCGCCGCGTCGATGGCAGCGATCTTGCTCGCCGGGGGTGCCGCGGGCATGCGTCTCAGCCTGCCGAACACCCGCGTGCTCATCCATCAGCCCTCGGGCGGATTCAGCGGTCAGGCGACTGACATTCAGATCCATGCCCAGGAGATCCTCCGCGTCCGGCGTCGCCTCGACGAGATCCTCGCGCATCACACCGGCAAGCCCATCGAGGTCGTGAACCACGACTCGGATCGCGATTTCTTCATGAGCGCCGAGGAGGCGAAGGAGTACGGCCTGATCGACGAGATCATCCAGGGTCGCATCAAGAGTGGCGGCGCTCCCAACGGTGAGGGCGGCAGCGGTGGGCGGCCACCCGGCGCGCCACCGGAGACGGAGACACCCCAGGCGGGTGGCGGCGCAACAGCTCACGCGTAACGGGAGACCGTGCGGTCGTTGGTAGCAATGCAGACAATCCAAGGGGTATGCGGTGACTGAGCGCGACGACCGCCGGCGACATACGCGTTGTTCGTTCTGTGGCAAGGGCCAGGAGCAGGTCCGCAAGCTCGTCGCGGGTCCGGGCGTGTACATCTGCGACCAGTGCATCGATCTCTGCCAGGAGGTCCTCGAAGAGGACAACCGGTCCACGACCACCAAGCGTGGCAAGCCCGGGACGATTCCGAACCCGCAGGTGATCGCAGCGTCACTCGATCAGTACGTGATCGGTCAGGAGCACGCCAAGAAGGTGCTCTCGGTGGCGGTGTTCAACCACTACAAGCGCATCGCGCACGCCAAGACCAACAGTGACGTCGAGTTGCAGAAGTCGAACGTTCTGCTCGTCGGTCCCACCGGGTGCGGCAAGACGTTCCTCGCGCAGACCCTCGCGCGCATCATCGACGTTCCCTTCAGCATCGCCGACGCGACCAGCCTGACCGAGGCCGGTTACGTCGGCGAGGACGTGGAGAACATCCTCCTCCGCCTCATCCAGGCCGCGGATTTCGATATCGCCCGCGCCGAGCGCGGCATCATCTATATCGACGAGATCGACAAGATCGCGCGCAAGAGCGACAACCCGTCGATCACTCGCGATGTGAGTGGTGAGGGAGTGCAGCAGGCGCTGCTGAAGATCCTCGAGGGCACGGTTGCCAACGTCCCTCCGCAGGGCGGGCGCAAGCACCCCCACCAGGACTTCATCCAGATCAACACGACCAACATCCTGTTCATCTGCGGTGG
>DAIQQM010000090.1:0-10221 GCA_036786805.1 Candidatus Dormiibacterota bacterium | reverse complement strand
CCGAAGAACGCGTTCGTCAAGCAGTACCAGAAGTTCTTCGCGCTCGACGACGTCGAACTGGTCTTCCATGAGGGTGCGCTTCGGGCCATCGCCGAGCGTGCGCTCGCCCGTGGCACCGGGGCACGCGGGCTCAAGTCGATCATCGAGGACGTCCTGCTCAACAGCATGTTCGAGGTGCCGAGTCGCCCGGACATCAAGCGCTGCGTCATCACCGAGCAGGCGATACTCGAAGGCGTGGAGCCGCTGCTGCTCACCGAGGAGCCGAAGCGTCGCGTCGGTGCGACCGAGGAGGCGGCGCAGGGGCGTACGGCCTGAGCGTGAGTCGCCGAGCCATCGCTCTGGCTGCGGCGGCCGTGGGGGTCTTCTTCGTGGTGACCCTGATCACGCTGTCGCACGTCGTCAGCAACAGTGCGTCTGGCTGCGCCATCGCGGCTCCGGCGCCGAGCCTGCCCGCGTCCCTGCGCGCGCTCGGGGGCTTCGACCAGTCCTTCGACGCCGGCAATCTCGAGGACCTGGCACAGGTTGGTCAGAACGCGGCGGCCGTCGTGAGTCCCAACCTCGACGGAACCACGCCGCTCCAGCCCGTGAGTGTGGCCGCCGCGGAGAGCGGGCAACCGGCGGCGGTGGTGGTTCCGCTCGCCGCCTCCGAGGCGCCCGGGAGCGCCACACGCCTGGTCGGGCTCGTGTCGTTCTACGTCGGCTGCAGCGGACGAGCCTACTTCGGGTCGGTCGCCGACATCTCGTCCCTGGGACCGGCCGCGCCGGTCGGCTTTCCCGCGGTGGCGGAGAGCACTGCGGCAGCCCGGCTCGCCACCTCGAGCCCGCAACTCGTGTACACCGGCTCGCCGTTCACCCCCGAGTGGCGCAATGCGCAATCCGGCGCCAGCATTGCGGCGGGCGAGTGAGACCCGGTCGGCCCATATACTCAATCGCCCAATGGAAAAGCATTTCGACTGGTCCGGCGTGGAACCGAAGTGGCGCGAGCGCTGGCGTGACCTCGGTGTCGGCCATGCCGATGTCGCAAGCACCAAGCCGGCTTTCGTCATCGCGCTTCCCCCGCCGAACATCACCGGCGCCCTGCACATGGGCCACGCATCGACGTTCTCCATCCAGGACACCGTCTGCCGCCACCGGCGCATGCGTGGCTTCGAGGTCGAATGGTGCCCGGGGACCGACCACGCCGCGATCGCCACGCAGAACGTCATCGAGCGCCAGCTCGCCGATGAGGGCACCACCAAAGAGGAACTCGGCCGTGAGGCGTTCCAGGCGCGAGTCGACGCATGGTACGAGGAGTACGGCGGCCGCATCTATGAGCAGATGCGCCGGATGGGATACACCTGTGACTGGGAGCGCTCCCGCTTCACGCTCGACGACGAGTACGTGCGCGCGATCAGGCTGGTTTTCAAGACGTTGTTCGACGAGGGACTCGTCTATCGCGGACCGCGAATCGTCAACTGGTGCCCGCGCTGCCGCTCCGCAATCAGCGATGAGGAGATCGACTGGCAGGAGCACACGGATCCCTTGTACTACCTCAAGTATCCGGTCGAGGGCGGATTGAGCATCACGGTCGCCACGGTCCGTCCCGAGACCATGCTCGGCGACACCGGCGTGGCGGTCGCACCCGGCGACCCGCGGTACGCGGCGCTGATCGGCAAGCACGTGACACTGCCGCTCACGTGGCGCGTCGTGCCGATCTTCGCCGATGCCGCGGTGCGCCCCGAGTTCGGGACGGGGGCGCTCAAGGTGACGCCCGGACACGACCCGACCGACTACGAGATCGGCGTCCGGCACTCGCTCCCGATCATCAACGTCATCTCACTCGACGGCACCATGGACGTGCCCTCACTGCCCCAGTTCCACGGTGTGCCCGCCGAACAGGCGCGGACCGCCGTGGCCGAGGCGCTGCGCGACCTGGGCGTGCTCGTCAAGGAGGAGCCCTACCCACACGAGGTCGGCCACTGTGACCGCTGCGGCACCGTGCTCGAACCACTCGTGAGTGAGCAGTGGTGGGTGCGCATGGCGGCGCTGGCCGCGCCGGGCATCGGTGCGGTCGAAAGTGAGGAGATCACGTTTCACCCCGCGCGGTACGCGGACGTGTACCTCCAGTGGATGCGCAACATCAAGGACTGGTGCATCAGCCGGCAGATCTGGCTGGGCCACGCCATCCCGGTGTCCACCTGCGCCAACGGCCACCGGTTCGCCTGGATCGAGCCGGCGCACGCGTGTCCGGAATGCGGCGACACCGCACTGACCAACGATCCGGACGTGCTCGACACGTGGTTCAGCAGTGGGCTGTGGCCGTTCGCGATCTTCGGATGGCCCGAGCACACGCCGGATCTCGAGCGGTTCTACCCGACCGATGTGCTTGCCACCGACCGCGGCATCATCTTCCTCTGGGTCGCGCGAATGATCATGACCGGCATCAAGTTCACCGGGCGCAATCCCTTCACCGACGTGCTCATCACCAGCACCATCCAGGCGGCCGACGGCAGCCGGATGAGCAAGTCGAAGGGGAATGTCATCGATCCGCTCGACCTCATCGACCGGTTCGGCGCCGACGCGGTGCGCGCGTGGGCGGCGGCGGTGGGAACCAGCGGCCAGGACATGCGTTTCGACGAGGACCGCATCGCGTCCTACCAGCGCTTCGCCAACAAGCTGTGGCAGGTGACCAACGGTTTCCTTGTCGCCAAGGTGGGCGGTGGATCGATCACCGAGCTCGACGTCCATCCACCCCAGCCGGACACTCTGCGCCCCGAGGATCGATGGATGCTGGCCGAGCTCGCTGCCGTGGTTCGCGAGTGCGACGCCGGGTTCGACGCCTTCCGGTTCCACGATGCCGTCGAACATCTCTACGACACCACCTGGCATTCGTTCTGCGACTGGTACGTCGAGATCATCAAGCTTCGGCTTGCGGACGCCGGCGACCACGAGTCCCGACGCGCCGCCGTCTGGACCGCGGTCACCACGCTCGATGTGCTGCTGCGCCTGCTCCACCCGTTCATGCCGTTCGTCACCGAGGAATGCGCGCAGCAGCTTCCCAACGCCGCACCGACCCTGCAACGGCGCGCCTGGCCGGAGGAGGATCCGCTGTGGAGCGACCCCGACACCACCGCTGCGCATCACGAGATCGCTGAGGCCATCGAGCTCGTGCAGCGGATCCGTGCACTCGGCCACAGCCATCGCGTCCCGCGGGGCACTCGCGATCGGATTCGCATCGTGGTTCGCGCCGCCGATGGGAAGGGGACGAGCAAGCACATCACCCGCCTCATCGGCGGCCTCGTCCCGGCCACGGTGCTGGACGGTCACGAGCGTGGCGCGGATCCAGTGGTCGTGGTTTCGGGTAGGCTCCACGCCGAGGTGGTGATCGCCGACACCGCCGCAGACGCCAGTGCGACTGCACGTCAGATCGGCCTGCTCGAGGCAAATGTGTCGCGGCTCCAGGCACAACTCTCGAACCCGGCGTTCGTGAACGGGGCACCCGCCCCGGTCGTTGAGGAGACGCGCCGGAGGCTCGCCGAGGCGCAGGCACAGCTCGCCCTGTTGCGCGGCGGCCCGTCAGGAGGACCCCCCGATGCTGCTGGTTGACCTCGGGACGCTGCTCACCGCCGTGATCGTGATCGTCGTCGCCTACCTCGTCGTGCTCTGGCTCGCGCTCGCCTTCTATGTCGTGCGCGATGCTCGCCGGCGCACGACGTCACCCGGGTTCACGCTCTTCGCGATGCTGCTCGGCTTCGTGCCCCCATTCCTCGGCGCCCTCATCTACTTCATGGTCCGGCCTCCGTTGACCATGGAGCAGGTGCGATCGCTCGCCATCGAGGAGCAGGCCCTGCTCGAGCCCCCGCTCGAAGGGGTGCCGACCCGACCCTGCCCGACCTGCGGTCGCGAGATCGAGCAGGAGTTCATCCTGTGCCCGTACTGCAGAACTCAATTCGCTCGGCGCTGCACCGGCTGCGATCGCAGCCTCCGGCTCGGCTGGGGAGTCTGCCCGTACTGCGCCACCGAGGTCGGAGCACCCGCGCTGGCCCGCACCGGAAGGTAGCGTCACGATGCTGGGCGGTGGGCTCCAGCTCGCGCTCATACCCGCGCCGCTGATCGCGGCGGCAATCGTCGTCTTTGCGCTCTCCCCGCGCCAGGCTCGTATCGCCCAGGTGGTCGCGGGCGCCGGCATCGCGGCGACCATCGGGTTGCTCGCTGTGGAGGCGGCCTTTCTGGACGGGAGCGGTCGCATCGAGACCTCCCTCGGCACACCGGTTGCGGGGATCTCGTATCTGCTCCGGCTCGACCTGCCGGGCGTGACGCTCGGGCTCGCCGCTTCGGCGGCCGCCCTCCTGCTCCTGCTCGAAAGCGATCGTCAGACCCGCGAGGTGAGCGCCCTTCTCGTCTGCGTTCTCGGCACGATCGTCGCCGCCCTCTCCGGCAACCTTGTGATGCTCGCCGGCGGAGTCGAGATCGCGGGAGTCGGCACCCTGCTCATGACCAGCGCGGCTCGCGGTCGCCCGGGCCGCGGTGGACTGGTCGCGATCGGCCTCGAGCATCTCGCTTCGCTTGGCCTTGTCGTCGCCGCCGTTCAGCTGCTGAGCGTTGCCGGCACCACCGACTTCGCCGTGATCCCGGCCGGAGCACTGGGCGCGACCGTTGCCGGTCCGTGGGCCGTCGCCGGCGTGATGCGCCTGCTGTCGACCGCATTCGTGCCGGTTCGAGGCAGCCGCACACCGACCGCCGCCTGGGCGACGACCGGCGCCATCCCGTGCGGAGGCATCGTGCTGCTCCGCCTCCGCGAGGCTGCCGCCGGTCCACTCCCGGAACAGGTGGCGATCGCCCTCGCCGTCGTCGGTGGTGTGGCCGCGATCACGGCCGTCTCGATCGCGCTGCGTCGATCGAACCTTCCCGCGGTGGCGGGCAGAGCTCTGTGCGTCATCGCCGCAGGACCGGTCATCGCGCTCACCGGCATCGCCGGTGCGCCGGCGGGCGCCGCGGTCGCGGCGGGCATCTGCTCGCTGATGCTGGTCACGGCCCTGACACCCGCGTGGGAGCACATCGGGCGCGGCAGGGGCGGGGCTGCACTCGCGGCGTTCGCGCTCGGCGCCGCAGGGTCGCTGCCGATCGGGTTCGGGGTCAGCGCCCTCATCCTCGCGCTCTCCGCAACCGTGTCGATCGGCCGGGCCGGCACCGCGCTCCTGGCCGCGCTTGCGCTTGCGGGTGTGCTCGGTGCCGCGGCGGCGGTTCAGGCGGCAGCGGGGATCGTGACCTCGACGGGGGACGCGCACCGCAACCGGTATCCGTCTGTGCTCGGTGCGACGGCCGCGGCCCTCTCCCTGGTCGCGGCCCTGGTTCCGGGAACGCTCGCGACCTCGGTGCTGGCGGCGCTCAACTCCGGGGGGCTCACCGAGCCAATCGGAGCCGCCGCCATCCGTACCAATGCGGGCGACTGGTCCGGTGGGTACATCGTGGTCGCCTTCGTGATCGTGGCGGCGGGGGCCTGGGCGCTTGCGACCCTCGCGGGATGGTCGCTGGTGTCGTCGCCGTCAGCGGAACGCCCGCTGCAGACGGCGACACCGCCCATCGGGCTCGGGCTTGCACGCCGCCTCCGGCCCGCGGCGGTTCGCGCCAACACCTGGCTGCATCTCACCGATGAGTGGCTCGTGGTGCAGCCGCAGCTCGTGGTGGTGCTCGGGGGATCGGTGCTGGCCATCCTGCTGCTGCAGCTGATCCACTGATGGGGGTCTCCGCACCGCTGCTCTCCGCCGCCGGGGTGATCGCCGCCGTGGTCGCGATGATGGTCGACGGGAGGCGCGCGGTCGCGATCGCCGTCGTCTTCCTGGCCGCCGGTCTGGCTCCGACCGCGGCAACCTTTGGCGGCGCCCCCGGAGCCGCCATGCTCGGTGTGAGCGCGATCGCCGCCGTGCTCCTCGCGTGGGGTGGCCGCTTCGGCGGTCGCATCCTGCCCTGGCTCACCCCACTCGACCCGACCATCCCGGCATTCGCGCCGGCGGATCGGCTCTTCGGTCCGCGGAGCAGCCGGGCGTTCGGCGCGGCGGCCGCGATCCCGGTGGCGTCCTGGGTGAGCTTCAACGTCCCGGTCGGACAGATCGCCGTGTCCGAGGGTCTCCTGTTTCCGATCGCCTACGCATGGACGTGCGGCGTCGTCCGCCTCCTTCTCGCCCGGACGGTTGAGGATCTCGGTGTGGGCGTGGCCACCGTGGGGATCGCGACCGGCACCGCCTGGCTGCTCCGCACCGGCGGCGACTCCTTTCCCGGTGCGGCGCTGGCGTGCGTGGTCGCGCCGCTGGCGGCGTTTCTCGTCGGCTGGCTGAACGGGCGAACCACACGGCGTGCCGTTCCCCACGTCGAAGCTGACGCGTGAGTCCTCTTGTCAGCGCCGGTGGATGGCTGGTGCTCGGCATCCTGGCGTCCGCCTTTCTGCGCCCGAGGACGTCGAGGCTGCTGGCGGTCATCCCACTCGCCGGCGCCGGGTTGACCCTGCTGGTCGCACCCTCTCCGACCGCGTCGGTACCGCTCGGCGGGCTGGTCGGGATCGTCGGTCTCGACAGAGCCGGGCAGGGTTTGCTGGTGTATTCCGCCCTCTCGATGACCCTGGTGCTGCTCCTCCAGCCGTCGCTCGACGTCTCGGCCGGGCGGACGATCGGTGTCGTCGGAGCCGCAGCGACGATCGTCATGGCCAGCAACGACCCACTGGTGTCGGCCCTGGCCCTGACCGCCGCGGTCGGCACCCTGGTGCTGCGCTGGATCGGGTTGTTGCCGGGCAGGGCGACTCTCGCGGCCGGACGCGTTGCCGGCACGGGGACGGCGGCACTGGTCGCGGCCTCGCCGTTCCTGCCGCTCACCGGGTTCACGACCGGCGATCGGCCTGTCGTGGTCGCGGCCCTGCTTGCCACCGGTGTCGCCGCGCTCCTCGCGGTCTACCCGCTTGGCGGGTGGGCGGCGGGGATACTGGGATCGCTCAAGCCGATCGACGTCGCGCCCTGGATGCTCCTGCTCGTTCCGGTCGTCCTCATCATCGCCGAGCGGATTCCGGGCGGCGTTCTCGGCAGCGGCATCCCTGTCTTCGAACACGTGCTGCTCGTGGTGGGTCTCGGGAGCGCGGTCTGGGGAGGCGTCTGGGCGGTGGGGGGTCCGCGCGCGATGCGCTACGGCCGCGTGTTCATGGCGGACATCGGGCTCTGCGTCGCCGCCGTGGAGGGAGCGCCCGTCTCTCCGGCGGTGAGCGGCGCGCTCATCCTCCTGGTCACGCATCTCACGGTCGCGCCGATCCTGCTGCGTTCGGAGGATGCCGGCATGCTCTGGCCGCGCCGGGCGGCCTGGGCGTTGCTCAGCGGGGTCCCGCCGTCACCGAGCTTCTGGGGCCGCCTGCTCCTGCTCGAGGCGCTCGCCGCCGGGAACGTCGGGTCGACGATCGCCGCCGTGGTCGCCATGACCGCGATCTTCATCGCGGCGGTCATGGCCTGCTCCACCCGGAAGCGGTTCACGCTGGCGCCGGGCTGGCACGGCCGCCTTGCCGACCTCACGGCGTGGGTGCTGGTCGCCATCGGCATCGCGATCGGCCTGGCGCCGCAGTCTCTCTCCGGATTCGTGTTCGGACACTGAGGCGATGGATCCTCTCGGGCTGCTCCTCGAAGTCGTGGCGCTCGCCGTGTATCCCGGCGGCCTCTTCCTGGCCGTCATGGCCTGGATCACCTCCCGTGGCGCCGGGTTGCCTCGCGGCGCTCCCCTCGACCCCCGTGGCTGTGCGGCCATCGCCATCGCGGTCGTGGCCGCCGCGATGGCGCCCCTGCCCGGGACTCCGGCCGCCTCGCTGCCGCCCCAGGGGGGCGCGACGCCGAACCTGGTCGCCGCAGTGCTCCTCGTCGTTGCAGCGGGAGCGCTCGTGGCGCCCGCGCCATGGTCGCTCCGGCGCCGCGCCCTGATCGCGTTCGGTGGGATCGCGCTTGTCCTCCTCGGGCTTGTGGCGGCGTCGTTCTCGACGACCGACATCTCCGGGTTACCGGGCCGCATGGATGATGCCGCCCGCATCCTGGCGGTCGTCGGCGTCCTGGTGGCGCTGCCGATGGTGGTGAAACCCCAACGGGAGGGAGGCTCAGCGGCGGCGAGGGCCGCGGTCGTTGCTGCATCGCTGGAGGTGGTGCTGGCCATCGTCATACCACCGGCGCAGCAGTGGCCGGTGGCTCCGCTCTGGGTGGTCGGACTGGTTGCCGTGACGGCCGCCTACGCGGTGTTGCTGCGGCTCTTTCGGAGCGCCACGCAGACCGAGCCCGGGTACCTGTTCTTGCTCGCCGGGGCGTGCTCGGTCGCGGCGTCGGTGACCGCTGTGCTTGCGGCGCACGCCTAAACCCTTGTGCGCGAACGCCGACTTCATCAACTGGGCGTCGGGTCGCGGTGCTAGCATGGAACGTGAGTTGGCGCGAGATTTCGATGCGGCCGTTGCGCGCGTGACCGCCACGTGATTGGAATCGTGCTCGCCTCCCGGTCGCCTCGCAGACGCGAGCTGCTGACCCGGGCAGGGATCCGTTTCCGGATGATGGAGCCTCCAGAGGACGTCGCGCTGCCCGCCGGCGTCAGCGCGGAGCTGGCCGTGCAGCTCGTCGCCCGTCAGAAGGCCGTGGCCGTGAGCAAGCTCGTTCCCGCCGGGACCTACTTGCTGAGCGCTGATACGATCGTGGTCGGCCCGCGAGGACCGCTTGGCAAGCCGCGTACGCCCGAACTGGCCCGGGAGATGCTCAACGATCTCCGTGGCAAGCGCCACACGGTGCTCACCGGGGTCTGCGCGATGTGCACCGAGAGCGATCGCGAGGCACTCGGCGTGAGCCGCTCGGCGGTGAAGTTCTGCGACTTCAGCGATGACGCGCTCGACATGTACGTTGCCTCCGGAGAGCCACTCGACCGCGCCGGCGCCTACGCGATCCAGGGCGGAGGATCGGACTTCGTCGAGGCGGTCGCCGGACGGATCGACACGGTCATCGGCTTGGACGTGGGTCTTGCGCTGCGCCTGCTCGGGGAGATCGGCTACCCCGATCCGCTGCCGCGCACGACCGACATCATGCTGACCGCTACGCGGCAGCGACGCCCGCTCGCGCCGCTGCGTACGGCCACCAGGGTCTGACCGTTCCGCGGAGCAGGCGGGTGCGGGCTTGGGCGTCACGCCTCAGCGGCATCCTGGCCGTCTCGATCCTCGCTCCGCTCGCGCTCTTCGCAACGTCCTGCACCTCCGAGGCCGCCCAGCTCTCGGTGACGCTCAGCTCCACCTTCGGAGCCTCCTACACGCCTGGGACGACCGATGCGGATTTCGTGATCACCGTGCAGAACCTGGGGCCGGGCAACGCTTCCGGGGTGGTGATCCACGCGCTGATGCCCAACGCGTTCCAGTACGTGGTGACCAACTCGATCACCACCAACGGTGCGGCGCGCACAACCCCCGAGGATGCACTGGTGGGGGGCACCAATCCCGAATGGGGCGTCTGGTCACTGTCCTCGCCCACCTCACCGAACGGCCGGACGGACTATGCGTCGGTCTCGATCAACTTCGGGGTCAACATCACCGCCCTGCCGAACACGTACTCACTGGCCGCTCAGGTGGTCGACGACAGCCTCACCGATACTGTGCAGAGCCGCCCGATCCAGGTGGCGATCAACGAGGCCCCACGGCTCGCCGTGTCCGCATCGGTCGGCCCGTCGACGGTGCATCCCAACGGTCAGGTCACCTACAGGGTCACCGTCACCAACAAGGGGACCGGGATCGCTCCCACCGTCGACGTGCTCGTGACCCTGCCGCCCGTGCTCCAGTTTCAGTCGTCGATCACACCCTTCGGGGGGAACGCGTCGGAGGAGTCGCCGATCACACCGGTCAAGGGCGCCTACCTCGTCTTCTATGGCGGTTTCGAGCTACCGCCGCAGACGTCGCTCGGACCGGGCACGCTGACCATCGAATTCATCGCGCAATGCATTCCCGATCCGGGAAGGGGCGTCTTCACCGTGCAGGTCGCGGTCACCGATGCTGCTCGGGACCATGTGAGCATCGCCAACGTGGCGCCGCTCAACGTGTTCAGCACCTAGATTCGTCGAGCTCTCCAGGGCCTGCCGCCGCGCGCACGTGGTAACCTCGCGTATCGCGCCCGGTATTTGCCGGCGTTCCTCAGTGGAGTGAACCCGCTCCCGGCGAGAGAGGCAGATGTACGCAATCCTTCAACACGGCGGTCACCAGTACCG
>DAIQQM010000089.1:10322-11828 GCA_036786805.1 Candidatus Dormiibacterota bacterium | reverse complement strand
CCACGCCGAGGTCGTGAGTCCTATCCTTGGGTGCCGATTGACCGGTTCCAGCAGTCCGACGGCGCGAAAGGGGAGACCATGACCACACTCGAGAATCGGCCCAACACCGCCCTTCTCGTGATCGACGTGCAGAACGGGGTCGTCGATGGAGCCGTCGCGCGCGACAGGGTGGTCGCGAACGTCGGCACCCTCGTCGAGAAGGCGAGACGGGAACAGGTTCCCGTCGTCTGGGTCCAGCACTCCGACGAGGACATCGAACGGGGAAGCGACACATGGAGGATCGTGCCCGAGCTTGCGCCGGCTGCGAGTGAGCCGCTCGTCGAGAAGAACTACGGCGACTCGTTCGAGGACAGCACCCTCGAGACGGTGCTTTCCGAACTGGGAGTCGGCCGGCTGATCGTTGTCGGCGCGCAGACGGACCTGTGCGTCCGCTCAACCCTCCACGGCGCCTTCGCCAGGGGGTACGACGCGACGCTCGTCAGCGATGCCCACACGACCGAGGATCAGTCGGAATGGGGTGCGCCGCCGCCCGAGCAGGTCATCGCCCACACGAATCTGTACTGGACCCACCAGACGGCGCCGGGGCGAACCGCCGGGACGGTCGCGACCAGCGAGGTCGACTTCGGCGCCACGTCCTGACGCGCTTCCGGCGCCGCCCCTGCGCGCCGGACTACGGGGCGGCGGCGGCGTTGGCCACGAGGGTCCCGGCGACGCCCGCGAGCACTTCGGTCGCCTCGTCCAGGCGTCCTATGCCCGCCAGGCCGCCGGTGCGCTCCACGAAGGCGCAGGCGGCCGCGATCTTCGGGCGCATTGAGCCCGGGGCGAACTGCATCGCGCGCAGTTCCGCGATGCTCGCGCTCGGGATCCTCCGCGCGCCGGGCGTCCCGAAGTCGCGCTGGACCCCGTCGACGTCGGTGAGGATGAGCAGCGCGTCCGCCGCGAGCAACTCGGCGAGCAGCCCCGAGGCGAGGTCCTTGTCGATCACGGCCTCCACCCCGCGGAGCGCCCCCTCGGCATCGACGACCACGGGGATGCCGCCGCCGCCGACGCACACGACGATCACACCCGCGGCGAGGAGCAGCCTGATCGTGCCGATCTCGACGATATCTCGGGGCACCGGCGACGGGACGACCCGGCGCAGCGCATCACCGTCCCGCGCCATGGCCCACCCGCGATCGGCGGCGATGCGACGTGCCGTCGCCGCGTCGTACACGGGGCCGATGGGCTTGGTGGGGTTGGTGAATGCCGCGTCGTCGAGGTCGACGACAACCTGCGTCAGCAGGGTCGCAACCGAGCGTCCCGGGAGCGCGTTGGTGAGCTCCTGTTCGAGCAGATAGCCGATGAGCCCCTCGGTTTCGGCATCGAGGACATCGAGCGGCAGCGGCAGCACCGAGGGATCGGCTGCCGATTGCAGCGCGAGCAGCCCCACCTGCGGTCCGTTGCCGTGGGTGACGACGAGATCGTTGCCGGCCGCCAGCTTCGCGATCGACCGGGCGGCAACCGCCG
>DAIQQM010000089.1:0-10312 GCA_036786805.1 Candidatus Dormiibacterota bacterium | reverse complement strand
GCACGTCAGCGCCCGCCTCCTCGTTGCGGAGCAGGAGCGCATTGCCGCCCAGCGCAGCCACCACCAGCGGCCGGCTCCGCCCGGCAGCGTGAGGATTCACCCGCCGGCCACGAGCGTCGGCTTCGCCAGGGCGATGAACGGCGCCAGCACCGTGTCGAGCGTGGGCTCTCCGATCTCCTGCAACTCGTAGGTGACGTGACGGATCGGGTGACGCGAATGGATGAGCCGACCGAGATCCATCGGGGTGCCGGTGACCACCACATCGCACTCGGCGTCGTTGATCGTCTGCTCGAGCTCGCTGAGCTGCGCGTCCGAGTACCCCATTGCCGGCAGCACCATGCCGATATGCGGGTAGCGCACGAAGGCATCGGCGATGGAACCGATCGCATGCGGGCGTGGATCCACAAGCTGGGTGACCCCGGCGAGCCGCGCGGCGACCATGCCGGCACCGAAGCTCATGCCCCCATGCGTCAGTGTCGGCCCGTCCTCGACGACGAGCACGCGCTTGCCGGCAACCGGCGGTCCCTCTTCGAGACGCGTGGGGGACGCCGCCCGGATGATCGTGGCCGAGGGGTTCACCGAGAGCACATCGTCGATGACGTGCTCCGTGGCCTCGAGTCCGGCGCTGTCGATCTTGTTGATGATCACGAT
Source organism: Candidatus Dormiibacterota bacterium (assembly GCA_036786805.1). GTDB lineage: Bacteria > Chloroflexota > Dormibacteria > Aeolococcales > Aeolococcaceae > Palsa-851. The sequence continues at coordinate 9,661 of DAIQQM010000089.1, read as the reverse complement.
ATCGGCCATGCGTAGATTGGTCTCACCCGGGTGATAGGAGAGCTCCTGTCCAGCGCGGAGGGGGTCCACCACGACGATGCTCAGATTCGGCTTGTAGAAGGAGAAGTCGTTGTTGCCGCCGTCCCAGACAATCGCATCCGCCTCAGCCTGCGCCTCGGCGAGGATCGCGCCGTAGTCGACGCCGGCGTACATGACCATCCCCATCTCGACCGGCGTTTCGTACTCCTCGCGCTCCTCGACGGTCGGGTGCGACACGTCGATGTCGTGCATCGTCGTGAAGCGCTGCACGCGCATGGCGACGAGATCCCCGTACGGCATCGGGTGCCGGACGAGCGCGACACGGAGACCCGCATCCATCAGGATCCTGCCGACTCGGCGGCTGGTCTGACTCTTGCCTGATCCGGTCCGCACCGCGCAGACCGAGACCACCGGCTTGGTGCTCGTGAGCATCGTCGACTTCGGTCCGAGCAGCGTGAAATCTGCACCCGCAGCGAGCGCGATCGACGCGCGCCGCATCACCTCGATGTGAGGCATGTCCGAGTAGGCGAAGACGACCTCGTCGACGGCGTGCTCGCGAATCAGCGAGGTGAGCTCGTGCTCAGGGCGAATGGGAATCCCCATGGGATACAGCCCGCCCGCGAGTTCCGGCGGATAGGTGCGGTCGTCGATGCCCGGGATCTGCGCCGCCGTGAATGCGACGACCCTGGTGTCGGCTCGATCGCGATACACCACGTTGAAGTTGTGAAAGTCGCGCCCGCCGGCGCCCATGATGATGACGTTGCGCATGTGCCTCTCCTTCAGGACGAAGGTGTTGTGGGTGCGAGCCGGCGCCCGAGCAGCGCCCAGAGAATCGCCTGCTCGGTGGGAAGACGGTTGGCCGCCTGGTGAAAGACGCGCGACTGCGGTCCGTCGAAGACCTCGGCGCTGACCTCCTCACCCCGGTGTGCCGGAAGGCAGTGCAGGAAGACCGCATCGCGCGCGGCGTGCGCCATGAGCCGCGAGTCGACCTGGTACGGCTTGAATGCCGCGATGCGTGTTGCGCGTTCGAGCTCGGAATCGCCCATCGACAGCCAGACGTCCGTGTAGACGGCGTCGGCGCCACTGACCGCCTCGGTTGGATCGTTGGTGACGACCACTGTGCTGCCGTTGGCCCGCGCGGCGCGGAGCGCCCCGGCCACGATGTCGGGGTCGGGACCGTACCCCGGAGGCGTCGCGACGGCGATGTCGACTCCGAGGAGCGAGCACGCCTCGAGCAGGCTGTGCGCAACGTTGTCGCCGTCGCCGACGAACGCGAGCCGGTGACCCGTGAAGCCACCCCACAGCTCGCGGAGCGTGAGGATGTCGCCGATGCTCTGGCAGGGATGGTGCTTGTCCGTCAGCGCGTTGATCACGGGAATCGTCGCCGCCGCCGCGAACCGGCGAACATCCTCGTCGCTGAAGGTGCGAATGACGAACGCCCGCGCGTAGCCGCTGATCACCCTGGCGGTGTCCTCGATGGTCTCGCCGCGATCGAGTTGCAACTCGTGCGGTCCGACCGAGAGCGGCGTTCCACCGAGGCGCGCCACGGCGGTCTCGAAGGAGATCCGCGTCCGGGTCGACGGCTTGTTGAAGTACAGGACGACGGTGTCACCGCGCAGCAGGTCGTACCCCGCGTACGGGTCGAGTTTGCACTGCGCCGCCAGGTCGAGGATCGCCAGGAGGTTGCCTTGACCGACTGCCGCCGTGGTCAGGAGATCCGCGACCGAGCCCTCTAGGACCGGGAGCGGCTGGGCACCGCCAATCCCCGCCGCGATGTCAGCGCCAGGCAACACCGATGTCTTTGCCACACCGCCATCATTTCGTCTCGACCGGCGGACCATCAAGTGCCCTTCGCAGCCGAAGCGCGGGTCCTTGGTCACATATCCGGGCGGCTGCACCGGCGCGGACCCGGAGGACGGCGCGCAGAAACTGCCCGCGACGCTGAGGTCGCGCGACGCGCGCCTTCGAAGCGTCAGTGCGTCGGCGGTCCCTTGGGCGAGCGTTCCCGCAGCTCCCACGCGAGCATGAACGAGATCAGCGCACCGAGTGCGGTCATGGCCGCCGTGAGCACAAGCAGATACCTGCTGGTCGCGTCCATCGTTGCCCCCCAGTGAAATTCGTGAGCGAACAATAGACGTCCGAGGGTGGGCTTGTGGGGGCCCGAGCCGTCAGGAGCGCGAGGCCCCGGTCCCCGTGACCAACCGCTCGCGGTCGAACATGCCGGAGATGGCCCGCAGAGCCACCAGGTCGATGGCCAGCAGCAGGGCCGCGAACCCCACCGCCGCAGTGACAGTCGGGGCGATCACGCCGAGCCCCATGAGCACCACCACGCCGAGCGGCGGAAAGCTGGCGATCATTCCCAGCTGCTGGGCAACGCGGACTTCGCCCGCCCTGACCGATACCGCCAGACCGACCACGATGGCCCATCCGGCCAGCAGGGGCGTGAAGAGCAGCAACACGAGGAGGAGCGGCCTTTCGGAGAAGATGCCCGTTGCGATGACGGGGTTTGCCACCACTCGGACAAACAGCAGAAAGGACCCGAACACGAGGTAGCTGACCCCGAGGGTCGGGATCATCACCGCTGCGGCCTTGCCCAGGATGAACTCCTGCTTGCGAATCGGCGTGGTGAGCAACGGCTCGAGCGTCCCCTGCTCGCGCTCGCCGGCAACCGAGTACGCAGCGAGTGTGGACGGCGTGATGACCGGGATCAGGAGGAGGAGGAAGATCGGTCCCCGGTAGCTGGGGTCGCCGGGCGGATTCGGCGCGCCGAGCAGCACGACGAGCAGCGGCTCGATGAGAAAGATGAGCGGCAGGATGATCATCGCGACCACGATCGCCCGCTTGCGCCGGTAGTCCTGCAGCTCCTTCCGGACGACCGCGCGAACGCGGGTCGCATCGATGCTGATCACCGCTGACGGGCCTCGACGTCTTCGTCGATCAGCTCGAGGTACACGTCCTCGAGCGAATGCCGCGCCTCATTGATGGACAGGACGTCGGCGCCGGCCGCTACCAGCGCCCTCGTGACCTCGGGCGCCGCGACTCGCGGATCCGCAACGGTCAGCACATAGGATCCCGGCTCCTCGGTGTGCCAGCGCTCGACCGTCTTGACCGCGCCGAAGACGCGGGGGGGATCGCTCAACGGTGCGCGTGTTCTGATGACCAGCGCACTCTGGAACAGCTGTGCCCGCAGCTCTGCCGGCCGGCCCACCGTTCGCAGGGTTGTGTTGAGGATGGCGACGCGGTCGCAGAGCTTCTCGGCCTCGTCGAGTCGATGGGTGGTGAGGAAGATGGTCACACCCTTGCTCCGGAGCCCGTTGACGAGGTCGTGCACCTCGCGTGCCGCCACCGGGTCGAGCCCGGACGTCGGCTCGTCGAGGAACATGATCTCCGGGTCGCTGAGCAGCGCGCGGGCGAGCCCCAGACGCTGGCGAAGCCCTTTCGAAAGGCCGCCGCACAGATCGTCCGCGCGATCGGCGAGGTTGACGGCTTCGAGCGCCTCCTTGATCCGCGCCCCCGCCCGATGCAGACCGTAGAGACCCGCGAAGAACTCGAGGTTCTCGGTCACGGTGAGGCGCAGGTAGAGGCCCGGCGACTCGGGCATGACCGAGATCCGCCGGCGAATCTCCACGCCGTTCTTGGGGCTGAGCGGAATCCCCGCAACGGTGGCCGACCCCGACGTCGGCGCGATCAGCGTGCCGAGCACGCGCACCGTCGTGGTCTTGCCGGCACCGTTCGGGCCGAGGAACCCGAAGACCTCGCCCCGAGCGACCTCGAACGAGACCTGCGAGAACGCCGTCCTCCGGCCGAACCGTTTGGTCAGGTCGCTGACGACAAGGGCGGGCTGCGCCAGGGGCGCCTCGACGGCGACGGCGGTAGAGCGCGCGATCTCGTCAGTCACTGGCCCTGGTGTCGCCATTCTGGGCCATCAACAACGACGCCGCGACGTCAGTGCTTGATCAGCTCGCGCAGCTCCTCGGTGATGTCGTGCGTGATCGCAAGCGGGTCGGGCACGAGTCCGGCATCAGCGATGAGGCCCATCTGGATCTGTCCCGCGTAGGTCATGATGCTGATGCCGATGCCGAGCATCGCGGACTGCGGCACGAAGAAGGTCATGTGACGCAGCTTCCTGCCGGCGAAGTAGAGCTCGTTCTCGGGTCCGCGGACGTTGGTGACGACCGCCGTGCCCTTGGCGCCGAAGAAGCGGGTCACGAGACGCCGGACGGTCTGGGGGACGAGGCCGAGCGCTCCGATGACCTCGAACGTCACCGACGGCTGCGGCGAGTGCCGCGCCGCCTCCATGCGCTCGTGCACCGCGGTGAGGCGCTCCTTGCGACGGGCGAGCCCCACCGGCATGTCGAGGAAGACGAGGCCGAACTGGTTGCCCGCGGTGCCATCACTGGTGCTCGGGCGCATGTCGACGGGCACGAGCGCGCGGATGTGCTCGGGGACTTCGGCATCGTGCTTGCGGATGTATGTCCGCAGCGCCCCGGTCACGGCCGCGACGAGAATGTCGTTGACCGTATAGCCGGACGTTCTGCGGAGCGGGCGAAGGCTCTCGAGCGGGAATGGCTGCGTCCACGCGACCTGCTTGGTGCGAACCAGGTCGCCGCGAAGGGTCGTCGACGAGTCCGGCCAGAGCGCGGTCAGCCGCGCGAGCGTGTAGGCGTGGGCGCCCAACTCGACCATCCCTTCGACCGCGTGACGCGGGTCGAGCGACGGAAGGTGAAACCCCGCGTCCCCCTCGATGGATTCCGCCGGGTGGTGCGGCGCACGCAGCGAGCCGGCCGCCGTGGTGGAGGTGAGGCCGAGCAGCACGTGGATCAGCGCGGTGCCGTCGGCGATGCAGTGGTGGATCCGGGTGAGCATCAGGCCACCGTCGTGGGAGTTCTCGATGAGGTGGGCGTCCCACAACGGCCGTGACATGTCGAGCGGGCTGCTCATGAGGTCGCCGACCAGGGTCCGCAACTCCGCGTCGCCGCCGGGAGCGGGGAGCGCGACGCTGTGCACATGAGCGTTCAGATCGAACATCCTGTCCGGCACCCACCGCGGCGGCCCGAGCGGCGAGGGTTCGATGCGCTGCACGAAGCGCGGATGGTTCAGCAGCCGCTGGCGCAGCGTCGTGAGCACCTGCTCTCGATCGAGCGGCGCGTCGTAGAACACGAGGCTCCCGACCATCATCAGGTTGGTGGGCATCTCCATGTGGAGCCAGGCGTTGTCGACCATCGAAAGCCGCTTTGGCTTGTACCGCTCGAGTGTGGACGCGTTCATCGCAGATACCTCCGCGACGAGAATGTCCGGTTGTGCGACGGCGTACCAGGGCCGGATGGCATCGAATCCGGCCACAAAGGTCCCTGTGCCGGCGGACCTTCGGGAGCGCCTCAGCGGTCGGGCTGATGCGTCCGGCTGTATCCGGGTCGCGCCGCGGGTTCGAACGCCTCACGAGTGCCGAACATGCGACGCCACCAAGGTGCCTCGACGTACTCGCGAACGGCGTCAAGGCGCTCCTGAATCGCCGGCTGGAATGGGCGGTGGCGTACCTCGTCGGTAACCGGATCGCCCGGTGGGAAGAAGAACAGCCACCGCCACGGTGCCGCCTGGAAGCTGTCGAGCATCTGCTTCGGGTCGACTCCCGCCGCTCGGCACGTGACCACGAAGTCCTTGGGAGTCCCCGTCGTCGCGGCGTCGAAGGCCGCACGCTCACGCGCGGTGGGAGGAATCGCCCGCTCAGTCATGACCCGCCATGCTTCGAGCCTACCAGCCCTGTACCGGACGGCCGCCTGACTGACGGCACGGCAGGCCGGGTCAGAGCTTGGGCTGCAGGTCTCGGATGAGCGTCTCCGCCGCGGCGTCGGACTGGACGTCGGACACCGAGATCGACACGTTGCCGAAGAGCGCCTGGAGCCCCAGGACGCCGGAGAAGGCCTTGTCGCCGAGGCCGGTGATCTGCTTCGCGTTCGTATCCGCCTGCAAGGCCGCGTCATAGCCGGGGGCGGCATCGAGCGCCAGCACGCTGATGGTGAGCCCCGAGGTGCCGTCGGCGCTCGTGTAGTCGCAGGTCCAGAGCTTGTAACTTGCGGTGTCCTGTTCCTGGGCAACGGTCAGCGGCTCACCCGTCACCGACGCGACGGTCGCCGCCGGGAGCAGGGAGCAGACGTTGACGGGATGACCGATGCCGTCGGTGGTCGATGTCCCGCCGCCGCCGGAGTTGCCCGACTGGGGCTGCGTGCCGCCGCCTCCGGTGGTTGCGCTGCCGCCTGCGGACGATCCACAGCCGGCGAGCAGGGTTGTGGCGATCGCGGCCGATGCGAGACCGGCGAGTCGGATCGAGGTTCGCGCGCTCATCGGGGTCCTCCATTCGGGCTCGGCGAGCCCATCGGACACCAGTAGAAGGGCGCCCGATCGCAGATCGATCGCAGAAATCCGCACGGGCATGACGGGCAGTCCAAACGGCCCGAAGCGTTGGGACCTCGTCCTCTGGCGCCCTCTGCGGATCGGAACGATGCTCGAGTCGAGTTCGGAGATCACGGCCGTTCCCCAGGGCGGCGTGACCGATTCCGGGCCGCGTTCAGTGGAGGAATCCACAGATGGACACCACGGGCGGCGCCCCCATCGCGCCACAGCCGACGCCACTGCAGAGCCGAATCCTTCGCGCGCTTCCGGCCGAAGAACGTGATCAACTCCTGCCCGCGCTGCAGCCGGTGGCGCTTCCCACCCAGATGGTGCTCTTCGATCCGCGCGAGGTGGTCCGAGCCGTGCACTTTCCGCTCGACGGTGTCATCTCGCTGGTCACACCGGTGGCGGATGGGGACATCGTGGAAGTCGCGACCATCGGGAATGAGGGCATGGTCGGGGTGCCACTCGTCGCCGGAGGGTCACTTGCGGTGCGAGCGATCTCTCAGGTCGGAGGCCATGCGTTGCGGATGGACGCCACCGCCTTCATGGGCGCACTGGATCGCCTGCCCGCTTTTCGAACCCTCGTCCGGCGGTACATCCAGGCACTGTTCGGCCAGATCTCTCAGGCGGCCGCATGCAACCGGCTCCACTCCAACGAGGAGCGCCTCAGCCGGTGGTTGCTGATGAGCCACGACCGCGTCGGGACCGACACCTTCCCGATCACCCATGAGGTCCTCGGCCAGATGCTCGGGTCGCGCCGGGCCACGGTGACGCTGTCGGCGGGACTGCTCCAGTCGGCGGGCCTCATCCACTACCAGCGAGGCCGCATGACGATCGTCGATCGACGGGGTCTGGAAGGAGTGTCCTGCGAGTGTTACGCCATCATCAAAGCGGCCCTCGATCAGGTCGTGGCAGATCCGGTCGCGCAGCACAAGGCGTGATCTCCGCCGGTCCAGCGCGATAGGGTTCGGGCGTGTTCAGGCATCACCAGGAGAAGAAGGCGGAGCACGAGTACGAGGCGAAGCTCGCCGCGTGGCAGACGCAGCGCGACGCGTATGCCGGTCTGCTCACCCTCGCGGAGACCTACGCGGGCGAGCCGTCATCCGAGATCCTCCTGAAACCGGGTGAGGCGGTCTTCGCCGCGGTGGCCAACGTCGCACTCGTGGAGGATCGGCGCGCTCCCGGTCAGTGGAAGGGCCGATCCCAGGGATTCTCGATCCCGGTGGCCAGTATTCACGGGCGCTCGATCCGCTACCGCGTCGGGAGCTCACGCGGTCACTTCCAGCAGGGCGCGCCGACACCCACCGCGATCGACGTCGGGACCGCGTTCATCACCAACCAGCGGATGGTGTTCCAGGGCGGCAAGCAGACGCGTGAATGCAGGTTCGACAAGCTCGTCGGCTTCCAGCACGACGACACCGCGGGTCGAACGATCTTCTCGGTGTCGAACCGGCAGACCCCGACCTGCATCCATTACGGGCCGGCCCTCTCCGACTGGTTCGATTTCCGGCTGGACCTCGCGATCGCCCACTACCGCAGCACGGTCGCGGCGATGACCGAAGGACTGCGGGCCGACCTTGCCGCCCTCGACGCGAGCATGCCGGTTCCGCCACCGCCGCCCACGTCTTGAGCACGGGCACCGAATGCCTCGGCGCCGGTGTGGCTGCGGATTCGCCACGGCGAGCGTCATGATCCCCTCGCCATGACGATGGAGTCCGAGCGCACCGATCCCATCGCCCTGTTGATGGGTTCGCTCCTGACCGAGATCGGCGAGGACCCGGCGCGCTCCGGGCTTGTCCAGACGCCGTCGCGCGCCGCGCGGAGCCTGCGCTACCTGCTCAGCGGCTACTCGAAGAATCTCGAGGACATCGTCAACGGCGCCATCTTCGAGGAGCCGTACTCGGAGATGGTGGTGGTCCGCGACATCGAGGTGTACAGCCTCTGCGAGCACCATCTGCTGCCGTTCTTCGGCAAGGCGCACGTTGCCTACCTTCCGAAGGGACGCATCCTCGGGCTCAGCAAGATCCCCCGCGTCGTCGACATGTTCGCCCGACGCCTGCAGGTCCAGGAGCGGCTCACGACGCAGATCTGCGACGCGATCCAGTCGATCCTCGAGCCGGGGGGCGTCGGCGTCGTCATCGAGGCGATCCACCTCTGCATGGCGATGCGCGGCGTGGAGAAGCAGAACAGCTCGGCCGTCACCTCATCGCTGACCGGCAGCTTCCGCGACGACGACAAGTCGCGCAACGAGTTCCTCAGCCTCATCGGCCACCGCTAGGAGCGCTACCCGGCTCCGACCGTGATCACCTCGACCCAGACGAGGACCACCCCCAGGGCGAACATCACCGTGCCCAGCGTCACATGCCCCCAGTGGATCGGGCGCTTGCCCCGCCGGGTCCCGATAAGCCGGGTGTAGATGCTGAGGCCGATGATGCCGAGGCCACCCGCAACCAGCATCGTCGCGGGCACACCGATGACGGCGCCGAGCACCCCATTCATGCGGGCAGCCTACGTGGTTCACGGCGGCCGGCGCGCCCGCTCGTACCATGGACTCATGCCCACCCGTGCCCTGAGCACCGCGGACGAAACCGCCGTGATCGATGCGCTTGCCCGTCTCGGCGAACCTGCCTGGCGGGCACGCCAGATCCAGGCGGCGGTATGGCAGCCCTTCGTCGCCGCATTCGACGGGATGCACCAGCTCCCCGCGCCGCTGCGTCTGGCGATGGCCGCCGAATTCGAGTTCTCGACCGTCGCCGTCGACACCGAGCTGCTCGCCGACTCGGGCGCGACGATCAAGCTGCTCTGCCGCCTCAGGGATGGGCAGACCATCGAGACGGTCGCCATGGAAACGCCGGCGCGGGCCGGCTCGCGGCGCCGATCCACGGTCTGCGTCAGCAGCCAGGTGGGCTGCGCGATCGGCTGCCCGTTCTGCGCCACCGGACACATGGGATTGCGACGCAACTGCACCGCCGCCGAGATCGTGGACCAGGTGCGCGCCGCCTCGAGCGCGCTCCACCGGCGCGGGCTCGGACCGGTGACTCACATCGTGTACATGGGAATGGGGGAGCCGCTGGCCAATGTCGCCGCAACGCTGGAGTCGCTTCGCGGCCTCACCGACGGCGCCGGTATCAGCCCGCGCAGGATCACGGTGTCCACGAGCGGGGTGGTGCCGGGCATCGAGCAGCTCGCCGCATCCGGTATCCCGGTGACACTCGCGGTCTCCCTCCACGCCGCCACCAACGAGCTGCGC
>DAIQQM010000088.1:0-11853 GCA_036786805.1 Candidatus Dormiibacterota bacterium | reverse complement strand
GCTGATCCGCGGCACGTCAACCCGTGGTGATCAGGCGGGTGATCCGGTCGGCCGCGTCGTCGTACAGCTCCTGGAGGACGTCTGCGTACGTGTCGGCGGTGATCCCGATCGTGGAGTGTCCGAGCACGCTGCTGACCACCTTCAACTCCGTCCCGCTCGCCAGCATCAGAGTCGCGGCGGCGTGGCGCAAATCGTGGAAGCGACGCACGGTCAGGCCGGCTCGGCGAAGGGCCGTCTCGAACCGATGGGTCATCCCGGTCGGCTCCACCGGATGACCGGTGGGGCGCGTGAACACCAGCCCGGCGATCGGCTCGTGCCAGGCCGATCCGATGTGAAGGCGATCCTCGCGCTGTCGCTGCCGCTGGACCGCGAGCAGTTCGACAAGGGGATCGGGAATCCGCAACGTCCGCCGCGACCGCTTCGTCTTTGGCTCGAGGATCTTGAAGAGCACCTCCGGATCGGATCGCTGGTCACGAGGGATGCGGTGCAGTGCGCCGGTGACGCGCAGCACCTTGCGCTCCAGGTCGACATCCTCCCAGCGCAGTCCGAGGATCTCACCCTGACGCATGCCGAGATACAGCGCCATGCCGACGACCGCTTCCAGCTCGGTGCCGCGAAAGGCGTCAAGGATCGCTCGCGCTTCCTCGGGGCGAACCGAGGCTGCCCGCGTCGCGGACACCTCGAGGGGCTCGGCGAGGGCCGCGGCATTGCGAGCCACCGTGCCCCATCGCTGCGCGTCAGCCAGGGCCGAGCGCAGGACCGCGCGCGCATGGTTGACGGTTCGCGGCGCCAGGCCGCCGGCGACCGCGTGGCGCATGGCGATGTTCACCTGCTGCGGCGTCAGCTGCGCCAGCTTGACCCTCCCCAACAGAGGGATCAGTTGGTACTTGATGAGGCTGCGGTACCGCCGCATGGTGGTCGGGCGGATGCTGGTCTGCCCCTCGATCCAGGTGCCGAGAAAGTCGCCCACCGTCTGCCGGTCGGAGGCCGGCGCCACCCCGAGGGCGAGTCCGCGGATGGCCGCGTTCATCTTCGCGACCGCGTCGGCGCGGCTCTTGCCATAGAGGCTGCGCCGGTTCTGGCGACCTCTCGCGTCGAAGCCGACCGTGACGCGCGCCTCCCACTGGCCCGGGCGTCGCTCCCGGATCGTCCCTTCGCCAAGGCCTCGGCGCCTGCTTGTCACCCCGTCCTCCAAACGCCGGAATCTGTAGGGGTACTGTAGGGGTACTGTAGGGGTATTAGCGTCCTGGCGTCAACGGGCGGGTGGCTTCCGAGGCGCGCAAAATCCGCGATTTGAATTCAAAACCGGCCTGCCGGGAGAGGGAGTCGAACCCTCACGAGGTTGCCCTCGGCGGTTTTTGAGACCGCTGCGTCTACCATTCCGCCACCCCGGCCGGGTGGACAGCGTACCGGCTCCTGACGGGAACCGGAATGCCCGCCGCCGCGTACCCTCAAATGCATGGACGACGAGGCGCTCCTCGAGCGGGCACGCCGCGGCGACCGCGATGCCTTTGCAGCAATTGTCACTCGCCACCAGGATGAGCTCTACACGATGGCACTCAGGATTCTCGGGACCCCGGCAGATGCGGCCGACGTCGTGCAGGAGACCTTTCTTCGCGCCTACGTCAGGATCCCGGTGCTTCGTGGGCAGACCATCCGGGCGTGGCTGTTCCGCGTCGCCATCAACTGCAGTCACGACGTCCAGCGCCGGACCGTCCGGCGGCCCGCCGACCCGCTCGAGGACGCCCAGGGCAATATCGTCGAGCTGCCCGACCCCGCCATGGGTCCCGAGGCGAGCGCCTTGTCGCGCGAGCGCATCGCCGCAGTTCGCGAGGCCCTCCTGACTCTCCATCCCGACTTCCGCGCCGTGGTCGTCCTCAGAGACGTCAACGACTTGAGCTACGAGGAGATGTCGGAGGCCCTGCGTGTCCCGATCGGTACGGTCAAGTCGCGGCTGAACCGGGCCCGATCGATGCTTGCGAAGGCACTGCGCGGGACCGCGGCGGCTCCGGGGTTCGCGGAGGAGCACGCATGAGTCCGCGCCGTCACCTCGACGACCTCTTCTCCTCCGCATACGAGGACGATCTCTCGCCCGTCGACGAGGCGCGTTTCCAGGCCCACATCCAGTCGTGCGCACCCTGCGCCGAGGCCTATGCGGAGTTCAGGGCCACCATCGAAGCCCTGCGCGAGCTGCCCCGGGCGCCGATGCCGCACGTGGTCCATCTTCCGTCGACACCTCCTGTCGCCGAACGGCCGGCCCGGCCGACCATCGGACTGAGCTGGTTCAACCTCGGGCTGGTGCGCCGCTTCCCGGCGACGGCGCTCGCGGGAGGGATCGCGATCGTCCTCGTCGTCTTCGCGCTGGCGCATGGGAATGGTGCGACCCCGGCCACGAGCGGTCCCTCCACGAACCAGCACTCGATCGCGGAGGTGCCCGGCCCGGCGGTGGCCACGACGGCATGCACGCAGATCGTTCCGATTACTGCAGCCTCGCCGCCGGTCTCGTTCACGCAGGAGGATCTTGCCACCGACCCGGCGCAACCCGCGGTCCACCTGGTGCTCGCCGCGCCGACGCTCGTGGCCACCCCGGGTCAGCGGGTCCTCGTGTACGCGCAGCTCTCCGTCCCCGTTGCGGCGATCTCGAATCCGGGGTCGGCGGCCACCGGGCCGGCGGCTCGAGCGGTTCTGCCCTGCGTGTCAATCGGGGTCGGCACCGCAAACGCCCCGATCAGCTTCGGCTCGGCAAACGCCGCCGATCTTCAGATCCCGCAGGCCGCCGGAGCTGGGGGCAATGGCGGAGCCTCTGCCTACCAGGCCGCCGGAGCCGCGGGCCCGCTCCTCAGCTTCGTGGTCCCCGCCGGCACGGCCGCGAACACCGAGATCCACGTCACTGCCACGATCCCCGCGGGCTTCACGGGTCCGAACAGCCCGGCGCTCAAGGCGGAGTTGACGCTGACCACAGGCTGAGCCCGCGTCGAGCGGTCCGGGGCACACCTCCTTCACTAGACTGGAAGGCGATGCACCGCCGCCTGGCGTGCCTGGCTGTGGCGCTGCTGGTCTCCGGCTGCAGCTTCAGCGGGTTCGGCTCCCCCCCCAACTACGGCTACGTCGTGATCACGGCAGGTGGCGTCGGCCTCCGCTCGGGGTCCGCCGATGTGCCCCCCAACCTCGATCTCCGGCTCCATGCGACCGGTGCGCCGCTCAAGGCCTCGGATGTCACGGTCACGCTCGATGGCAGGGGTCTTGGCCTCGCCAGCCAGGGCCAGGACCTGCTGGCCACTGTCAGGCCGCTGCTCCCGCTCTCGTCGAGCCATCGCATGTCGGTCGCCGTATCGGGGCTGGCCACGCAGAACATCACGTTCACGGTCATCCCTGCCACGGCCGCGATGCTCGCGGCGCACATCGACCCGGCGAGTGGCCTGGTCGTCGATGCCGTGTTCGACGACGCCCCCGACCAGGGGGCCGTGGCCGCGGCCTTGACGGGCGCAACGGTGACCTGGATCGACGGCACGCACGCACGGGTCACCTGGAGAAGCCGGCCACCGGCGTCGATCACACTCCCCGCGACCATCCCCACCGCCGGCGACGCGCACCTGGATGCGGGGATCACGCTCTCGCTGGTCGGCATCCCTCGTCACACCGTGCGCCGGGTCACCGTGCCCGGGCCACCCAGGGTCACCGGCATCCCCGTCGACGCGTTCGTGATCAACACCGCGACCTCCAACTCGTCGCTCGCGTTCCACCTGGGCGCGGTGGCTCAGGTCACTCCCACCGGATGGCAGGCTCAGGCGAACGGCACGCTCCTGGGGACGCCCGACCAGTCGGCGGTCGGCCGAGCCGGTGCGGCGAGCCTGCCGATCTGGCCCTCGCTCGCCAACGACTCGGCGAATCCCACCACGACCGACCAGCTGCTCAACAGCCCGAAGGCGGTCAACGTCCTGATCAACGAGATGCTGGCCGCGGTGCGCTACGACGGCTACCGCGGCATCAACGTGGACTTCGAGGGGATGCTCGCCGCCGACAAGGCCCCGTTCACGGCATTCGTGCGGCAGCTCGCGACCGCGCTGCACGCCCACAACGCCAAGCTGATCGTCGATGTCGTTCCCCACGACTTCGCCGGCGTCAACCCGTACTCCGCGGCCTATGACATCGCGGCCATCGGGAAGGTGGCCGACTACGTCGACCTGATGGCGTACGACGAGCACGGCAACGGGGGCACGCCCGGGCCCGTGGCGGGTCTCGACTGGGACAGCGCCATCCTCGAGGCGACCCTGCCGGATCTCACCCCCGCGCACGTCCTCCTCGGCGTCCCGCTCTACGGCCGTGCCTGGGGCAGCCTCGGGGGCGCGGCGGCCTATTCGAACGTCCTCTACAACGCGCTCTCAATCCCGGGAGCCCGCGTCGACTACGACTTCAGCGCGCAGACCCCGTACATCCTCTCGCCGGACGGCTCGCTCACCACCTACTTCGACGATGCGGACAGCCTGGCGAGGAAGGTTGCGCTGGTGCAGTCCTACCACCTGGCGGGGATCGCCGCGTGGCGGCTCGGCTTCGAGGATCCGGGGTTCTGGTCGCTCTTCCGCGCCTGAGGCGAGGCTAGCTCTCGGAGGCGCCGGTCCCGAGGTCGGGGAGGTTGAGCGTGTTCACCCAGTCGCGGATCTTGGCGAGGCGCTCCTCGCTCTCCGGGTCGGCCTCGCCGAGTTCGCCGTCCTTGTCCGCCTCGGGGAGGACGCCGGCCTTGTCGAGCACCTCGTCGGCGACGAAGATGCCGGCTCCAACGCGCACGGCGACGGCGATGGCGTCGGACGGCCGCGAGTCGATCTCCAGCCGCCGCCCATCAACCTGGGCGAGGATCCGCGCGTAGAAGACCTCGTTGCTGAGCGACGTGACCACGATCCTGTCGACGGTCACCTCGACCGCGCTGAGGAGGTTGGCGAGCAGGTCGTGCGTGATCGGTCGCTCCGGGGTGATCCCGGTGATCTTCAGCGCGATCGCATTGGCCTCGTTGATGCCGATCCAGATCGGGAGGTACCGATCAGCCGTCTTCTCCTTGAGGATGACGACGTGCTGGCCGGTCGGCATGTGCACCCTGATGCTGTCGACGGTCATCTCCACCAGGTCGGCCATGCCTCGATCATAACCCCGGGAGTGTGCTGCCGAGGTGGTCCATGCCACGCCGCTACCATGGTTCGCTGTGGCTCGCGAGACCTTGCTCCTGGTGGATGGGCACAACCTCGTGTACCGCGCCTTCCACGCGATGCCCGCGTTGAGCAACAGCCGCGGCGAGATGACCAACGCCGCCTACGGCTTCACATCCATGCTCTTCAAGGCGCTCAACGACACGACTCCCACCTACGCCATCGCCGCATTCGACCCGCCGGGTCCCACGTTTCGGCACGAGAAGTTCCCGGAGTACAAGGCACAACGGCTGCGCGCGCCTGAGGAGCTCCGAGCCCAGTTTCCGTGGGCGCGCGAGGTCGTGTCTGCACTCGGCATCCCCATCATCGAGATCCCCACCTTCGAGGCCGACGACGTCATCGGCACGCTCGCGCAGAAAGCGGAGGCCGCCGGACTCGACGTGATCATCCTCACCGGTGACCTCGATGTGCTCCAGCTCGTCACCGAGCACATCCGCGTCTTCGCGAGCCGTCGCGGGATCAGCGACACGATCATCTACGACGTCGACAAGGTTCACGAGCGCTACGGCTTCGAGCCGCCGCTGGTCGTCGACTTCAAGGCGCTGCAGGGCGATCCGAGCGACAACATTCCGGGTGTTCCCGGCATCGGTGAGAAGACGGCGATGTCACTGGTGCAGCAGTACGGACCGCTCGAGAATGTGCTCGACGCGGTGCCCACGATGCCGGACGGGCGCGTGAAGCGCGCGCTCGAAAGCCACATCGACCAGGCGCGCTTGAGCAAGTGGACCGCGACGATCAAGGTGGACGTCGACGTCGACCTTCCGCTGGAGGGCGCGCGTCTCTTCCACTATGACGAGAACGCGGTTCGCGAGTTGTTCGACCGGCTCGAGTTTCGCAGCCTGCTGCCGCGCCTTCCCGGTCGTGCGGTCGAGGACGGGTCGAGTCCCGGGGCGACCTCGTCGGGATCCGCCCCTGACACCGCTCCGCCCGGCGATCTGCAGACGCCGGCAACCGATGTCGAGATCGTCATCGACGCACATCAGGCCGCCGACGCCGTGCAGCGCATCCGAGCGGCCGGTGCGATGGCCGTGCGAACGGTCGTCGACGGCAGCCCGAGGAGCGGCGACCTCATCGGCGTCGCGTTCGCGCCGCGAGGCGAGGACATCTCGTACTACATGCCGGTCTGGCACGCGGGCCTCGAGCGCAACGCTGATGCCGCAGCCGTGGCTGCGCTGGAGGAGGTCCTCGCCGACAGCTCGATCGCCAAGCGCGGCTATGACCTGAAGCGCGAGGTGCTCGCCTGGCGTCGACGCGGTATCGCCATCCAGGGTCTCCAGTTCGACGCCCTGCTCGCGGCGTATCTCACCAACTCGCGCCTCAAGGTCCCGGCGCTGCCGGTGCTCGCCCACGATCTCAGCGCGCTGAGCGTCGAGGCAGAGGAGACGCTGCTGGGAAGCGGTCGCTCCAAGCGTGGAATCGCCGACGTGCCCGTCGAGGAGGCGGCGGCGTACTACGGCGTCTGGGTCGGGCTGCTCGATCCGGTCGGCGATGCGCTGACACGCGACATGGAGCGCGCCGGAGCGACGCGGCTCCACGACACCATGGAACTGCCGCTGGTCCCGATCCTCGCGGCCATGGAGATCGAGGGAATCGCCGTGGATTGCGACCTCCTCGGATCGATCAGTGCCGAGATGCACGCCCGGATCATCGAAATCGAGCGCGAGGTCCAGGAGGTCGCCGGGTACACGTTCAACCCCGGGAGCACCCAGCAACTCGGCCGTTTTCTCTACGACGACCTCGGCCTCGCGAGCGGGCGCAAGACCAAGACCGGACGCAGCACCGACGCCGACACGCTGGAGGCCCTGCGCGGCGAGCATCCGGTGGTCGACCTCATCCTCGAGTGGCGGCAGCTCACCAAGTTGAAGAGCACCTACGTCGACGCGCTGCCGCTGCTCTGCACGGCTGATTCACGCGTGCACACGTCGTTCAACCAGGCGGTGGCGACGACCGGGCGGCTGTCGTCGTCCGATCCGAACCTGCAGAACATTCCGGTGCGCACCCAGTGGGGGCAGCGCATCCGACGTGCCTTCCATGCCGACACCGGCCAGCGTCTGGTGAGCGCCGACTACTCGCAGGTCGAGCTCCGCGTGCTCGCCCACGTGACCGGTGAGCCGGAGCTGATCGCGGCATTCCAGCGAGGCGAGGACATCCACCGGCGCACGGCCGCTCAGGTGTACGCCGTCGAGCCGGACGCGGTCACGCCCGACATGCGGCGCATTGCCAAGGTGGTCAACTTCGGTGTGGTGTACGGGCTGAGCGACTTCGGACTCGCCCGCGACACGGGGATGAGTCGCGAGGAGGCGCATGCCTTCATCGATACCTACTTCGGCAACTTTCCCGCGGTCACCGCGTACCTCGAGGGGGTTCGCAACCACGCCCGCGAGTACGGCTGGGTGGAGACGTTCATCGGCCGACGCCGCTACATCGCGGATATCCGCGCGGCCAACCGGCAGCTCCGTTTCGCGGCCGAGCGCATGGCGGTGAACATGCCGATTCAGGGTGGCGCCGCGGACATCATGAAGCAGGCCATGATCCTCGTCGACGAGGCGCTTCGCGTGCGCGGACTGCGCAGTCGAATCCTCCTTCAGGTGCACGACGAGCTGCTCCTCGAGGCGCCGGCCGAGGAGGTCGACGACCTGGTCGTGCTCCTCCGCGACCGCATGGGTGCCGCGGAGGCACTCAAGGTGCCGCTCGACGTTGATGTCAAGGTGGGCGACAACTGGGGGGACATGACGCCCGTCGCGAGGAACTGAGGTGCCGGAACTCCCCGAGGTGGAAACCGTCGCCCGCGATCTTCGCGGTGCGGTCACCGGCCGGCGCATCGAGCACGTGATCGTCGACCGCCCCGACGTGGTGCGCGTCCCGGACGGCAGGATGCTCCCGGCGCTGCTCACCGGGCAGCGCTTCGAGGCGGTGGAGCGACGGGGCAAGTACCTGCTCCTGGGACTCGACTCCGGCGACGAGCTGATGGTGCATCTCGGCATGACGGGGCACCTCCTGGTGTGTGACGCGGACGCCCCGGTCGCGAAGCACACCCACATCCGCGCCTCGCTCGACGACGGCCGCGAGCTTCGCTTCGACGACGCGCGCCGCTTCGGCCGCGTCGCCTACGGCTCTCGCGAGGCGCTCACGACCGCGCGGGTGCTGCCTCGACTTGGCGTCGAACCTCTCTCCGACGCGTTCTCACAGGACCGGCTCGACGCGGTGCTGCGCACCACCACGAGAACGGTGAAGGCCGCGCTGCTCGATCAGAAGGGGGTGGCGGGGCTCGGCAACATCTACATCGACGAGGCGTGCTTCATGGCGGGCGTCCGCCCCACACGGCGCTGCCACCGGCTCACGCGGCGAGAGCGTGCTGCCCTGCTCGATGCGATCCGTCGCGTCCTCACCGCCGCGGTGGTCAACCGGGGCACCAGCGTCGACGATTACCGCGATGTGTGGAATGCACGCGGCAGCAACCAGGAGCGCCTCCAGGTGTACGGGCGCGCCGGCATGCCGTGCTTCGCATGCGGGAAGACGCTGCGCCGGACTGTGAACGCAGGGCGGACCACCGTCTACTGCGCGAGCTGCCAGCGATGACCCGCGTCACCATCGCAAGCTACGACGACGATCCCCCGCTCGGCGGGCAGGGTGTCGTCGTGCACGGGATGCGCGCCGCGCTCGAGCGCCGCGGCGTGCGGGTGCACACCATCTCGGGTCGTGGCGAGCATGCGATTGCCTTCGCGCGCCGCACCGGGCGCGCGCCGCTCGACCTCTCGTTGCAGCTCAACCGCTACCCCCAGATTCTCATGCGCGCGTCGCCGGACGTCATCCACGCCCAGGGCGGGCCCGGCGGGGTGCTCCTCTGGAAGAAGCTGGGAGCGCCGCTCGTGTACACCGCGCATCACACGTACCGGCAGGCGCACTCACGCGGCTCGGTGAAGCGGATGCTGAACGGCCTCGAGGCGCGCTCATACCGCGGCGCCGCGATCGTGCTGCCGGTCTCGCGATCCACCGCGAACGCGCTGCTGGAGATGGGAATCCCGGCGTCGCGCATCGAGGTGCTCTCCAACGGGGTCGACGCGGTCGATCTTCCCGGCGTCGAGCACGAGGACGGGCGGGTGCTCTTCGTGAGTCGCATGGAGCGCGAGAAGGGCGTGCTCGATGCGGTCTCGGTGCTCCAGGCGCTCACCGAGGCCGACCGAGGTGTGCACGGCGTGGTGGTGGGTGGCGGCAGCCTCGCCGCCGAGGTCGGGCGCGCTGCGGAGGCAAGTGGCGGACGCATCGAGTACCTGGGCGCCCTGGGTCGCGAGGCGCTGGACCGCGAGTACGCCCGCGCCGCGCTCGTCCTGATGCCGTCGCGCTTCGAGGGCCTGGGGATGGTCGCGCTCGAAGCCCAGGCCGCGGGGACGCCTGTGGTGGGCTTCGATGTCGACGGACTCAGGGATGCCGTCGGGACCGGTGGGATCCTGGTTCCCCCCGGCGATCTCACCGCACTGCGCGTCGCGGCGGCGGACCTGCTCGCCGACCCAGCCCGTCGGGCAGAGGCAGGGATGCGGGGACGCGAGGTGGTGCTCGCCGAGCATTCGTGGGATGCCATCGGCTGGCGTCTCGAGGAGATCTATCGCTCGCTGACCTGAGGCGAGTTCGGTGGGAGTCCGGCACCGACTAGACTCGACGGGTGCCCGCTCTCGAGTTGCTCGCGCCCTTCGAACCCGCCGGGGATCAGCCCGCGGCGATCAAGGCGCTCAATCGCGGCCTGACCGAGGGTCAGCGTGAGCAGATCCTTCTCGGCGTGACCGGGTCGGGCAAGACCTTCACGATCGCCAACGTCATCGCCGAGCAGCAGCGCCCGACCCTGGTGCTCTCGCCGAACAAGACGCTCGCCGCCCAGCTCTGGGCGGAGTTCCGGGAGTTCTTCCCCAAGAACGCGGTTGAGTACTTCGTCTCGTACTACGACTTCTACCAGCCCGAGGCGTACATCCCGCGTACCGACACGTACATCGAGAAGGACTCGTCGCGCAACGACGAGATCGACCGGCTGCGCAACAGCGCGACGCGTGCGCTGCTGACCCGTCGCGACGTGGTTGTCGTGGCGTCCATCTCCTGCATCTACGGCATCGGCTCGCCGGAGAACTACCTCGGCGAGTCGATCACGGTCAAGCGGGGGGAGTCGTGGCGGCGGGACATCCTGCTGCGCAAGCTCTCCGACCTCCAGTACGCGCGCAACGACATGGACTTCGGGCGCACCCGCTTCCGGGTCCGCGGCGACGTCGTCGATGTCCAGCCCGCGTACGAGGAGATCGCAACCCGCATCGAGTTCATGGGCGACACCATCGAGTCGATCAAGGATTTCGATGCCCTGACCGGCGAGATCCTCACCATGCGCGACGAGCTCACCGTCTTCCCCGCGACGCACTACGTGACCCCGCAGCAGCAGATGGAACGCGCGCTCGTGTCCATCGAGGCGGAGCTCGAGGACCGCGTGAAACTGCTCGAATCGCGGGGCCGCCTGCTCGAGGCGCAGCGGCTCCGCCAGCGCACCAACTTCGACATGGAGATGATGCGTGAGACCGGAACCTGCGCCGGCATCGAGAACTACTCCCGCCACCTCAGCGATCGCGCGGAGGGCCAGCGCCCCCACTGCCTGCTCGACTTCCTTCCCGATGACGCGCTGCTCATCGTCGACGAGTCGCACGTTGCCGTTCCCCAGATCGACGGCATGAACAAGGGGGATCGCGCCCGCAAGATTCCGTTGGTGGAGTATGGGTTTCGGCTCCCTTCGGCACTCGACAACCGCCCGCTCACGTTCGCCGAGTGGGACTCGATGATCGGCCAGATCATCTACGTCAGCGCCACGCCGGGTCCTTACGAGGAGAGCCGCGCGACCCAGGTGGTCGAGCAGATCATCCGTCCGACCGGCCTCGTGGACCCGACCATCGAGGTGAAGGAGTCGCATGGGCAGATCGACGATCTCATCGCTCAGATGCGACGCCGCATCGAGCGCCACGAGCGCTGCCTCATCACCACCCTGACCAAGAAGATGGCCGAGGACCTCACCGACTATCTCCGTGAGGCGGGCATCAAAGTCCGTTACCTGCACAGCGATATCGACACGCTCGAGCGCGTCGAGATCATCCGCGACCTGCGCCTCGGCGTCTTCGACGTCCTCGTGGGGATCAACCTCCTGCGCGAGGGACTCGACCTCCCCGAGGTGTCGTTCATCGGCATCCTCGACGCCGACAAGGAGGGATATCTTCGCGGGTACCGCTCACTGATCCAGACGGTCGGACGGGCAGCGCGCAACGTGTTCGGGCACGTGGTGATGTATGCCGACCGGCGGTCGGACGCTATGGAGAAGGCCATCGCGGAGACCGACCGGCGCCGCGCCATCCAGGTCGCATACAACGTCGAGCACGACATCACGCCGCTGTCGATCGTCAAGGCCGTGTACCAGATGGAGTCGCATCGGGACCAGCAGTCGCTCCGCGCGGCTGCGTTCCAGGAAGCGTCCGGTTTGCCGCCCGACGAGGTGCTCCGCCTCGCCAAGGACGTGGAGAAGGAGATGAAGCGCGCCGCCAAGGATTTGGAATATGAGCGTGCCGCTGACCTGAGGGATCGTCTTGTCGATCTGCGCCAGCGTATTGAGGACGACGGTTCCGGGTCGGGCAACGCT
>DAIQQM010000087.1:0-12053 GCA_036786805.1 Candidatus Dormiibacterota bacterium | reverse complement strand
CAGATTGACTCACACTCGAGCAATCCTGAGGCGAATTGCTCAGCAGTCTCCTAGGAAGCGGCGTCGGTATGCTGGTTCCCGGCTTGGGCGGAAGCCACGACGTCGAGGACCTCGGCGAGCATCTGGTCGAAGCTGGTCAGATCGGGGCGGAACCACCTGATCCGGGGATCGCGCCGGAACCACGTGCGCTGCGCTCGGGCGTACCGGAGCGTTCGGCGCATCGTCGCCTGGATGGCCGCCTCGAGATCGAGATGTCCCTCGATGAGCGAAAGCGCCTCGCTGTACCCGATGCCGCAGGAGCCGACGGCCTCCCGGTCGAGCCCGCGCCCGAGCAGCCAGCGGACCTCGTCCTGGATGCCGCCGCTGTCGAACATGCCGGCGATGCGATGCTCGATCCAGCGCGCGTGCACCGGGCGGGCGACGTCCAGCCCGATCATCACCACTGGGCGTCGCGTGGCGGCGCGCTTGCGCGCACTGATGATCGAGCCACCCTTGGCATCGAGGATCTCGAGTGCGCGGATCACTCGACGCGGGTTGCGCTGGTCGATCTCGACCGCTCCGGCCGGGTCACGCTCGCGCAGTTCGGCGGCCAGCGTCGCGAGCCCCTCGGGAGTGGCCGCCTGTTCGGATCGGTCGGCCCTCCGGACCGGGTCCGGCGGCACCTGCGCGAGGTCGAAGCCGTCGACCAGGGCCGTGACGTAGAGGCCCGTGCCGCCGGCGACGACGGCGCGACTCCCGGCGCGATCGAGCCGTTCGAGGACCCGTCGCGCCGCGGCCAGCCAGTCGGCGATGGTGAAGGTCTCGCCCGGGTCGCAGAGATCGAGCAGATGGCAGCGCACCCCCTGCAGCTCCGACGGGCGGGGCGCGCAGGTGCCGACCCGGAGCCCGCGTCGGACCTGGCGGGAGTCGGCGTTTAGCATCTCCGCGAGGTCGAGCGCCTTGGCGGTCGCCACCGAGAGCGCCGTCTTGCCGGAGCAGGTCGGCCCGACGATGATGACCATCGGGCGGGTCATCGCGGCGGCCGCCGGAAGGCTCGGCGGAGCATGGCGTCGTCGAGCATGAGCACCGACGGCCGGCCGTGCGGGCAGGTGGTTCCCCCGGGAGTGGCGACCAGCTGATCGAGCAGCCGCTGCTGCGCAACGATGTCGAGCCGGTCTCCGAATCGAACCGCCGCGTGGCACGCGACCAGCGCGGCAAGCCGGTGACGGCGCTCGTCGGTGCCGGAGTCACGCTCGTCGAGGCGCTCGATCAACTCCGCGACCATCGCCTCCGGATCGGCTCCCGCGGCGCTCATGGGGACGGCGGTGCAGCGCACCGCACCCGGTCCGAACTGCTCGATGGAGAAACCCCACCGCGAGAAAAAGTCATGTTCGTCCGCAACTCGTGCAGCCCGGTCGGGGCCGCACTCCACCACCACCGGCATGAGCAGCAACTGCGAGCCGGACGCCTCCGGGACACCGTCGCGCAAGCGGGCGACCAGTTCCGTGTAGAGCACCTTCTCGTGAGCCGCATGGGGATCCACGAGGACCACCGTGTCGCCGGCCGTGGCGAGAAGGAACCCGCTTCCGACCTGGCCGAGGGCGTCGAGGGCGGGGAGCATCGGCGGCACGTCGGACGCCGGCGCTCCAGCGTCCGCCGGCTCGGCGCTCCAGGACGCCGGCCCGAACGGCCGGCTCGTGGCGTGAGCGCGTCCCACGATGAAGGCGTCGCGGACTTCGAGCGTTCCGTTCGCCAGGACGGAAGGGACAGACCCGCCGGCACCCAGCGCGGGTGCGCTGCGGAGCGCGGCCCAGCAGGCGCGCTGGAGCACGCTGAACACCCCACGCTCGTCGCTGAATCGCACCTCGCGTTTGGCAGGGTGCACGTTGACGTCGACGCTCTCGCCGGGCACGTCGACGGTCACCACACCGTAGGGGTGGCGGCCGCCGGGGATCAACCCGCGATACGCCTCGTCGATGGCCGCGAGCAATGCCCGGTTGTGCACCAGCCGATGGTTGACGATGAGCACGAGCCCGCTCCGGGTTGCCCGATGCGCGTGCGGTGACGAGATCGCGCCGCCGATCGCGATCGGGCCGGGCGCATCGAGGTCGATCAGATCGCGTTCGGCACGCGCGCCGATCACCGCCCGTATCGTGTCGCGGAGCGTGCCCCCGGCGGTGCGCAGCACGACCCGCCCGTCATTGCGGCAGGTGAACGCGACCTCCGGGTGGGTGAGCGCCAGATCGGCGGCGACGCGAACCGCCGCGCTCGCCTCGGTCGCCACCGAGCGCAGGAATCGCAGCCGGGCCGGCGATGCCGCGAAGAGCTCGCAGACCTCGACGCGTGTGCCCGGAGCGCCGGGCGCCGCCGTCCGTGCCAGGACCTCGCCGTTCCGGACGTGCAGGCTCGCGCCCCCGCTGGACCCTCGAGTCCGTGTGGTGAGGCGCAGCTCCGACACCGCGGCGATGCTCGCCAGCGCCTCGCCCCGGAACCCGAGCGTGCGGACACGGGCGATGTCGTCGGCAACCGCGATCTTCGATGTCGCATGGCGCTCCACCGCGAGCTCGAGATCCCCCTCCGGGATGCCCGAGCCGTCGTCCGCGACGAGGATGCGCACCAGGCCGCCCCCCTCGATGGCGACGTCGATCCGGCGTGCGCCGGAATCGAGGGCGTTCTCGACCAGCTCCTTGAGGACCGACGCCGGACGTTCGATGACCTCCCCTGCCGCGATGGCGTCGGCGACCACCTGCGGGAGCCGCCGGATCGGAGCGACTGCGATCATGCGGATGCCCGTTCGCGCAGCTCGGCGAGCTTGTTGAGCGCGGCGATCGGCGTCATCCCGTCGAGGTCGAGCGAGGCGAGCTCCGTCATCACGGGATGTGGTCCGGGATCGCTGATCGAGAGCGTCAGCTGGTCGGAACCTCGCTCCCCGCCGCCCGCGAGCGGGCGCTCGCGCTCGAGGGTAGCGAGCAGCTGCCGGGCGCGAACCAGGACCCCGCCCGGGATGCCGGCGAGCTTGGCGACGTGCACGCCGTAGGATCGATCGGCGCCACCCGGGACGATCCGGTGGAGGAACGTGACGTCGGCGCCCTCCTCGACAACCTCGACGCGCGCGTTGCGGACTCTCGGGAGCTGCGTTGCGAGCACGGTCAGCTCGTGAAAGTGCGTCGCGAACAGCGTGCGGCAGTTCAGCTGCGGCGCATCGTGGAGGTACTCCACCACGGCCTGGGCGATGCTCACGCCGTCGTACGTCGAGGTGCCGCGGCCGATCTCGTCGAGGATCACGAGGCTGCGCCCGGTCGCCTGCCGGAGGATCGCGGCGGTTTCTGCCATCTCCACCATGAACGTCGAGAGTCCGCCGCTCAGGTCGTCGTGCGCGCCGATCCTCGTGAAGACGCGATCGCACACCCCGATGGTCGCCGCCTCAGCCGGGACGAACGACCCGATCTGCGCGAGCAGCACGATGGTCGCGGTCTGCCGGAGGTACGTCGACTTACCCGCCATGTTGGGGCCGGTGAGCACGACGATGCGCGCATCGTCGTCGAGGTCCACGTCGTTGGGGACGAACCTGCCCGGACCGAGCGTGCGCTCGACAAGCGGGTGCCTTCCCCCAACGATGCGCAGGCTCGAGGATGTGTCGACGGCGGGCCGCACCCAGTGCTCCTCCTCGGCGACGGTGGCGAGCGATTGCGCGACGTCCAGGGTGGCGACGGCTGCAGCTGCGTCGGCGAGTGCGCGCGCCTCGAGCGCGATCCGCTTCGCGGCGCTGGCGAGCAGCTCCTGCTCGCGTGCGACGGCTCGCTCGCGGGCGTGCAGCACGATCGCCTCGTGCTCCTTCAGGTCCGGGGTCACGTAGCGTTCGGCGCCGGCGAGCGTCTGCTTGCGGGAGTAGTCGCCGGGAACGTGGTCCCGCTGCGCGTTCGGGACCTCGATGTAGTAGCCGAAAACCCGGTTGTAGCCGACGCGCAGCGAGCGGATCCCGGTGCGCTCCCGCTCGGTCGCCTCGAGCGCGGCGAGATAGGTTCGAGCACTGCTGCCCGCGGCGCGCAGGTCGTCCAGCTCCGCATCGGCGCCGGAACGGATCGCGCCACCGTCGGCCGCGTTCGGTGGCAGATCCTCGCAGAGCAGCGCGTCGAGGGCCTCACGCAGGCCACTCGGGGCGCGACAACGGCCGGCAGCTTCCGTGATCTCCGTCGCCGCGACGACCCCCCGGGCCACGGCGCCCGTGGCCTCGAGGGCGGCGCACGTGTCGCGGACGGCGCCGAGGTCGCGCGGGGTCGCGATTCGCTGGACACACCGCGCCAGCAGGCGCTCGAGGTCGCGGATGCCGCCAAGGGCGTCGCGCAGATGCCGCCGCGCGTCGCGATCGGTGAGCAGCGCCTCGACGGAGTCGAGCCGCCGGGTTATCCGCTTCACGTCGGTGAGCGGCTCCTGGAGGCGCGTGCGCATCAGACGCACGCCCATCGGAGTCCGGGTGGCGTCGAGCAGCTGCAGGAGTGAGCCCCCGCGCTCGCCGAGGCGAGCGAACAGCTCGAGGTTGGTGCGCGTATGCGCATCGAGACGCATCGCCCCGTCGGGGGATCTGACCGCGATGCGGAAGAGGTCCTGGCTGATGACGATGTGTGCGCGCTCGCAGTAGGCGAGCACGGCGCCTGCGGCGCGCAGCGACAGTGGCACCGCCGTGACGCCGAGTCCCTCCAGCGATGTCGCGCCGGTGGCGCGGCGCAGGCGCTCCTCCGCGCGTGTCGGATCGAAGACCGCCGCGGCGAGCGCTGTCACCGGCGCGACCGCCCCGAGGGCACCGGGGATCGGCGTGCCGTCCTCGACGAGCAGCTCGCTGGCGTCGAGTCGCGCGAGCTCATCGGCAACCTGTGCGCTGCCGAGGTCGCCGCCGACCTCGAAGAGCTCGAGGTGCTGCGTGTTCGGATCGAAGGCCGCAACGCCGACCCGGCAGTTGGCTGCGAAGAGTGCGACACAGCGTGACACCGCCGACGAGTCGAGCAACTCCGCCTCGACGACCGTGCCCGGGCTCAGCACGCGGGTCACCTCGCGCCGGACGAGCCGTCCGGCCACCACCTCACCGACCTGGTCCCAGATGGCCACACGCTGCCCGGCGTCGAGGAGCTTGCGAATGTGCTGGACGGCCGCCTGATGCGGCACGCCGCACATCGGCAGGCGGCCGGCAGCGCCGAACCCCCTTCCGGTGAGCTGCACGCCGAGAATCGGTGACGCGGTCTCGGCATCCTCGCCGAACATCTCGAAGAAGTCGCCGAGCCTGGCAAGGACGATCGCATCGGGATGCTCGGCCTTCACAGCGCGGTATTCACGAAGGATCGGTGTGTCGCCGGCCGTCTCGAGGTCGAGCGTCGTGCGAGGCGCCTCAGGCACCGCCGCGACCAGATGCGGAGCCCGAACCTTCGAGCCCGTTCTCACGCCGCCGCGCCGACCGGCTGTGCGTGCAACTGCCACGCGGTCGTCTGGACCACCCGGGCGGTGTGGATCTCGCCGGGCGCCGCGGTGCCCGGCGCCAGCCAGGCCACCTTGTTCTCGCGTGTGCGGCCGTACGGCCTGCCGTCCTCGGCGACGCCGTCGACCAGGATCTCCACGGTTGCGCCGAGGTACTCCGCGTTGCGGGCAGCCGCGATCTCCCGTTGCATGGCGAGGAGGTGACTGAGCCGGGCCTTCTTCTCGTGGTGCGGAACGTCGTCCTGCCTGCGCGCGGCTGCGGTCCCGGGGCGGACGGAGTACGCGGCGAGGTGGACCGTGTCGAAGCGCACCTCGCGCATCAGCGCCTCGGTGCCGGCGAATTCGGCATCGGTCTCACCGCAGAACCCGACGATGATGTCGGTGCTGAGCGCCAGGCGCGGTCCGACCGTCTCGACCGCCGCCTCGATCTTCACCCGGTACTCGTCGACGCTGTAGAGGCGGCGCATGCGCCGGAGCAGGTTGTCGTCCCCGGCCTGCACCGGGAGGTGGAGCTGCTCGCAGACCGTGGGCAGGTCGCGCATCGCGGCGAACAGCTCCGGGACGGCGTTGCGCGGATGGGATGTGAGGAAGCGCAGGCGCCACAGACCGGGGACGGCGTCGACGGCGGCGAGGAGGTCCGGGAGACGGGCACGACGCTCGTGGTCGTGGTACGAGTTGACGTTCTGCCCGAGCAGCGTGACCTCTCGAACACCCTCCGCGACGAGGCGCTCGACATGCTCGACGACCTCGGTGAGCGGCCGGCTGATCTCGCGTCCGCGAACGAAGGGAACGATGCAGTAGGTGCACATCTCGTTGCAGCCACCCATGACCGCCACGTAGGCGCTGAGCCGGTCCGAGGCGGGCACGATCACCGGTCCGTCGAGGTTGGGCGCATGCAGCGCCTGGAGCTTGGCGAGGAATCCGTCGGGCTCGCGAACGTCGAACACGTAATCCAGCTCGGGGAGGCGACCGAGCAGCGCTTCGCCGTGCTCCACGGCCATGCACCCGGTCAGCGCGATCGCCCGGCCCGGCCGGGCCCGTTTCCAGGGAATCAGCTCGCGGAACTTTCCGAACACCTTCTGTTCGGCGTTGTCGCGCACCGTGCAGGTGATGAGGACCGCGATGTCGGCGTCGTCGAGCGCGGTCTCGGGGATGCAGCCGATGTCGGCGATGTGTGCGGCCAGTTCCTCCCGGTCGGCATCGTTCATCTGGCAGCCGATATGCCAGAGGTGCACGCGTGGCGCTCTCCCGAGCAGCGGCACCTGGGGCTCGCGACGCGGCGCGCGCGAGATCAGGGGGAGCGGTGAGAAACCCCGAGCCGACGCACTCAGGATCGGAACCGGCGTAGGCATCGTCGAAGCCTAGCAGTGTGCCCCGGCACCCATCGGGCGCCCCGTCCGGACGCTAGCGGACTTCGACCACCAGGCGGATTCCGGTTCGCTCCTCACCGTCGATCGAGATGTCGATGAACGAGGGGATGCACACCAGGTCGAGACCGCCCGGAGCAACGTAGCCGCGCGAGATGGCGATCGCCTTGATCGCCTGGTTGATCGCCCCGGCGCCGATCGCCTGGACCTCGACCTTCTTCTGCGTGCGCACCACACCGGCGATCGCGCCTGCGACCGCGACCGGCTTGCTCGTTGCTGAGACTTTGAGGATTTCCAATGGGGGTGTCACCCCGAGAGCGTCATGTGAAGGCGGTGAGTAGGACGTGGTCATTATCGGCCGCGATTGTCGCCTCCCGCATCACCGGGCACGGGGTGGCGCGATGCAATCGTTACTTCGCGTACTCGACGCTGCGCGTTTCGCGGAGCACAACGACCTTGACACGGCCGCTGTAGCTCCCCTCCCCGTGGAGGCGTTTGGCGATCTGGCGGGCCATGATCTGGGCCTCGTCGTCGCTGATCTCGTCCGGCTTCACGAGGACGCGGAGCTCCTTGCCGGCCAGTACCGCGAAGCTGCGCTCGACGCCACGGAACTCATTGGAGATCGCCTCGATGCGTTCGAGGCGCTTGATGGTCGAGGCGAGCGACTCCCGGCGCGCGCCCGGTCGCGCGGCGCTGATCGCGTCGGCCGTCATGAGGATGGCGGCGGCGGGCGTGCGCGGCTCCTCGTCGTAGTGATGCGACCGCACCGCCTGGACCACGGCTGCCGGACGGCCGAGCCGTGCGAGGATCTCGCCGCCGATGATCGCGTGCGGGCCGTCGACGTCGTGCTCGACCGCCTTGCCGATGTCGTGGAAGAGCGCCGCCTCCTTGGCGATCTGCTCGTCGAACCCGATCTCCGCGGCGATCATCCCGGCGAGCGACGCGGTGTCCTGGCTGTGCGAGAGGACGTTGTGCCCGTAGGAGTTCCGGTACCGCAGGGTGCCGAGCAGGCGGGCGAGCTCCGGATGCACGTTGGTGAGCCCGATGTCCTGGCAGGCCTGCTCGCCCTCGTGCTTGATCTGCTGGGCAAGCTCGTTGCGAGCCTTGACCACCATCTCCTCGATCCGGGCGGGGTGGATCCGCCCGTCACTGAAGAGGCGTTCGAGCGTCGCGCGAGCGATCTCGCGGCGCACCGGGTCGAAGGAGCTGAGCACGATCGCCTCAGGGGTGTCGTCGACGATGACGTCCACACCGGTCGCGGCCTCCAGGGCTCGGATGTTGCGACCCTCGCGACCGATGATCCGGCCCTTGAGCTCGTCGGAGGGGAGGTGGACCACGGTGACCGACGCCTCCCCGCTCTGCTCCGAGGCCTGACGCTGCATGGCGGCGATGAGAATCTCGCGGCTGCGTTCGGCCGCCTCCTCGCGGACCTGTGTCTCCGCCTGACGTATCCGCTCGGCGATCTCCGGCACCAGCTCGCCCTCGACGCTGCGGATGACCTCGAGCCGGGCCTCCTGCTCGGACAGCGCCGCGACGCGCTCGAGCTCCCTCGTGATGAGCGAGCGCTCGTCCTCGACGGTCTGCCGCAGGGTCTCGAGCTCCGCCTCGCGACGGGTCAGGCGCTGCTCGTTCGAGTCGAGCTCGCGCAGGCGGCGTTCGAGTCCCTCCTCGCGCTGATTGGTCCGCTGCTCGAGCCGTGCGATCTCCGCCCGGCGCTCGCGAACCTCCGCCTCCGCCTCATCGCGACGACGCGCGGCCTCCTCCTTCGCGGCGAGGAGCACCGACTTCGCCTCCTGTTCGGTGGCACGGACCTGATCGAGACGGCGTTCGGCATCAGCGTCGTGCGTCACGCGGCTCTGCGCCACGGTTCTGCGCGCGTATAGAAGAGCTGCAGCCGCAAACGCGGCCGCAACAATCACCAGCCCTATCAGGGCGAGGATCTCGATGCCGATGGGATGGAACCTCGGAGGTCGGGCGCGATGCGCCCTGCTTGGAATGCCTCACGCCGGGAAGGGGACCGGGGCGAGACCCGCAGCGTCTCGACGATCCGGTCGGGGCCGGCCCGCTTCTGGCCGGTCGTTCACGACGGAAGACCAATCACATTGTACGAGGCAAAGGGGTGACCCGCATGTTTCGATCAATGACCTGTGGCGGGCTACCCTAGGGGCGTGACGGACCGGGAGGTCGCCCGCGTGCTCCAGGCACCGGACGATGACGAGCTGCGCAATACGGCTCCGCGAGCGATTGGAGCGCTGCTCGTCGCCAGCGGCCTGCTTCGAGTCGGTGCGGTGGGCGTCGGAGTGGCGGTCCAGTTCCGGCTCAGCGACCTTGCGCATCAACGGCCGAGCGGCGTCGACGTCGGGTTGGTGGGCGCCGCGCAGGCACTCAGCGAAATGGTGTTCGCGCCGATCCTCGCGCGATATGCGGATCGGTTCGGACGCCGGCGCTTCCTGGTCGCGGGGCCGGTCATCTGCGTGGTCGCGGTGCTGCTCGTGGCGCTCGGGGTGCGTCCGGCGGAGCTGGGCGGGGCTCGATTGCTTGAAGGGATCGGCGCCGCCGCCTTCGTCCCGGTCGCGTTGGGCACGGTTGCCGCCGCCACCTCGGGCGACCGCCGCCGCCGTGCCGGCGCCAGCGGCGCGTTCGAGGCATCGACGCTGATCGGCTATGCCGGGGGATTCGGACTGGGCTCGGTGGCGTACTTCGGGCTGCACCGGGGTGCCTTCGTTCTGCTGGCCGGTCTCTACGCCCTCGCCGCGATCGTGTGTCTCGTCTTCGTGCCGCGGGTCCCGCCGCTGCCCGTGCATTCGCTGCGGGTCGTCTTCCAGGCGGCGGTCGGTCCGGGCCCGATGCGCACCTTCCTCCCCGCGTGGATCATGTCGTTCGCGCTCATCGGAGCGTTTGTCGCCAA
The DNA here is from genome assembly GCA_036786805.1 of Candidatus Dormiibacterota bacterium. Classification (GTDB taxonomy): domain Bacteria; phylum Chloroflexota; class Dormibacteria; order Aeolococcales; family Aeolococcaceae; genus Palsa-851. Next base: position 2,333 of record DAIQQM010000087.1, on the reverse strand, counting down.
CCTCCCGTCGTTGCTCAGGCATCAGGCGGTGGCATCGCAATCCCTGATGCATCACTTCGACGTCCGCATCATCGGCCTGATCCTCATCGGCTGGATCGTCGTCTTCCTGGTGGGCATCATCCTGTGGACGCCGTTCGTCGCCCGGCTCGGCCCGGCAGTCGTCATGCGGCGTGCCGTCCCGGGCGCGTGGGTGACCATGGTCGCGCTGCTCGCGATCAATCACCTCCACCCCCTCGGGATGCTGCTGGTTACGCCGCTGCTCGTCCTCGGCATCCTCTGGCTCGCGGGCTTCGGTCCTGCCGCCGTGACCTACCTCGCCGACTGCTCGGAAAGCCTGAGCGCCGATCGGTCGGCGCTGATGGCCTTCTACACCGTCGCGCTTGCCGGCGGCGGGGCGATCGGCGCCGTGGTCGGCGGCTTCGCCGCCCATCTGCTCGGCATCGACGGCCTGGTGATCCTCGGGATCCTGCTCGCGACGGCGACCTTCTTCACCCTCGGGCCGGTGGTGCGCTTCGACCGTGCCGGCGGTGCGCCATTGGGCGCCTGAGCCGCGCTACCAGGCCCAGACCTCCGGAGCCGGGCCGGGACCGGGAAAGATCGCATCCAGCTCCTCGAGCGCCGCATCGTCAAGCTTGATGTCGAGCGCGTGGCGATTGCTCTGGAACTGTTCGACCGTTCGGGGGCCGACGATCGGCCCGGTGACGCCCGGCTGGCGGAGCAACCACGCGAGGCCGACGGCCGAAGGGTGCTCGCCGAGCCGCGCGCAGAACGCCTCGTAGCGTTCGATCTGGTCGCGATGCCTGGCCAGCAGGTTGCGAGTGGTCTCCGATGCGGATCGGCCCGTGTCACGCTGCTTGGCGAGGATGCCGCCGAGCAGGCCACGCATCAGCGGGCTCCAGGCGATGATGCCCACGCCGTAGTGCATCGCGGCCGGGATGACCTCCTCCTCGACGTGGCGCTCCACGAGGTTGTACAGGCACTGCTCGCTCACCAGCCCGAGGAAGTGTCGAGCTCGCGCCATCTCCTGCGCCTGGGCGATCGTCCAGCCGGCGAAGTTCGACGACCCGACGTACAGCACCTTGCCCTGCTGGACGAGCACCTCCATCGCCTCCCAGATCTCGTCGAAGGGCGTGTTCCGGTCGACGTGGTGCATCTGGTAGAGGTCGATGTGGTCGGTCTGGAGGCGTCGGAGCGAGCCCTCGCATGCCGCGCGGATGTTGCGGGCCGACAGGAACGTGTCGTTCGGCCAGTCGCTCATCGAGCCGTAGAGCTTGGTGGCGATGACCACCTTCTCGCGGCGCCCTCCGCCCTGCGCGAACCAACGGCCGACGATCTGCTCGGTGATCCCCTCCCCCTTCTTCCAGCCATACACGTTGGCGGTGTCGAAGAAGTTGAGCCCCGCATCGAGCGCGGCATCCATGATCCGTTGCGAGGTCGGCTCATCGGTTTCGGGGCCGAAGTTCATGGTGCCGAGGCACAGGCGGCTGACTGACAGTCCGGAACGGCCAAGATGCGTGTATTCCATACGACCGACTCTGACAGCCCGGCCGACTCTGACCGTCAGGTCAATCCACGCATCACCCGGACAACCAGTGATGACGAGAAACCGCGACGTTGCAGTGCCCCTGCCACGCGCATGCGCGCCCGCTGATCGCGCGGACCGGACCTCCCGGAGCGTTCCCAGAGCTGTTGGGCAATCGCCAGCGCAGCCGCCTCCTCGGCGCCCTCCTGACCGATGAGCGCCTCGGTGATGAGGTCGTCGGCGACGCCTTTCGATTTGAGATCCGCCGCGACACGCGCACGACCGTGGCCGGCCCTGCGGTGCCGAGCGGCCACCGACACGGCCATCGCCGCGTCGTCGACGTAGCCCGTGTCGGCACAGCGCCGCACGGCCTCGCGGGCTGCGTCGCTCGTGTAGCCGCGTCGCTCGAGCTTACGGTGCAACGCTGCCGCCGACTGGCCGGCACCGCGGAGGATGCGCAGGGCTGTCTCCTCCGCGGCGTCGGCGCTGTCCGGGTTCGAGGGTTCCGTCTGCGCGTCCCTCACGATCGCGGCTGCCGGTGCGTCAGGCCACCGGCGCAGGGAGGGGCGGCACCTCGCCGTTCAGTTCGACGACGGCGTCATGCAGCACCGGTTCCGGGAGCGCGGCGATGCGGACCTTTGCAGCCACCTCCTCGAGGAGATCGGGATTCTGACGCAGGAAGTCGCGGACATTCTCGCGACCTTGGCCGAGGCGCATGTCCCCATACGAGAACCACGCGCCGCTCTTGTCGATGATGTGCGCGTCGATGCCCATGTCGAGGACGCTCCCGGCGTACGAGATCCCCTCGTTG
>DAIQQM010000086.1:0-12091 GCA_036786805.1 Candidatus Dormiibacterota bacterium | reverse complement strand
GTGTCGCCACGGAAGACGGTCTGGACCTGGCCGGCGAGAGTCGTATTGGTCGGATCCGCCTGCGAGGCGGCGCTGAGCTGAGAGTACGTCTTGCCGCCGCCGATCTCACCGAGATGGACGTTGATGAAGTTGTTCGCGTAGACCTGGGCCTGCTGACCGGTGAGCAGCTGCTGCCCTGCGTACTGGGTCATGGCGGTCGCGTCGACCTTGGGGAGCGAGGTGATCGCAGTCGTACCCGCGGCCGGGAAGTAGATCTGCTGAGCCGCGAGCTGATCGTGCACGGTCGACGTCGCGAAGCTGCTCGCCCAGAAGGCGAACCCGCTCACGAACGCCAGGATGCCGATCAGTCCGACCTGCAGTACGAAAATCCGCCAACGCATTCCACTGGTCATCGTGGGTGTCTCCTTATTTGGTTTGACCTGCACCCCATCCTCATGCCACCGGGGGAGAACAGCCAGTGCCACAAGACACCAGAAGATCCGGCACCGGGCGCCCTTCGAGGGGGCAAAGGTCCCGAGAGGGGAGCTAGGACCAGTCCTGCGCGTCGTTGCTGCGCTTGCGTCTGGCCATGAACGCGGCCACCTCGGCGCGCCGTGAGAGGTCGAGCTTCATCAGGATGTTGCTGACGTAGTTCTTGACCGTCTTCTCGGCGAGATGCACCTTCTCACCGATCTGGCGATTGGTCAGACCCTCGGCAACCAGGCCGATGATGCGCCGCTCCTGCGGGGTCAACTGCTCGACGCCGTCGTCCGAATCACCGGGCACGGCGTCGCCGCGGATGCGTGCCAGAACACGGCCCGTCACCGACGGGTCGAGCAGTGATTCGCCTTTGGAGACGCGATGAATGGCGTCGAGAAGATCGTTGCCGTGGATCTGCTTCAGCACGTATCCGGAGGCTCCGGCCATGATCGCGCTGAACAGCGCCTCGTCATCGGCGAACGACGTGAGGATGAGCACGCGCGTCTCCGGACGGTGAGCCCGGATGTCCCTGCACGCCTCGATGCCCGAACGACCCGGCATGCGCACATCCATGACCACGACGTCCGGCATGGCCGCCGCCGCCGTCCTCACCGCCTCGTCCGCGGAGCTCGACTCTCCGATCACGTCGATGGACAGATCGGACTCCAGCAGCGCCCGGAGTCCGCGCCGCACCAGCTCATGGTCGTCGCAGAGCAGGACGCGAACTCGATGGGACCCCACGGCTTCAGTGTAGGCGGGTCATTGGTCACATGGATCACCGCCCTGAGGCTCTGTCCGCCACGCCCGGATCGTTGGATGCTGGGCCGTGAGATGTTGATCCAGGATTTCGTTCAAATCGACCGCGACTTCGACGAGATCAGGGCGCGCGTGCGCGCCGACCCCCAGGCTCTGATCGCGGTCAATGCGGGCGCCGCGTACCGCGACGGCGAGCGGCTCTCCCTGCGGCTGACGCCGCTGGTCGGTATTCCGAGCCTCGGCAAGACGATCGAGGTGGATCTCGCCGATCCCTACGAGCGTGAGGACCGGCTGGTGGTGCCGATGCACTGGTGGGCACCGGGGGCGACCCGGTTGTTTCCCCATCTCGACGGCGACCTCGAGTTCGCCCCGCTCGGCGCGAAGACCAGTCAGATCACGCTGATGGGCAGCTACGACCCGCCCCTCGGCTTCGTGGGACGGCGCGCCGATCTCCTGCTGCTCCACCGCATCGCCGAAGCGAGCATTCGATCGTTTCTCGTCCGGGTGTCGCGTAATCTCGAGCGGCCCGACCGGCAGCGGGTGTTGGCCGGCTGACCTCCGTCAGCGCTCGCGAGCGGTTTCGCGAGGCACCGACCACACAGCTCGGACGCCCCGCGCGCGATCCGGCTCCAGAGAGAAGGTGCCTCCGAGGGCACGAGCCCGTTCCGCGAGGTTGGCGAGCCCGAGGCCGGCGCGACGCCTGGGGCGCACGCCGACACCGTCGTCCTCAACCGTGAGGGTCACCTCGAGACCGGCTTGGATGCGGACGTCGACCCGGGTCGCCTTGGCGTGCCGGATGACGTTGCTGAGCAGTTCGCGGAGTGCCGCGAGCAGGTGGTCGGCGAGCTCCTGCCCGACGATGGTGTCGACGGGGCCGTCGAAACGAACCTTGGGCTCGAATCCCAGGGCGGACGCCATCTCGGCGACCAGCGCCAGGACGCGCGCGCGGCAGCTCGACCCCCCGCGTTCACTGGAGCTCAACTCGAAGATGACCGCGCGGATCTCGCGAATGGTCGTGTCGAGATCGTCGACCGCGGCCTGGATCTTGTCGGCGACACTGACATCGCCGGTCAGCCTCGAAAGCGCCTGGAGGCCGAGGCCGGTGGCGAAGAGCCGCTGGATCACGGTGTCGTGCAGGTCCCGCGCAATCCGCTCGCGCTCGTGGAGGACCGCGAGTTCCTGCACACGATCGTGAAGGCGCGCATTCTCGATCGCCACGCCCGCGGCGCTCGACAGCGCCACGGCCACGGTCTCGTCGGTGGCTGTGAACGGACCACCGCGCTTCTCGGTCAGGTAGAGGTTGCCGAACACCTCGTTGCGAATGCGGATTGGCACGCCGAGAAAGGTGCGCATCGCCGGATGCCCCGCGGGGAAACCGACCGAGTCGGGGTGCGCGCCGAGGTCCTCGAGCCGGAGGGGACGCGCTTCGCGAATGACGTGGCCGAGAATCCCGAGACCCTTCGGCGGGTGGCGGATTCGCCGCGCCACGGCGGCGCTGACGCCCTCCGTGACGAACTCGGCGAGCACGATCTCCCCGTCAGCGGACGTGGCGCCGAGGGCGCCGATCGCGCCATAGCGAGCGTCGGTCTGAGCGCACGCGACCTGGATGATTCGGTGCAGCACGACCGGAAGCTCGAGGTCGGAGGAGATCGCGAGCATCGCCTCGAGCATCCGCATCTCAGTCACGCCGCAAGCGTATCCCGCCAACCATCAGCCGCCTCGGAGCTCAGTCGCGGTGCAACTGACCGAATTCGGGCGGCAACCTGTCAGTGTTCGCCTGATGGACGACGCGAAGATCAAGGAAGGGATGCGATGGATGTGGTCGCTCGGCGACTACGGCGCGATCGCCGCCCACCTGGAACCGCACGCGATCGAGCTCGCTCAGCGGAGCCGCCTCCACGCCGGGTCGGAGGTCCTCGACGTCGCCGCGGGCGATGGAAACTTCGCGATCGCCGCCGCTCGCCTCGGCGCGACCGTGGTCGCCACCGATCTCGCTCCGTCCATGGTGGACCTCGGCAGGAAGCGAACCGGCGCTCTCGGTCTTGCCGTCGAGTGGCTCGACGCCGACGCCGAACAGCTCCCATTTCCCGACGAGCGCTTCGATGTCGTGGCCTCGGTCTTCGGCGCGATGTTCGCCCCGGACCCGGAGCGGGTGGCGCGTGAGATGTTCCGGGTCGCGAAGCGAGGCGGCCTGGTGGCGATGGCCAACTACGGGCCGAAGGGCTTTCTCGGGCGTGTGACCGCGCTGCTCGCGGAGCGGAGTCCGGCGCCCCCACCCGGGATGCACTCTCCATTCGAGTGGGGGGTCACCGACGAGGTGCACCGCCGCTTCAAGGGCCTCACCTCGTCGATCGAGATCTACCCGCAGGCACTCACGTTCGAGTTCGATTCGCTCGACGCCGGCTGGGATTTCTGGGAGCGGGCCAACCCGCCGATGCGAGCGCTCCTCAGCACGCTCGACGCCGATCAGACCGCGGCCCTTCGGGAGGACGGCAGGAAGCTCATGGCCGAGCTCAACCAGGTTTCCGGCGGCGGCCTGACCCTCGAGTCAGACTACCTCCAGGTGCTCGCCCGCAAGGCCTGAACGGTCACGCGAGACCACGATCGCGTACTCGAACGCGTCCGCGAGCGCGCTCCAGGATGCCTCGATGATGTTGGTGTTGCAGCCGACGGTGCTCCAGCGGCGGTGGTGGTCGCCGCTCTCGATGAGCACCCGGACCACCGCCGCCGTCCCGTCGCGGCCGTCGAGCACGCGCACCTTGTAGTCGAAGAGCTGCGTCGAACCGATCTCGGGAAAGCTCGGAGTCAGCGCCTTGCGCAACGCGGCGTCGAGCGCGTTGACGGGGCCGTTGCCCTCGGCGGCGGTGTGGACGACCTCGTCACCGACGCGCACCTTGATGGTGGCCTCGCACACGAGCGACCGCCCTTCGCGCTGCTCGACGAGCGTGATGTAGTCGATCAGCGTGAACGGCGCTGGATTCCCACGCGCCCGGTGGACGAGCAGCTCGAACGACGCCTCGGCGCCCTCGAACGAGTGACCGCTGAACTCCAGCTCCTTGACCTGGTCCGCGATGCGACGAGCGAGCGCACGATCCTGGGTCAGGTCGACACCGAACGCGGCCGCCTTCTCGAGCACCGTGCCCCGCCCGGATTGCTGCGTGATCACGGAGTGGCGCCGGTTGCCCACCAGGGTCGGGTCGACGTGCTGGTACGCATAGGCGGCCCTGCTCATAGCGTCGATGTGCTGGCCACCCTTGTGCGTGAACGCGGCCTGGCCGATGTACGGCGCCGAAAGCGGCGGAGCGATGTTGGCGATCTCCGCGACGTCCCGGGCGATCTCGGTGAGCCGCGCGAGCTGCGAATCCTCGATCACGTGCACGCCCATCTTGAGCTGCAGGTTGGGGATGAGCGTGCAGAGGTTCGCGTTGCCGGTGCGTTCGCCGTACCCGTTGATGCAACCCTGCACCTGCACCGCGCCGGCGCGGACCGCGGCGAGCGTCGCCGCCACGGCGCATCCGGAGTCATCGTGACAGTGGATACCGGCGACGCCGCCGAACCGCGCCGTGATCGCGCCAACCACGGACTCGACCCGATCGGGGAGCGTCCCCCCGTTGGTGTCGCAGAGCGTGATCCGCTCTGCGCCCGCGCTGACGGCGGCTTCGAGGCAGCGCAATGCGTAGTCGGGGTCGCTCGCGTATCCGTCGAAGAAGTGCTCGGCGTCATATACCACGCGCCGGCCGTGGTCGACGAACCAACGAACCGAGTCGCCGATCATGTCGAGGTTCTCGCCGGTCGTGGTGCGGAGCACGTCGATCACCTGCCGGTCCCACGCCTTGCCGACCAGCGTGATGATCGGCGCCATCGAGTCGAGCAGGGTGCGCAGCTGCAGGTCGTCCTGCGCTGCCATGCCCGGGCGTCGGGTGGCGCCGAAAGCCGCGAGGGTCGCGTTGCGAAGCGGGTGCTGCTGCATCGCCGCGAAGAACTCGGTGTCGGTCGGGTTGGCGCCCGGCCACCCGCCTTCGATGACGGTCACACCGAGCAGGTCGAGATGATCGGCGATGCGCAACTTGTCCGACACCGAGAAGTTGATCCCGACTCCCTGCGCGCCGTCGCGAAGCGTCGTGTCGTAGATCTCGACGCTCACGTCGTGGCTCCGCTTCGAGCACCGAGATGGCGCAACGATTCGCGCGCGACGGCGTCGGCGACGGCATCCGTGCCGGCTGTGCCGCCAAGGTCCGCGGTGAGCACGTCCTCGGTGATGCACACGTCCACCGCCGACTCGATTGCCGCGGCGAGGTCGTCGCGGTGGAGTGAGTGGCGGAGCAGCATCGCGACCGAGAGAATCGTGCCGTACGGGTTGGCGATGCCCCGCCCCGCGAGGCGTGGCGCGCTCCCGTGAATGGGTTCGTACAACCCCTGATCGGTCGAGCCGAGGCTTGCCGAAGGGAGGAGGCCGAGGGAGCCGGAGAGCACGGCAGCCTCATCGCTGAGAATGTCGCCGAAGAGGTTCTCGGCGACCACGACGTCGACGGTCGCCGGCTCGCGCACCAGGCGCATCGCGAAGGAGTCGACGAGCTCGTGCGTGAGCGTGACATCGGGATACTCGGCTGCAAGAGCGGTGACGACCTCCCGCCACAGCTGGCTGGTGATGAGCACGTTCGCCTTGTCGATGGAGATGAGTTCGCGGCGACGGGACCGGGCGAGGGTGAACGCGACCCGCGCGACGCGCTCGATCTCACCGGCGCTGTACACGATGCTGTCACGTGCAATCTCGTCGGCGCCGGTGCCGGTCCGGCCGCGCGGCTGGCCGAAGTAGGCGCCACCCGTGAGCTCACGGACGATCACGAGATCGGTCCCCCGGGTGATCTCCGGGCGCAGCGAGGTGCGATCGGCGAGGTGCGGATGCACCTTCACGGGACGAACATTGGCGAAGACGTCCAGCTCGCGTCGAAGCCGGAGCAGTCCCGCCTCGCAGCGCTGCTCCCCGCGCAGGTGATCCCACGCCGGGCCCCCGACGGCGCCGAGCAGGATCGCGTCGGCTGCCCGGCACGCCTCGAGCGTCTCATCCGGGAGCGGCGTCCCGAATTCGTCGATGGCGCGACCGCCGATGAGGTGCACGTCGATGCTCACCTGTGCGTCGGCCGCGTCGCACACGGTCGCGAGCACGCTCAACGCGGCATTGACGACCTCCGGACCGACTCCGTCTCCGGGAAGGACGACGACGTTTGCCTTCACGAGGCGGCGCCGGCGCGCGAGAGGTCGGGCATCCATGCGGGACGTCGCGCCTCGAAATCGGTGATGGCCGCCTTGTGTTCGAGTGTCAGCCCGATGTCGTCGAGGCCCTCGAGCAGGCGGCGGCGCTCGAACGCGTCGATGGCGAACGTGTAGCGCAGGTCTCCGCACGTGACCGTCTGCGCCTCGAGATCGACCGAGACGGTGATCCCGGGTTGCTCGGTGGCGAGGTCGAGGAGTGCATGGACCTCGTGCTCCGGCAGCGTCACGGGGAGCAGTCCACTGCCGAGCGCGTTGTTCCGGAAGATGTCCGCGTAGGACTCGGCGATGATCGCCCGGATCCCGTAGTCGGAGAGCGCCCAGACCGCGTGCTCGCGCGACGAGCCGCACCCGAAGTTGCGTCCCGCGACCATGACGGTCCCGGGCGCGTACGCCTCCTGGTTGAAGACGAAGTCCGCCTGCTCCACCCCCGACGCGTCGCGCCGCCAGTCGTTGAACAGGAACTCGCCGTAGCCGGTCCGCTCGATGCGCTTGAGGAATTGCTTGGGAATGATCTGGTCGGTGTCGACGTCGGATCGGTCGAGGGGGATGAGGACGCCGTCCTCGCGACGAAACGGCTTCATGCGCGCGCCCCCGCAGCCACCGCCATGCGGCGGACGTCGACGAAGCGTCCCTCCACCGCGGCGGCGGCCGCCATCGCGGGCGACACGAGGTGGGTGCGGCCGCCACGCCCCTGACGTCCCTCGAAGTTGCGGTTGCTCGTGCTCGCGCATCGCTCTCCGGGTTGCAGGATGTCCGGGTTCATGCCGAGGCACATGGAGCAGCCGGGGTTGCGCCACTCCGCCCCGGCCCCGGTGAAGATGGCGTCCAGACCCTCCGACTCCGCCTGCAGCTTCACCTGCGCAGACCCGGGGACGACGAGGACCCGAAGACCGTCGTGGACACGGCGACCCTCGAGCACGGCGGCGGCTGCGCGCAGGTCCTCGATGCGACCGTTGGTGCACGAGCCGATGAACACGGTGTCCACCTTGATGTCCTCGATGGCGGTGCCCGGCTCGAGACCCATGTAGGCGAGCGCCCGAACGGCCGATTCGCGCTCGGCCGAGTCGGCGAAGGATTCCGGGTCGGGGACCTGTCCGGTCACCGGCACCGACTGCGCCGGTGTCGTCCCCCAGGTCACCGTGGGCTCGAGGGTCGCCGCGTCGATGGTGACCACGCGGTCGTAGACGGCGTCGTCATCGCTGCGCAAGTCGCTCCAGGCTGCGACCGCATCGTCCCAGTCGGCGCCGGTCGGCGCGTACGGGCGGCCTTTGATGTACGCGAAGGTCGTGGCGTCGGGGGCGATCATCCCGGCACGCCCGCCGCCCTCGATCGTGAGATTGCAGAGCGTCATCCGCTGCTCCATCGAGAAGCCGCGCACCACCGAGCCGGTGTACTCGACCACGTGGCCGGCTGCGCCCGCGGTGCCGATGGCGTTGAGCACTCCCAGTGCCGCGTCCTTGGCCGTGACACCCACCGGGAGCGAGCCTTCGATGCGCACCTCCATGGTGAGCGGGCGCGACTGGCGGAGACATTGCGTCGCCAGCACGTGCTCGACCTCGGAGGTGCCGATGCCGAGGGCGAAGGCTCCGAAGGCACCGTGCGTGGCGGTGTGCGAGTCGCCGCAGACGACGACAGTGCCGGGGAGGGTCAGCCCCAGCTCCGGTCCGATGACATGGACGATCCCCTGCCAGCGGTGTCCGGCGCCGAAGCAGACGATCCCGTTCTCGTCGCAGTTCCGGCGCAGCGCATCCATCTGGGCCCTGCTCATCGCGTCTGCGCCACTGGCGCCGTCACCGTCGGTCGGGACGTTGTGGTCCATCGTGGCAACAACAAGCTCTGGCCGGCGCACGCTGCGGCCTTCGAGGCGAAGGCTTTCGAACGCCTGTGGGGACGTGACTTCGTGGACCAGGTGGAGGTCCACGTAGAGCAGTGACGGCTCGCCGGGCTCCTCGACGACGGCATGCGCGTCCCAGATCTTGTCGAAGAGGGTTCGTGGACTCATTCGACCCCCGAGGTTGCACCCGCCGGCGTCGCGTCTCCGGACGTTGCCATTGCCGCCATCCGCTCCGGGGGAATCCGCGGCCCGGCCGCGAGCCGTGCCGTCAGACGGTTGAGGGCGTGCACGTAGGCTTTCGCCGCGGCGACGAGGATGTCGGTGTCCGCGCCATGGCCCGAGCTGAGCGTTCCATCCTGGCGCAGGCGGATGCTCACCTCGCCGACGGCGTCCATTCCCTCGGTGATGGCCTGGATGGCGAACTCCTCGAGCTCCGCTTTCACCTGCACCAGCGAGTCGATCGCTCGATAGGTCGCGTCAACCGGCCCGTCGCCGATGGAGACCGCTTCGTGGCTCATCCCGTCACTCAGGAGCATGCGCACCGTGGCCGTGGCGCGCAAATTGGTGCCGCAACTGACCTGTAGGTGCTCGAGCCGGAAGGTCTCCTCGCCACCCTGGCGCTCGTCGGCGACGATCGCCTCGATATCCCGGTCGGTGACGTCACGCTTGCGGTCCGCCAGCTCCTTGAACCTGACGAACGCGCGCTGCAACTCCTCACCGTCGAGCCGGTAGCCGAGCTGCTCGAGGCGGTCGCGCAGCGCGTGCCGCCCGCTCAGCTTGCCGAGCACGAGCGTCGATCCGGCGCCGACCTGGCCCGGTTCCATGATCTCGAAGGTCCGGCGATCCTTGAGCATCCCGTCCTGGTGGATGCCGGAATGGTGCGCGAACGCGTTGGCTCCGACCACCGACTTGTTGGGCTGCACGAGCATGCCGGTGAGCTGGGACACGAGACGCGATGTGCGGTACAGCTGGGTGTGGTCGAGTTGCGTGGTGACGCCGTACACCTCGGGATGCAGGCGCGTGGCCATCGCGACCTCCTCGAGCGCGGCGTTGCCGGCGCGCTCCCCGATCCCGTTCACGCACGTCTCGATCTGGCGCGCGCCACCGAGCACGCTCACCAGGGAGTTGGCGGTTGCGAGGCCGAGGTCGTTGTGGCAGTGGACCGAGAGCACGACGTCGCGCAGGGAGGGTACCTGCAGGTACATCCATGCGATCAGGTCACGCCACTCGTCCGGGGTTGCGTAGCCGACCGTGTCCGGAAGGTTGATGGTGGTGGCTCCGGCCTCGATGCAGCCGTTGACGATCTCGGCCAGGTAGTCGCGCTCGGTGCGGCTCGCGTCCATCGGCGAGAACTCGACGTCGTCGCGAAACGTCTTGGCCAGCCTGGTCATCTGCACGGCGTGGTCGTACACCTCGCGCTGGGTCATGCGCAGCTGCCCTTCCCGGTGAATCGGCGAGGTGCCGATGAACACGTGGATGCGCGCCCGGCTCGCGGGCTCGAGCGCGGCCGCGCATGCGCGCACATCGGCCTCGAAGCAGCGCGACAGTCCCGCGATGATCGGACCTTCGACCTGCTCGGCGATGGCCTTGACCGCCGCGAAGTCGCCGGGCGAGCTGTGCGGGAAGCCGGCCTCGATGACGTCCACCTTGAGGCGCGCGAGCTGGTGCGCGATCTGCAGCTTGTCCTCGGCGTTGAGCGCAACCCCGGGTGACTGCTCGCCATCGCGCAATGTCGTGTCGAGGATGGTGAGGGACTCGGTCATGCGCTCGCCTCCTCGCGACCGCGTTCGGCCAGCACCTTCTCCATACCGGGCGCGGTCTTCGAATCGAGCCACGCCATCTTCGAGCGCAGCTCGGCGCCGACCCGCTCGATGCGCAGGTGCTGCTCCACGTCGCGGTACTCGACGAAGTTCGGGCGTCCGGCCTCGCTCTCCTCGATCCACCGCTTCGCGAACGTGCCGTCCTGAATGTCCTTGAGCAGCTTGCGCATGGTCTCGCGAGTCCGCTCATCGACGACTTTCGGGCCGCTGACGTAATCGCCGTACTCGGCCGTGTCGCTCACCGAGTAGCGCATCCACGAAAGACCGCCCTGGTACATGAGATCGACGATGAGCTTCAGCTCGTGCATGACCTCGAAGTACGCGAGCTCGGGCTGGTACCCCGCCTCGGTGAGGGTGTCGAAGCCTGCCTTGACAAGCGAGCTGATACCACCGCAGAGCACGGCCTGCTCGCCGAAGAGATCCGTCTCGGTCTCCTCCGCGAAGGTGGTCTCGAGCACGCCCGCCCGGGTGCCGCCGATGCCGCGCGCGTAGGCGAGCGTCCGCTCGCGCGCAAGGCCGGTCGCATTCTGGTGCACGGCGAACAGGCACGGAACGCCCTGGCCGGCGACAAAGGTGCTGCGCACCAGGTGTCCCGGCCCCTTGGGTGCCACCATGCTCACGTCGACACCGACCGGCGGATCGATGAGCTCGTAGCGGATGTTGAATCCGTGCGCGAACATCAGCATCTTGTCGGCGTGGAGGTGGGGCGCGATCGCCTCGTCGTACAGCGCCCGCTGTCCCGTGTCGGGAGTCAGGACCATGATCACGTCGGCTTCCTCGCACGCGGTCGCCGGAGTCACGACCCGAAGGCCCTCGGCCTCCGCCGCCGCCCGGCTGCGGCTCGATTCGGGGAGTCCGACGCGCACGTCGAATCCCGAGTCGCGCAGGTTGAGCGCGTGAGCGTGGCCTTGGGAGCCGTACCCGAGCACGGCGATGGGCCGTCCGGCCAGCGCCTCCGGGTCCGCGTCCGAGTCGTAGTACATCCGAGCGGTCATCGATCGCTGCCTCCTCTGCGCGTGCTCATACGGTGCCGGTGGTGTCGCCGGCCACGCCCTGCAGGCGAGACGGCTCTGGTTGCGGCTCGTCGCCGTCGACCGCGTAATCCATGAGACGGATGCGTGCCTGGTCGCCGCGCACCAGGGCCACAACGCCGCTGCGGGCCAGTTCCTTGATGCCATAGGGCCGCATCAGCTCGATGAAGTTGTCGATCTTCTCCGAGCTGCCCGTCACCTCGATGATCACCGCGTTGGCGGCGACGTCGACGACGCGTCCTCGGAAGATGTCGACCAGGTTCAGGAGCTCGGTGCGCTCTCCGGGTGGTGCCTGCATCCGTATGAGCACGAGCTCGTGAGCAACGTTGCGCAGCCCGGTGATGTCGTCGATGGTGATGACATCGATGAGCTTGGCGAGCTGCTTGGTCGCCTGCTCCGCCTGCTGACGCCCGACGTGCACCGTGATGGTCATCCGGGAGATCGTGTCGTCATCCGTCGGGCCGACCGACAGCGAGTCGATGTTGAAGCCACGCCGCCGGATCATCGACGCGACCCGTTGGAGAACGCCGGGCTTGTTGTCCACGAGCACCGACAGCAGCCGGCTCTGGGTCATCAGCTCGCCTCGACGAAATCGAGCATGCCCATGCCGAGGGGCACGATCGGATAGACATTCGCGTCCGGGTCGATGTTGAAGTTCAGCAGCACCGGGCCCCTGTGCGCGATCGCCTCGTCGAGCAGCCGCCCGACATCCTCGATGTTGTCGGTCGACATCGCCTTCATGCCGAAGGCGTCGCCGAGCTTGACGAAGTCGGGGGTGAAGGTCAGGTCGACCGCCGACCGGACGCCGTCGTAGAAGTCGTCCTGGAATTGACGAACCATGCCCAGCGACGAGTTGTTGAGAATGATGACGTTGACGTCGATGTTGTTCTCGACCATCGTCGCCATCTCCTGCATGT
>DAIQQM010000172.1:0-3351 GCA_036786805.1 Candidatus Dormiibacterota bacterium | reverse complement strand
TCGAGGGGAGCTGAGGCTTCGCCTTGGTGTGACGCCTGGGACCGGTGCCGGCCGTCGGAGCCCTTCACCAGTTGCTGGAACGGATTCGGCGTCGGCGCGTGGCGAGGTCCGGCGCAAAGTGCAGGCCCATGCGTGAGCCGCGCAGCGCGACCACGCCGTTCTGGGCAAGCAGGCTGACGCCCAGTGACAGCTCCAGGGCGGCGTTCATGACGGTGCCGACCCCGGCGGCGCCCGCAAGGATCGCGATGACGATCCGGATGCCGATGGTCACGAGCCAGAGCGCGACGGTCACGAGTCCGCCCTGCCGCCACATCACACCATCCCGCTCGAAGATGCGAACGAAGCATCCACGCACGCCGCCGAGCGCCATCGACGCCACCAGGTCGACGGCCAGGTACTCGACGGCGGTGCCACTCAGCGTGCCGTTGTCCACGTGCGTCATGGCGGCGATGCCGATCACGGCGAGGATTCCGGGAAGGAGCCACAGCCTCCGGGCGACCACGGGGCGGGCAATGGTCTGACGGTAGAGGACGAAGCCCACCAGGGCCAGAATGAGCGCTGCGTTGAGGACGGCGGTCACGTTCATCACCAGCGGCGACTCTAGTCGATCGGTTTTGCGCCTGCAGGCTCGACGAGGCCGATCGACACGTCCGGAGAGGACCGACGGCACTGGTGAGCGCGGGCCGGGCGCGTGACACTCGTGGCATCGAGGAGGTGCAGCGATGATCACAGAGACGGCATCGCCCATCGAACAGCTGATGCGACCGCCGACTCATGGCGAGATCGAGTTGATCGACGTCCCCACGCTCCCGTACCTGATGTACGACGGCTGCGGGAGACCGGATGCGGGCGGATTCCAGGAGGCGATCCAGGCGCTGTACAGCGTCAGCTACGGCGTGAAGTTCGCGCTCAAGCAGCGCGGCGTCAGCACCTCGCGCATGGGTCCCCTGGAGACGCTCTGGGATACGGTGGACTGGGCGACGACGGGTGCTGACTCAGACCAGGTCAGGTGGACCGCGCTCATCGCGCAACCCGCCGAGGTCGGCGACGCCATCGTCGCCGAGGTGGCCCGCGACGCAGCCGAACGAAAGAGCATCCTGGCCGCCCTCCGTGTCGTGCTCACCACATGGGAGGAAGGACCGGCTGCGCAACTGCTGCACATCGGTGCGTACTCCGCGGAGCGGGAGGACATCGCGCGTCTCCACGACTTCATCGCGACGCAGGGATTGCGGTGCCGGGGCCGGCATCATGAGATCTACCTCAGCGATCCGAGGCGCACCGCCGAGGAGAGACTCCGCACGATCATCCGCCAGCCTGTGGAACACGCGGCTGCGCACTGATTGCCCGCCACGCCCGGGGGTGTCGGTTACGCGAGCCCGATGACGTGGAGCAGCCGGTCGACATGGTCGCTCATCATGCCGTCGACACCCATGCGTAGCAGGCGCTGCATGGTCGCGACGCGGACGACACCCCACGCGAACAGCGCGATGCGCTGCGCATGGCATGCGCCCACGACCGCCGGGGAGCACGAGCGATGCTGCAGGTTCAGGACATCGATGCCGCGCTCGCGGAGCCGGCGAACATGCGCGTCCATGTCCGAACGATGCGTGCGGTTCCACTCGCGGTCGGAGTGGACGAGGTGGATCTCGCCATGCAGCTCTCGCCATGACGTCAACGTGTCCAGCTTCGGACTGCAGATCCAGAGCCTCGCGACCGCGCCACCTCCGGCGCTCAGCGCGGTGCGGACCACCGGGAGCGCGGCTGCGGGGTCGAGGATGTCCATGGCGATCTCGAGGTCCGTGCCGCAGTGCGCGTACAGATCTTCCAGTGATGGGATGTGCGCCGGGAGATCGGCTCTCGCCACCTCCGCGATCCGCCGCCGGCCGCCCGGCATGCGAACCCTGCCGTCGTGGTGCAGGACGGGCTGACCGTCGCGGGTCAACCACACATCCGTCTCCACGCCCCGGATGCCGAGCGAACGGGCGAACGTGAATGCTTCGAGGGTGTTCTCGCGGCGGTGCGCCATGCCGCCGCGATGCGCGAAGAGGTGGATCGATCGCGGGGTGGGTCCCGGCTCGTCCGGGGTCATCTACGCCGCGTCGCCGAGCCGGATCCCGGTCTCGCTCGAGCGCGCTCGAGCGCGCCACATGCGTTCCGCAACGCCGCGAGCCACCGCGTAGCTGAGGAACCCGAGCGTCATACCCGCGAGTGCGTCGAGGACGTAGTGCTCGCCGAGATACACCGTCGCAAAGGCCATGATCAACGGATAGGCGAGCCACAGCCAGCGCCGGCCGAAATGCCGGCCGCGCGTACCGATGATGGTGGCGGCGATGAGCGCGGGCACAGCCACGTGCAGCGCAGGCATCGCACCGTACGGCGCGGGGTCCGCACCGGAGTACAGGCGTCCGATGCTGCCCAGGTGGTCGAGCAGGCTCACGGTGATGCGGTCCACCGGAGGGAGAAACCCGTCGCGTGCCGCGAGCCAGGGCGGCGTCTCCGGGTAGGCGACGTGGACGAGGAACCCCACCGCCATCATTCCGACGTAGGCGCTGACGAACATCCCGAAATGCTCGCGATGCCTGATCCAGAGCCAGAGCCCGAAGAGGATCGGGGCTGCGAAGAAGCTCAGATAGACGAGCGCCAGTGGGAGATCGATCCAGGACGCGATCCCGCTGAGGTGGCTCTGCAGCCAGACGGACGCGACATTGCCGCCGAAGAGCGCGTGCTCGACGAGAATGGGCGCCGCAGTGTGCGCTGACTCGGTGTTGCGTTCGACCATCGTGCCGACGTCCGAGAACATCACGCCGACACTCAGGAACGGAAGGAAATCCCAGACGAACGCCCGCGCCGGGGCGAGCAGGGCCGCGAGCGCCAGCACGATGAGGAGCACGTGGTCCGAGGTCACGCCGACCGCGCGCACCAGCATGAGCACGGTGGCGACCGCCGCGTAGGCGAGCAGAACGCCGTAGGCGACCGGATGCCGCGAGATTCCCCGGACCCGGGGGCTCGAGACCGGCGCCGTCGAGTGCGCGTCGGCGTCGCTGGCGGCCATGCCCTGACGCTACCGAATCATCGCGCCATCCGGTGAGAGGCGGTCGTCCTTGGGCCGCAGGGTCGAATGACCCCGCCTACACGGCTCCAGCGGCGATGAGCCTGGCCGGCTCCCGGCGATGCGAGCGGATGAAGAGCCACGCGCCGATGATCGCAAAGGGGATGAGTTGCAGGTCGATGAGGATGGCGAGTGCGCCGGACCGCGCCGGTCCCTCGCCGAGGTGGACGAGGAGGCCGACGAGCACGCCCTCGCGGAGGCCGATGCCGTTGATCGCCACCGGCACCATGGTGGCGATAAGG
>DAIQQM010000171.1:0-3354 GCA_036786805.1 Candidatus Dormiibacterota bacterium | reverse complement strand
CAGAAGATCACCGGTCAGGGGCGCGCCTGGTGCGAGCTGAGCGGCGAGATCATCACCTACGACCTCAAGCCGGGCGAGTTCCTGCGCGTGCACCCCGGCCACGTCGGGCTGTTCCAGGACACCGTGAACTTCACGATCACCACGGTCAAGGGCATCAAGAACAAGATCTTCGGCGGCGACGGGATCTTCCTCGCGCAACTCACCGGACCGGGGCGCGTGTGGTTGCAGTCACTTCCCCTCCAGAAGCTCGCTCAGTCGCTCTCGGAGTTCTCGCCTGCTCAGGCGGCGGAGGCCGGCGCGGCGGGTGCTGCCGGCGGCGCCATCACCGGCGGGGTCATGCGGGGGATTTTCGGGGGCTGAACTCGCTGCGCTGAAACAGCGCGTGCAGCGTGATCCCGGCGGCCTCGAGGGCTTCGCGCCCGCCCTCCTCGCGGTCCACGACGCAGAGCGCGCCGGCGATGGTCGCGCCGGTGGCGACGACGGCCTGCTGCGCCTGCAGAAACGTGCCGCCTGTGGTCATCGTGTCGTCGACGAGGAGCACGCGCATTCCCGGGTGCAGGTCCGGTCCCTCGATGGCGCGACCGGTGCCGTGCGCCTTGACCTCCTTGCGCACGATGAAGGCCGTGATCGGATGGTCGGTTCCGCCGCTCAACGCCGCGGTTGCTGCGGCCATCGGATCAGCGCCGAGGGTCAGGCCTCCGACCGCGTCGACACCGAGATCGCGGCAGTGCTCGAGCGTGAACCGCGCCACCAGGTAGAGCCCCCGGCCGTCGAGAGTCACCTGCTTGCCGTCGACGTAGTAGTCGCTGGTCCGCCCGCTGGTGAGCGTGAAGGTGCCGTACGTGAAGGCGCGCACGGCCACCAGCTCGCGCAGCTCTTCGCGAAGATCCGTGTCGGTGGCGGTCGTCATTGGGTCCAGCGCAGTACCGGGTGGCGCGCGGCGCGCACCTCGTCGACACGGCTCACCGGTGTTTCGTGGGGCGCATTCTGCACGAAGGAGAGGTCGTGCTCAGCCTCATCGATGATTGCCGCGCAGATGCCGGCGAGCGCATCGAGGCTCTGCTTGGACTCCGTCTCCGTGGGCTCGAACATGAGTGCCTCGGGAACGGTGAGTGGGAAGTACACCGTCGGCGCGTACACGCCGTAGTCGAGGAGCCGCTTGGCGACATCCATCGCGCGCAGCCCCTCGACACGACCGCCCTTGGTGCTGGCCACGAACTCGTGCATGCACGGCGTCTCGACGGCCATCGCGAACAGACCCGCGAGCTTCGATTGCAGGTAGCGCGCGTTGAGCACCGCGTCACGCGCGACCCAGGGTAGACGGTCGCCATAGGCGCGGATGTAGGCGTAGGCGCGCACCAGCATGCCGAAGTTGCCGTAGTACGAACGCACCTTGCCGACGCTCTTGGGTCGCCGGGCATCCAGGAAGAAGCGATCGCCGTCGCGCTCGACGGTCGGCGTCGGGAGGAAATCGATGAGGCGCTCGCCCACGCCGACCGGGCCTGCCCCGGGACCGCCGCCACCATGCGGTGTCGAGAATGTCTTGTGCAGGTTGAGATGAACGACGTCGAAGCCCATGTCACCGGGGCGCGCCATCCCAACCAGCGCGTTCAGGTTGGCACCGTCGTAGTACACGAGCGCTCCGGCGTCGTGCGCGAGCCGGGCGATCTCCACGATGTCCTTCTCGAAGACACCGAGCGTGTTGGGATTGGTCAGCATCACCGCGGCGACCGTCGAGTCGAGATGACTCGAGAAATCCTCCACGTCGACGGTGCCGTCGTGATTGCTCTTCACGGTCACGACATCGAGCCCGCACGCAGCCGCGGACGCCGGGTTGGTACCGTGCGCCGAGTCCGGGATGAGCACGCGCGTGCGCGCCGTGTCACCGCGATCGGCGTGGTACGCCTGGATCATGCGAAGCCCCGTCCATTCGCCGTGCGCGCCCGCCGCGGGCTGGAGTGACATGCGCGCCATCCCGGTGATGGATGCGAGGACGCGGTCCAGCTCCCACATCAGCTCGAGCGCGCCCTGCACGTCCTCCTCGTCCTGGTACGGGTGCAGCTGCGCGAAGCCGTCGAGCCATGCGAGCTGCTCGTCGACGACGGGGTTGTACTTCATCGTGCACGAGCCGAGCGGGTACATCCCCTCGTGAAGGTTGTGATTGCGCCGCGCAAGGCGTCCGAAATGGCGTGCCAGCACCGCCTCGGGAACCGCGGGCACGGTCGGCGGCGTGCTCCGCAGCAGCGAATCCGGGACCGACGTGTCATCGCCCGGCTGGTCGGGCACGCCCGCGGCGGTCACCGCCGGTCCGGTCGTGTAGTTCGCGCTCAGCTCGAAGACCAGCGGCTCGTCAACCGACCACCCGGCATCGCGCGACACCGCGGGAATCGACTCGATCATGCGTGCGCCATCGCAACGCTGCGCTCCGATGCGACCACGTCCGCGGCGGCGGCCGCGTAGCGCTCGATCGCCTGCGGCGATGTGAGCTCAGTGCAGCACACCAGCAATTGATCATCACGGGTAGCGTCGATACGCCCGAGCGGTAACCCTGCCACGATGCCGCGCTGTCGCAGCGCCTTCGCGAACGCGGCCGAGCTCTGTGGTGTTCGCAGCACGAATTCCCAGAGAAAAGCCGTCGACGGATGGACGAGCGACAGACCGTCGATCGCGGTGAGCAGATTCGCGAGGTGATGAGCGCGCTGAGCGCTCACCTCTGCGACGGCGCGCATTCCGCCGGCGCCCATGTGCGCCATGTACACGGTCGCGGCGAGCGCGATGAGCGCATGGTTGGTGCAGATGTTGGAGGTGGCGTGCTCGCGGCGGATGTGCTGCTCGCGGGCCTGCAGGGTGAGCGTATATGCGCGCCGCTCGTGGTGGTCGAGGGTCATGCCGACCAGGCGCCCGGGGATGCGCCGCATCTGCGCCTGCGCAACGGCCATGAATCCGACATGTGGGCCGCCGAACGACGCCGGGATCCCGAGCGGCTGCCCGTCACCGACGGCGACGTCGAATCCGCTCTCGCCGGGCGGCGTCAGCAGCGCGCACGCGTGCAGATCTGTGGCGCAGATGGCCAGCGCCCCCGAATCGTGCGTTGCCCGGACGAGCGGCGCGAGGTCCTGGATCGTCCCGGCGAAGCTCGGGTACTGGACGAGGAGCGCCGCATGTTCCGCCGTGAGCTCGGCGCGAACCGTATCCGGCGCGAGCAGGCCGTCGCGGCTCGCGATGATGTCGACGGCGATGCGGCGTCCCTCGCCGAATGTCCGCAGGACGGCGATCGTTTCCGGATGCACCGTGTCCGCGACGGCGATGCGCGTGCGTCCGGTCGCCTGGACCGCGATGACCATCGCCTCAGCC
>DAIQQM010000085.1:0-12275 GCA_036786805.1 Candidatus Dormiibacterota bacterium | reverse complement strand
TGGTACCCCGTATCGGATTCGAACCGATGGTCTCCGCCTTGAGAGGGCGGTGTCCTGGGCCACTAGACGAACGGGGCCCGAAGGTCCCGGATCATACCAGCGCCCGAACTCGACTCCCGGCCTCAGACCTGGTCGGGTGCGGCCATGCCGAGCGTGTGCAGCGCGTCGGCGAGGGTCGCACGCGTCGCCGCGACCAGCCCCCGGCGGAACCGCCGGACCTCCGGGTCCTCCTCGCGGACGATCGCCGGGGTGTGCTCGTAGAAGTCGCTGAACGCCGACGCGAGCCCGAACGCGTAGGTGGTGAGCAGCGACGGCGACAGCGCGCCCGCCGTCTCTGTGAGCGCCCGGGTGTACGCCTCGATGGTGTGGAGGAGCTCCCGCTCCGCGGGGTGCAACTCCGCGGGAACCACCACCGGGGCAGAGTCCCCGGCCACCTTGCGCAGGATGCCGGCGGCGCGAGCATGCGCGTACTGCAGGTAGACACCGGTGTCGCCGGTGACGCGCAGCGACTCGTCGAAGTCGAAGGCGATGATCTGGTTCAGGGAGAACTTGAGGAGGTAGTACCGCACGGCGCCCGCCGCCACCGCCGCGGCAGTCGCGACGTCACGAGCGTTGGCACTGAGACGCGCGATTGCTCGGTCCAGGAGGTCGTCGGCGCGAACCTCGATGCCTCGACGTCCACTCAACGCCACGCTGTCGCGACCTTCTTCGATCTCCACTCCGAGCTCGCGCGCGGCGGCCGGCGTCAGAGCGACGACCTCGTAGCTGAGGTGGATCGAGTTGTCAGCCTCGCGCTCGTGATGCAGGCGGCGGAGCGCACGCTGGACCACGCGTTGCGGGTACGCCTGGCGCGCGTCGATGACGTTGATCACCCGCTGCGCGCCACCGAATTGGCCGGGAGGCGCATCCGGCTGCGGCACGCTTGCGGTGGTCACCAGCGTGGGATCCCCGTCCCATGGTCTGTAGAAGAAGTCGCGGCCGAGCAGGCCGAACTTCCAGAGCTGGTAAGCGATATCCTTCGCGGTGTAGGTTGCGATACCGTCGGATTTGACCAGAACCTTGGTATCGTCATCACCCTCGTCCTCGGCCGTGTCCGCGGGCATCACCCAGCAACCGGCGAGCTTGCCGGTTTCGGCGAGCACGATCGCACCCGACTCGCGGAGCAGCTCGAACGCCTGGCGCCAGAATCCGAGACCGATGATGTCGGACTCCCAGGTGAGGAGGTCGTACGCGATGTCGAAGCGGCGCATCGTCGCGAGGTGTGCATTGACGATCCGTTGCGCCAGGTCCTTGACGAACACGGCCGTCTCGTTGCCGCCCTCCTCGATCTCGCGAAGGACGGCGCGTCGCCGCTCGAGGAGCGGCGGGTCGGTCTCGTACCGCGCCGAGACCGCGATGTACACGCGCGAGCAGTACTGGTCGAACGGCTCGTCGGGCAGCGGCTCGATGGCCAGCTCCCGAATGCCGACGACGACGTCCGCCACCTGGACACCCGTGTCATCGATGTAGTTGTTGACCTCGACGGCGTGGCCGGTGCGGCGCAGGACGCGGGCGACCGTGTCGCCGATGCAGGCGTTGCGCAGGTGTCCGATGTGCGCCGCCTTGTTGGGGTTGGTCGCGGTGTGCTCGACCAGGGTCTTCCCGTCGGCCGCTGCCGCCGCCACCGGCAGGTCGAGCGCGCCGGTGGTCTCGAGAGCGGCTGCCGACGTCAGCACCGCGTCGGCCCACGTGCGGTCGTCGAGGTGGGCGTTGACGTAGCCGGGTGGCGTGACCGTCCAGGCACGCACGCAGGGCACCTGCGCCGCATCCAGATGGGTGACCAGCTCGGCGGCGATGGCGGCCGGGGCGCGCCGCAGCACTCGTGCCAGGCCGAGCGGTGCCGGCGTCGACCAGTCACCGAACTCGGGGCGGGCCGAGCGCTCGACCACCACCTCGAACCCGGCATCCACGCCGGCGGCATCGAGGGCGCGCCGAATCGCCTCGAGGAGCAGCGTCCTGGTGTCGGCCATATCGCGCAAGGGTAACGGGCAGCACAGCCGCGTCCCGACCGGCGACAATGCGCCGCCGTGGACTCGCGACCATGCGTGATCCCGGCCGCGGGCCTGGGGACACGCTTTCTCCCTGCCACCAAGGAGCTTCCCAAGGAGCTGCTCCCGGTACTCGATCGCCCGGTCATCCAGTGGGCCGTCGAGGAGGCGGTCGCCTCCGGTGCCGACGAGATCATCCTCGTCCTTGCGGAGGGCAAGGAGGCTCTGGCGGCCCACCTCCGTCCCGATCTGCCGCTGGAGCGGCTGCTCGAGGAGCGGGGCAAGACAGCCGAGCTCGAGGCGGTCCGCCGCGCCGGCAACCTCTGCCGGGTCACCGTCGCGCGTCAGGCGTCGCCTCGAGGGCTTGGCGATGCGGTGCTGTGCGCCGCGGAGGCTGTCGGAGACCGCACCTTCCTCTGCATGCTTCCCGATGACCTCTCGCTGGCGGCCACGCCCGTGCTGCGGCAGCTCTGGGAGGCGCATGAGGAGCTCGGGACGTCCATCCTTGCCCTGATGCGGGTGCCCAGCGACCAGATCTCGCGGTACGGATGTGCCGAGATCTCCGAGTCACGTGGCAAGCTGCATCGAGTGAGAGGACTCGTCGAGAAGCCACCGGCCGCCGAGGCCAAGAGCGACCTCGCCGTGATGGGCAGGTACGTGCTCACCCCGGCGATCTTTCCCGCGCTCCGCGAGACGACCCCCGGCGCCCTCGGCGAGATCCAGTTGACGGACGCGATCGGGCGGATGCTGGCCGGCGGCGAGGTCTGGGGCGTTGAGTTCGACGGTGAGCTCCTCGACGTCGGCACCCCGTCCGGCTGGCTGGCCACGAACATGCGCCTCGCGCGCGAGCACCCGGAGTTCCGGAGCGCCGTGGCCCGCATCGACGCCTTGGGTGACGCGTGAACGCGCTGCGCCGCGAATGGGGCGCGGTCACGTTTGTCGTGACGATCCTGGTCGGCGCCGTGGCCGTGGCGATCTCCCTGGGGGTCTCCGCCTCGCACGGGACACCCCTCCAGTCGGCGCCGCCCTGTCCCTCGTACACACCCTACGTGGTGACCCCGACGCCGGTCCCGACGGCGACGCCCGCGCCCACCAAGAGCGGTCAGCCGACGCCGACGGCCACCCCGACGCCGGTTCCGACCCCGACGGCGTCGCCCACCCCGTTCAACCCCGAGTTGCAGGGCTGCCCGACGCCGCCGCTCCCGCCGACAACGGCCGCGACGCCAACCCCCAAGGCGACCCCGACCGCGGTCGGCGCGACCCCGACGCCTACACCGACGGCCACGCCGACGCCGGTTCCCACCACCCCACCGAACTCGACGCCGCTGCCGACCGGGCCCGCGGCCTCGACGCCGACGCCTTCCCCCTGAGCCGCCCGGGTCAGAGGGCGAAGAGCAGCCGGCTCCCGTTGACGGGCGTGATCGATGAGCGCTGCAGCTCGATGTCCACCGACGGCGGGTGGCCGGTGTCGATCACCACCGCGATGCGTTCCGAGAGACGCAGTCCGCCGATGCGGACGCAGTCGCGAAGGAACGTGAATGCCATCGGGCGGACGAGGTTCCAGATATAGCCGCGCACGGCCTGAGCAGTGTCCGCCGGCTCGAGCAGCGTGTCGCCGGAACGGATGCTCCGGTCCTGGAAGGCGAGGACGCAGACCTCGTCGGTGAGCTGCACGGGGGCGGTCCACGAGTACTGGTCGTCGTCCGCGAGCGAGCCGACGATCCGATCCTTGTCGCTGAAGAGCACGAGGCGTTCGACGAGCAGCTGCATCGGACCGGCAGGGCCCTCGACGAAGAGCGGGATGTCGCGCAGGGGTTCGCTGCGCTCCTGCGCGGGATAGCGTGCGGAGAATCCCAGATCCTCGATGCCGCTGAACGGCGCGGGCACCTTGATGACCAGCTCGTCCATCAGCGAGCCTCACTCAACAGGACGTTCACGTTGCTCATCACGTCAACCCTGTGCGCGAATCTAGCACAGGGGTTGTGAGGATCGAGGGCGTGGAGTGATTGCTACACTCGCGCGACCATGCCGGCACTCGACGACGTGCGAGTCCTCGACCTGACCAGGTTGCTTCCGGGCCCGTTCTGCACCGTCCTGCTGGCGGATTTCGGCGCCGATGTCATCAAGGTGGAGGACACCACCGGGGGCGACTACATGCGCTGGATGCCACCCCTGGTCGGCGAGTCCTCAGCGATGTTCCACCCCATCAACCGCAACAAGCGCTCGATCGCCATCGATCTCAAGAATCCCTTGGGGCGTGAGGCGTTTCTGCGCCTGGCCGCCACCGCGGACGTGGTCGTGGAGAGCTTCCGTCCCGGGGTGATGGACCGGCTCGGGATCGGATACGCCGCGCTCGAGGCGGCGAATCCCAGGATCGTGCTCTGCAGCATCAGTGGTTATGGCCAGGATGGACCGTTTCGCGAGCGCGCCGGCCACGACCTCAACTACGCCGCCGTTGCCGGAGTGCTGCTGCTCGGCGCCACGGTGCACGACGCCCCGCCGATGCCCGGCCTGCAGGTGGGAGACCTCGGTGGGGGTGCGCTCGATGCCGCGCTCGCGATCATGATCGCCCTCCACCACGCGATGCGCACGGGATGCGGGCAGCACTGCGATGTGTCGATGGTCGACGGTCTGATCAGCTGGGCGGGTGTGCACGCCTCCCAGCTCTTCGCCTCGGGTGCGGCGCCGCGACCCGGGGAGGGGGTGCTGACCGGGCGCCATCCCTGCTACCGGATCTACGCATGCGCCGACGGGTATCTCGCGGTCGGCGCCCTCGAGCCCAAGTTCTGGCGCGAGTTCGTGGAGGTCATCGGTCTCCCCGAGCTCGCCGACAGCGGTCTGTCCGAGGGCGAGGAGGCTCGGCGGACGGTTGCGGTGGTGGAGAGCGTGCTGCGCACGCGGACCCGGGCGCAATGGGAGGAGGCGCTGGCCGGCCACGACGTGTGCGTGGAGCCGGTGCTCGACCTCGGGGAGACGTTCGAGCACCCCCAGGTGCGCAGTCGCGGCATGCGCCTCGAACCCGGCGACGGCAGGCCCACCGCGCAGACCGGGTTCCCGATCCGCCTGACCGGAACACCCGCGGGCTATCGACGCGCCGCTCCCGCGTACGGCGAGCACACTGATGAGGTGCTCGCGGAAGCCGGTTACGACACCGAGCAGCTGGCATCGCTGCGCACCGCCGGGGCGATCGCATGAGCCAGGCGCGAGAGGCCGCGCAGACGCCTCGCCACGCTCCGCGAACCCCGCGCAGCGCGCAGACGCGCGAGCGAATCATCGCGGCCGCCACGGAGGTGTTCGCGCGATCCGGGTTTCACGGCGCAAAGGTGGCCGACATCGCCGAGCAGGCGGGGATCGCCTACGGGCTCGTCTATCACTACTTCCACAACAAGGAGGACATCCTCGCCGCAATCTTCACGGAGCGGTGGGGACAGTACGTCACCTATCTCCACGAGGTCGGTGACGCGGATATCGGCTTTCGCGAGCAGATGCGCCGGCTCGTGCACTTCTGGATCGAGGTGTACCGCCGCGAGCCCGCCCTGATGACCGTGATGATCAATGAGGTCACCCGCTCGTACGAGTTCCTCGAGTCGCACGACATCGGCACGGTGATGGTCGCCTTCGAGGCCATCGAGCAGATCATCCGCAAGGCACGGGCCCGGGGCGAGGTCGGCGCCGGCGTCGATCCCCAGCTGGCCAGCTATGTCGTCTTCGGCGCGGCGGAGATGGTGCTCACCGGGTACGTGATGGGCACGTTGCGCCGCGGCGACCCCAGCGCGTTCGCGGGCGACGAGACGCAGATGCTCGAGGTGCTGCTCGACGGCCTGGCGCCGGGGGCGTCTAGCTGACGGTCGCCGCCCACCACCGGTCGACTTCTCGCGACGTCGCGTCGAGGCCGTCGCCGTTGTCGATGATCCAGGTTGCGCGGTCGCGCTTCTCGTCGATCGGCAGCTGAGCCGCGAGGCGCCGCTCCGCATCCGCCTCTTCGAGCCCGTTTCGCTCGCGCAATCGTATGAGCTGCACCTCGCGGGGCGCGTAGACGAGCAGCACGCCTTCGAAGATCGACTCGCGCTCATTCTCGAAGAGCAGCGGG
Organism: Candidatus Dormiibacterota bacterium; assembly: GCA_036786805.1. Taxonomy (GTDB): domain Bacteria; phylum Chloroflexota; class Dormibacteria; order Aeolococcales; family Aeolococcaceae; genus Palsa-851. The sequence continues at coordinate 6,158 of DAIQQM010000085.1, read as the reverse complement.
ATGTCGACGACCACAAGCGGCGCCGTGCCGGCGAGCGCCGACGCGATGCGGTCCCGGGTCAGCTCGGTGATCCGCGGATGGGTGATCCGCTCGAGGTCGCGGCGTGCGTCCGGGTCCGCGAAGACGATCGCGCCCAGACGGTCGCGGTCGAGGGTGCCGTCGGAACGGATCACATCGTCTCCGAAACGCGCCGCCACCTCATGCAGCGCGGGCTCACCGGGGCGGACGACCTCGCGCGCGAGCTCATCGGCGTCGATGACGACGGCGCCGTGTGCCGCGAGCATCCGGGCCACGGTGCTCTTCCCGGTCGCGATCCCCCCGGTCAGGCCGATCAGTCGCATTGTCGTGACCGTACTCCTGGACCCGCAGGGACCGAGCTGCGATCATTCCTAGTTCGAGGCCGCGCACGCGCTCGCCGGCGCCCACGAGGCGTCGCCGTGCACGTAGAGAAGCATCCCGTGGTCGTCGGCGAGCAGCGTCCAACCGGGCGTGGCGGCGAGCTCGTCGGTGAGGGCGCCCTTGATGTAGAGCACCGCGGTGGTATTGCTCGAGGACAGCAGCTGCAGCGCCGTCGGCGCCGTGGTGGCGCCCCCGGCGATACGAACATAGTCGTTGAAGACGGAGGTCCCGAGCGAGATCGACTCGCCGTACTCGTACACCGACGCGTGCGGCCAGAGCCGGTCGATGACGTAGCCGCCGGTCCCGTACGCGGTGAACACGCGTTGCGTGGTCGGGCTGCGTTCGAGCACGGCCGCAGCGCACGACGGGTACGCCGCGGCGACTCCCGCGGGCGACGCGCTCTGTGCGACGCGTGCTCCGACAATGCCCACGCCGAACACTCCGATGACGATGAGCGCAATTCCCAAGAGCGGCGCGGGTCGTGAACGCGTCGCGACGGGGCGACGCGGCCGCGTGGCGGCAAGCGACCGCGCGAGCCCGGCTGCCATGGCGGTCCACGGAGGGATCATCACCGCCACGCAGATGGCCGTGTTGCGCACCGAGGTGAGCGCGAGGGCGGCTCCGACCGCGGCGAGCGCGAGGTCGCGAACCTCGAGATGGCGACGCAGCGACGGGCGCGCGAGTACGGTGACCGTGAGCGCCGCGAAGCTGAGCAGCAGGGCCAGAAGCACCCACATGGTGGGGTCGGCGAAATTCGGCGACTGCCACTCGATGATGCCTTTCTGGCGCTCGGTCGCCCCCGTGGTCGCGGCGAAGATGAAGAGGCCCGGGCCATACGGGTTGAGGCAGGCGGCGATGACGGAGGCCCCTACCGCCACGGCGAGGCCGGTGATGCGCCGGCGCGGCGCCACGGCGCCGATGGACCAGCGCCGCTTGACCGCCTCCACCACCACGACGATCGTCAGAAATCCGATTCCGGCGATGAAACCGGCATGCAGATTCGCCCAGAGCAGGAAGAGCGGTGGCAGCAACCATCGGCGGCGGCCGCCGGAGCGCAGATACGACTCCGCGATCCAGAGCGTCCAGCAGACCAGCGCGAAGGTGAACACCTGGGGTCGCGTGCCCAGCACCGGCTCGGCGGCACGCGCCCCGAGTGCCAGCCCGACCGCGAGCACCACCGGTCCCGCACCGCGGAGGCGTCCACGAAGCAGCGTCGCGACCATCGCGCTCCAGGCGACCAGGGCCATGAGGACGGTCACGAGGAACAGCCCCCCGATTGCGGCGAGGGCGGCGAAGACGGTCTCCGACAGCCATTCGTGAGCGACCAGCGGATTCCCGAAGGCGGTGTAGGCGAAGAGCTCGCCGGCCGGAATCTGGTGATGGGCGATGATCCAGTCGCCGAGGCGGATGTGCCACCACACGTCCGGGTCACTGAGCGCGTCGAGACCGACGCCGCCCGTGAGGATCAGGACCGCCGCCAGCAATGCTTTCCGTGGATCCGAAAGCCAGTCTGCGAGCCGCCGCTGCCTCGGCCGCCTGGGCGCGGACGTTGGTCGAGCGGCGCCGATCAGCGTTGCCATGCGAGCGCAGCGTAGGCGCCGCGCTGCCTGGAAAACCGGTCGCGGCCGGCTGGCGACAGATTCGTATACTCCACGCGATGGCCACCGAAACTCGGTCTCCCAAGCGCCGGCAGACGTCGGCGAGCACCGGCTCCCGGCAGGCGCCCGCCCCGGCCACCGCCTATAGCGGGCACATGATCTCCTGGCGGCACTGCCTGCTCGGCCTGTTCGTCGGTGAGATCACGCTCCTCGTCATCAGCAACGCGGCGCTGATCGGCACCAACGCCGCGTTCGGCTCGACCGGCAGCATCGACGGCGGCGTCATCGGAGTCTCGACGCTCCTGGCGGTGATCCTCGGCGGCTGGCTCGCCGCAAGGCTCGCCGGCCGTTTCGGCCTCTACCAGGGGATCGTGGTCGCCATCGGCTTCATCGCAGTCGGCGCGATCTACACGTTCTTCCAGGAGTCATCGATCATCGCCTCCTCGCTCGCCACCAACAGCCACCACCTCATCGACCTCGGTCCGATGGATCTCGGCAACCTGTTCAGCGGCGACCTGCTCGCGCTGTTCGGAGGATCGGTCGGCGGCCTTCTCTCCGGAAAGCGCTAACCGCGACCCTTCCCCGCATACCCGAGGGCCCGCGACGGACCCCTGACGATCAGACCCCGACGGCTCCTGCCTGCGCGGGCTGGCCCGACATCGGGACCTCCCGGTAGGACTGGCCGATGAGATCGACCCGGCCCAGGGATTGGGCAAACTCCAGGCACGCCGCACGCGTGAACCGAAGATGCTTTCCAGGCGTATGCCAGGCGCGCAAGTGACCCTGAGCGACGGCGCGACGTAGCGTCGAACGGGACACACCGCAGAGTGCCGCCGCTTCGCCAGTTGTGAGGATCTCTTCCTCGCGCTCTGCCAATTCCTCCTCCTCCAGACCGTCCGCGTATGAAGACCCGGGCACGGATCTCAAGGTGCAGTTATACAACGAGTTGGCGAGGTCGTGTGGGTCACCCCGTTGGGTGATGCTGGGAGTGTATCGAGCGACCGTATACTCCAGGCGAGGTCAACTGACTCACCAGCCCGGTTGAGAAAGGCGTGAGGATCACCATGAACGTCGATGTCCAGGCAATGGCACGGCGTCTGCAGGAAAGCCTCGGGACGGTCATCGTCGGGAAGGAAGCGGAGATCGAGCTCTGCATCGTGGGACTGCTGTGCCGCGGCCACCTTCTGATCGAGGACGTTCCCGGCACCGGCAAGACGCTCCTGGCCAAAGCGCTCGCCCGCAGCAGCGGTTGCAGCTTCGAGCGCGTGCAGTTCACGCCGGACCTGCTCCCCGGCGACGTGACCGGCGTGAGCGTCTACAACCCGCAGGCCCAGACCTTCGAGTTCCGCAAGGGTCCGATCTTCGCCCAGGTGCTGCTCGCCGACGAGATCAACCGAGCCACCCCGAAGACGCAGTCGGCACTGCTCGAGGCGATGGAGGAGTGGCAGGTGACCGTGGACGGCACCAGCCACAAGCTCCCGGATCCGTTCATGGTGCTCGCGACTCAGAACCCAATCGAGCTGGGCGGCACATTCCCGCTCCCCGAGGCACAGGTCGATCGCTTCCTCCTCAAGCTGCGCCTCGGCTACCTCCCCGCGGATGAGGAGGTCGCGATGCTCGATCGCTTCCAGTCGGGGAGCCCGCTCGGCTCGCTCGAGCCGGTCACCAATGCCGACGAGATCAAGGCGGCGCAGGACGTGTGCCGGACCGTCTACTGCGACGCCACGCTCAAGGAGTACTGCGTGCGCATCGTCCGGCGCACCCGCGAGCACCGTGACGTCTCCCTCGGCTCCTCGCCGCGCGGCACCCTCGGGCTGCTCCACGCGGGCCAGGCCCGGGCGGCCCTCGCCGGCCGCGACTTCGTGCTGCCCGACGACATCAAGGAAATCGCCGCCCACGTGCTCGAGCACCGGGTGATGCTCCGTCCGAATGCCGAGTTGCGGGGCCTCACCGCCGCAGCGGTGCTGGAGGAGGTGCTGGCGACGGAGTCGGTGCCGATGACGGGCCGGCGCCTGGCGTGACCGGCATCGCGGCGTGCGTCCGGAGCGCGCCGTGACCGCGCGTGTGCCGATGATCGCCTGCGTGGCGGTCCTGGCCTTCTTCGCCGGGATCACCGGCGTCCATCTTGCGTACACGTTGGCGTATGTGCTCGTGCTCCTCCTCGTCGTGGCCTACATCTGGTCGCGCCTGCTCGCCCGCCGGCTCCGGGTCATCCGTGAATCGCCGAAGGGGTCCTTCATGATGGGAGAGCCCTTCGAGGAGACCTTCACGGTGAAGAACGAGAGTGGGCTCCGGCTTCCGTACTGCGAGGTCCGTGATGGGACCAAGCTCCCCGGTTACGCGCCCGGGCGCGCCTTCGCCCTCGCCGCGGGCGGAACGGTCACCTGGACGGCGCGGGGCATGTTCACCCTGCGCGGCGTCCACCGCTTCGGGCCGCTCGAGGCGCGCCTCGGCGATCCCTTCGGGCTCTTTCCGCGGCGCATCCGGGTGGCGCCGGAGAACGAGGTGGTCGTCTACCCGGCGATCCACGCGCTCCTGCACGGCGTGCCGCAATGGAGCGGCAACGGCGTCGCCGAGGCGCAGCGCGGCCAGCCCGTCGACGTCCCCCCCGATGTGTCGACCATCCGTGACTACTCGCCCACCGACGGCCTGAGCCGCATTCACTGGGCGTCGACGGCGCGCACCGGACGCCTCATCAGCCGGACGTTCGACACCGGACAGAGCGCCGATCTGCTCATCGTCCTCGACCTTCAGCGCGGGATGCACGCCGGGAGCGGCATCGAGTCATCGCTCGAGTACGCGATCTCGATCACCGCGTCGGTGGTGCACGGCGCCATCCGTCGCGGTCAGGCCGTGGGCCTGGTGACCAACTCCCGAGGCGGCACGAGCTTCGGTGCCGGGCGTGGCGAAGTGCAGCGCCTCAGGCTGCTCGACTTCCTCGCCCTCGCCACCGACGACGGGGTGCGCAGCCTCGCCGAGACGATCAGCCGGCACGGCGACGGATGGCGGGGACGCGGTGGCATGGTGGTGATCACGCCGAACCGTTCGAGCGACTGGGTGGAGGCGCTGGTCGACAGCGCGACCCGAGGCCAGCGCCACCTCTGCATCTTCATCGAGCCGACGTCGTTCGGAGCAAAGGGCCAGGCGCTGCGCATTCCGGCGGCATGGCGCCTCGCACTCGACTGGTGGGTGGTCCGTCGCGGCGACGTGCTCGGCTCGGGCGAGCGGACGTCGGCGGCGGGCTGACGTCATGGATGCCTCTATGGACCGCCCCATCCAGATCCGCCAGGAGAGCGCGCCCCGACGCGATTACAGCTTCGAGATCTCCGCCGTCCTCTGCGTCGCACTGGTCGCCGCCACGGCCTGGGCGGTGCTCGCAGCCGGCTGGGTTCACGGCGGCGGTGGCGCGATCGTGGTTGCGGTCACCTCGGTGATCGAGGCGGCGCTGCTCGCCCAGGCCCGCGCGCCGCGGATCGCCACCGCCATCGCGGCGCCGTTTCTCGGGCTCGCCGCGATCGTTCCGACGACGCTCGCCGCGATGCCGTCGGTGCCGGGTCAGACCCTGGGCTCCATCGCCGGTCACTACCTGAGCGCGCTCGTCGCCGGTCTCGCGTCGACGCAGGACTGGGACTTCACGGTCGGGCTGTGCGCGATCCTGTTCCTCTGCGGGTACTGGCTCGGATGGATGGTGCTCCGCGAGCATCGCGGGGTCCTCGCCGTGGTCCCGGTCTTCTCAGTTCTTGCTACAAATGTCGTCAACGCTCAGAACCCGAACCCGATCGCACTCCCCGAGACGATCGCGGTTGTGCTGGCGATCGCGGTGATCGCGGCTGCGTACCTGGGTTCGCTCGGTGATCGGTGGGAGCAGTCGCGAATCACCGCGCTCGACGGGCTCGGCTGGCGCTTCGGCTCCAGCGCAGCCGGCGTGGCGGTCGTGCTGACGATCATCGCGTTGCTGCTGCCATCGGTGTCCAACACCGACATCTCCGCAAGGCTCTTCCCCCACGGCCTCGGCGCGGGCGGAAAGGGCGCCCACACGGTGATCGGCGGCGCCGGAACCATCGGATTCAACCCGTCGGTAACACTCGGCGGTCCGCTGGTCAGCCATCCTCAGCTCGTCTTGACATACGCCGACGACACCACTGCCTCCGTGTACATCCG
>DAIQQM010000084.1:0-12354 GCA_036786805.1 Candidatus Dormiibacterota bacterium | reverse complement strand
ACCCCTTCGAGGCGATCAAGACCAACATCCTCGGCACCCAGAACGTCGCCGAGGTCTGCCTCGATGCCGGCGTGCCTCGGGCGATGGCGCTGAGCACCGACAAAGCGGTGAGCCCGGCAAACCTCTACGGAGCGACCAAGCTCTGCGCCGAGAAGCTGTTCGTGCAGGCGAACGTCTACGCGGGCAAGCACGCGACCCGCCTGTGCTGCGTCCGCTACGGCAACGTGGTCGGGTCGCGTGGCAGCGTCGTCCCGCTCTTCCGCGACCAGTCGAAGTCAGGCGAGCTGACTGTCACCGACGAGCGCATGACCCGCTTCTGGATCACGCTCGACCAGGCCGTTCAGTTCGTCGCCGACTGTTTCGTGGCCATGTCAGGTGGCGAGGTGTTCGTGCCCAAGATCCCGAGCACGCGCGTGCTCGACCTCGCCGAGGCGATAGCGCCCGGCCTGCCGGTTCGCTACACCGGCATCCGACCGGGGGAGAAGCTCCATGAGTCACTGATCACGTCAGAGGAGGCGCGCCACACGGTGGACCGGGGGTGGTGCTACGTGGTCGAGCCGGAACACGCCTTCTGGGACCTGCGGGAAACCGTCGACGCCACGCCCGTCGACGAGGATTTCGTGTACAGCAGCGACCGAAACACGCAGTGGCTCGACATCGCGGAACTGCGCAAGCTGCTCGCGACCGTGCCGCACACGACCACCGCGGCGCCGGCGCCGGTCGGATGAGCGTCACCAGTCCACCGGCTATCGCCGGGGGCACACCGATCCGCGCGCACCCACTCCCCTACGGCCGCCATCAGCTCGATGAGGCCGACATCGCCGCCGTGGTCGCGGCACTGCGCTCGGGCACCCTCACCGGCGGTGCCGGCATCACGGACTTCGAGCGTGCGCTCCGCGAGCGATGCAGGGTGGAGCACGCGGTTGCGGTTGCCAATGGCAGCGTCGCGCTCGACCTCGCCGTGCTCGCCCTCGGCATCGGAACCGGCGACGAGGTGGTCACGACCCCGCTGACGTTCGTCGCCACAGCAAATGCGGTGCTGCGAGCGGGCGCGACGCCGGTTTTCGCGGACATCGGCGATGATCGGTGCCTCGACCCCAAGTCGGTCGCGGACGCGGTCACGTCCCGCACCAAGGCGATCATCACGGTCGACTACTCGGGTCTGCCGTCGGACGTCGGCGCGTTGAAGGCGGCGCTGCCCCGCCCGCTGCCGGTCATCGCCGACAGCGCACACTCGCTCGGCGCGTCGCTGAACGGGCGCCCGGTGGGCTCACTCGCCGACATCACGACGCTGAGCTTTCATCCAGTGAAACAGATCACCACGGGTGAGGGCGGCGCGTGTCTCACCGACAACGGCGTACTTGCGGACCGCATCCGCAGGTTGCGCAATCACGGCATGACCAGCACCGCCGACGAGCGCACCGGGGCACTGTGGAAGTACGACGTCACCATGCTCGGTGACAACCACCGCATGACCGCCTTGCAGGCCGCACTCGGCACCTCACAGTTGCGCCACCTTGACGAGGTCGTCGCTGAACGAAGCGAGATCGCGGACCGCTACGACGCCGTCCTCGTCGGGATCCCCGGGGTCGGACTTCCGCCGCGTCCCGCGGGACGGCGCAGCGCGTGGCACCTCTATCCGATCGAGATCGATCCCAACGAATTCGGATGGGAACGTGACGAGGTGATCGACGCACTCCGAGCCGAGGGGATCGAGGCGACTCTGCACTACCCGGCCGTGCATCTGCTCGCCCTGTACCGCGCGCGAGGGGGTCTTCCGGGAACCGCGCCACGAGCTGAGCGCCTGTGCGAACGGCTGGTCACGCTGCCGCTATACCCCGCCATGACCGCATCCGACCAGGACGACGTCGTCCTTGCGCTGCAACGGATCCACGCGTGGGCGGCGCACGCGGTCACATCGTGAGCTTGCGGGCGCTGCTGGCCGCGGATTGCGGCAGCGACGTCGGACTCGGGCACCTCGAGCGGATGCTCGCCCTTGCCGACGCGCTGACGCCCGCCATCGAGCCGTGCATCCTCCTGCCGACCGGGGACGCGTCGCTCCACCGTCGTGTCGACGAGCGCGGGCATCGCGCCATCGACGCCCCCGGTGTCACCGCCGAGCGGGTCGAGGCAGCTGCGTCCGTTCCGCCGCGCTTCGATGTCATCGTCCTCGACGGCTACGGGTTCGACGTCGATGTGCAGCGCCGGCTTCGCGGCATCGCGCCGCTGACCGTGGTGGACGACCTGGGTCTCCCAACCGACTGCGACCTCGCGGTCAATCCGTCGCCGGGTGGAGAGATGCTGCGACCCGTGGGAGCGAGCGCTTTCTTTGGAGGCGCTGCGTACGCGTTGATGCGGGACCTGTTCCTGGAGGCGCGTGAGCGCGCGATCCACCGAGGTCGCGATCCGCGCACAGTCCTGGTGAGCACGGGCGCCACCGACCTCGGTGGCATCGGCGCGCGAGTCGCGGTCGAGTTGCTGGATCACGATCCGCAGGTCGAGGTCGTCCGGGTGGTGGGACCCGATATGCAGGTCGCACACCGTGACCCTCTGCCGCGCGAGCACCTGCTCGTCGCTCCGCCCGACCTGGCGGGCGCACTCGCGACCGCGACGGCGTATGTCGGTGCCGCGGGGACCACCGCGGTCCAGGCGGCGTGTGTCGGCACCCCCGCCGTGGTCATCGCCGCCGTCGCCAACCAGAGGGCGCAAGCGGCAGCGCTGGCGGCGGCAGGGTGCGCACTCGAGGCCGGCGATCCGCTCGGCCTCGCGGCTGCGTGCCTCTCACTCCTTGACGACCCGCAACTGCTCGCGGCGATGGCCGCAAGCGGCCGGGCGCTCGTTGACGGCCATGGCGCCGGCAGAGTCGCCGCCGCCATTCGCGACCTGGTCGCTGCGCGAGCCGCTTGATGACGACGGTCGCAGTGATCCAGGCTCGCACTGGATCGACGCGGTTCCCGGGCAAGGTGCTCGCCCCGCTCCTGGGCCGGCCGATGCTGGCTCACGTCGTCGAGCGCGTCGCGTTGGCCACCCTCGTCGACCGAGTCGTCGTGGCCACGACCGACAGAGCTGTTGACGATCCGGTTGCGTCACTCGCGCTGGCATCCGGCGCGCAGGTGACGCGAGGACCGGAGAATGACGTGCTCGCCCGGTATCTGCTGGCGGCTCGCGAACACGGCGCCGATGTGATCGTGCGCATCACCGCCGACTGCCCGCTGGTGGACCCGGCGATCGTCGACCTGGTGATTGGGGCGCGGGCCGGCGCCGATGCCGACTACGCGAGCAACGTCGCGCCGCCGACCTTTCCGGACGGCTACGACGTCGAAGCCCTGACCGCGGCGTGCCTGGACCGCGTCGACCGTGAGGCGATGCTTCCGTACGAGCGCGAGCACGTCACCGTCCGCGTGCGCGAGCACCTCGACGAGTACCGAACCGCGCAGGTCCGCAATGAACGCGATCTCTCGTGGATGCGACTCACCGTTGACCTGCCTGAGGATCTGGAGCGCATCGCGCGCCTGCTGACGCAACTGCCCGCTTCGCCTCCACCCGGCCTCGCTCAGGTGGTCGCGGCCTATGAAGACGACCCGCTGCTGCACAAGCCACTGCCCGAACGCGATGAGCGGTATCACTCCCAGCGTGACGCGGCACTCCAGGCGCCGCGAGCGGCGAAACCGCGGCCCGAATGAGCACCCCTGCGGCGCCCGTCGCGCACGGGCGTCGCGTGTTCCGCAACACGCTGATCACCGGAGCGGTCGGGGTGTTCTCGTTGCTCGCGAACTTCTTCGTCATCGGCGAGGCCGGGCGCCACCTAGGCAGGAACCCATACGGGATTCTCACGCTGGCATTGGCCTTCTCAGTATCGGCCGGGTACCTGAGCATCTCCGACCTGGGGCTTCAGGCGGGCGTGACGCGCTTCATCGCGGATGCCGACGGACGCGGACAGCGGGAACGGATCAGCGAGGTGGTGAGCTCCGCCCTCGCGGTGCTCGCCGCAACCGCGGTGGTCGCCGTGGCAATCTTGCTCGCGCTCTCGGTGGTCGGGGCTCGCATCCTCAACGTGCATGGGCTCGCGCTCCAGAACGACCTGCGCCTGCTGTTCGTGCTCTTTGCCGCCGAGGCAGTGTTCGGTCTGCCCGCTCTCGCCTTCCTCGGTGTGCTGCAGGGACTCCAGCGTTACGGATGGATCAAGGTCGTCGATCTCTCACGCCAGGTGCTCTACACGGTGCTCGCGCTGATCGTGCTGCTCACGGGTCACGGTGTCGTCGCCTTCGGCGCCACCATGATCACGGCGACGGCATTCGCCGCGGTGGGCTACGCAGTGGTGGCGCACCTGCTCTGTCCCGAGATGCGAGTCTCGCCGCGTCTGATCAACCGCGCCGCGCTGCGGCCGCTCGCGAGCTTCAGCGCCTGGGTGTTCATCTCAAGGATCAACGGCGTCATCTGGGCGCAGATGGACACGGTGATCCTCTCGGTGATCGTCGGCATCAACGTGCTCGCCGGCTACAACTTCGCGGCTCGCCTGCAATCGGCGGCGTCATACCCACAATCGCTGAGCGCGGCCGCGGTGGTGCCGGCATCCGCAAATCTCCTCGCGTTGGAGTCCCGGGTCCGGCTCCGAGCGCTCCTGGTTCGCGGCACCCGGTACTCGCTGGAACTCTCGTTACCGGTGACGATCGCGGCGATGATCCTCGCACGCCCGCTGCTCATCTACTGGGTGGGCGACCAGTACGCGGGCTATGCGGGTCCGACGCAGCTGTTTCTCACGTATCAGCTTGTGTCGTGCACGGCCGGGATCGCGAACACGATGCTGGTCGGCATGGGCAGAGTGCGCGCGGTAACCATCTACGTCACCATCGCCATGCTCGTCAACCTCGGACTGTCGATCGCGCTGGCGCGGCCGCTCGGCGTCTCTGGAGTCATCATCGGAACCCTGGTCGGCTATGGCATCACCGCCCCGCTGTACATTCGCCTGGTGCTCCGCGAACTGTCGATGGGTGTCGGCGAGTTTCTCGGCCAGGCAATCCTGCCGATCCTCCCGTGGGCAGCCACCTTCGCAGCTGTCGTCGCTCTCACGGCGCACTTCCTTACTCCCGCCAGCCTCATCGCGGTGGCGCTCTGCTGCATTCCCGGAACGGTCGTGTACATCGCGGGAATCGTGCGTTTCGCGATGACCCGCGAGGAGCGCAGCGCACTCTTCGGATTCCTGCTCCCGACACCCCGCGCAGGCTGATGGACCGCATTCGCGTCCTGGCAATGGACCATTTCTCCGACCAGGATCTCCGCTCCCTCGAGGCAGACCCGCGCCTCGACGTCCGGCGCTTCCCCTATCAGCGATTCCGCCAGCCCGCGATCAGGATCATGGGCCGTGCTGTGGCGCGGGGACTCCACGCGTACAACAGCCCGGATATCGCCGCCGCCCGTCGGCGCTACTCGCTCTGGCTGAAGCGCGAGGTTGAGCGTCTGTACCTGGAGCGTGCATTCGACGTCATCCTGCTGCCGTCCGACACGTTCTTCTACGTACGGAGCCTCCCGAGCGCAGCGCATGTGCTGGGGATTCCCGTGGTGGTCATGCAGAAGGAGACCACCATCTCGGTGCACACCATGGAGGAGCACAGTCAGGAGATGCGCATCGAGGCACCGTTCATCGCCGACTGGATGACCGTCTGCAGCGAACGGCATCGCGAGTTCTGGATGCGGTCCGGTGCGGACGGCAGCCTCGTCGAGGTGACCGGGCAGCCGAGGTTCGACATCTACGCCTCGCGACGGGTGCAGCAGCAGTCACAGCCACGGCGTGTCCTCTTCCTGACCAACGAGCTGGATGCGTACGTACCCGGGGTCGGCCAGGGCATGGGGCTTCGCACCTGGGAACCGCTCCGCGATGCGACCGAGACGGCGCTCTTCGACGCCGTGCGAGCCGGAGCGTGCGAGGTCTTGGTGAAGATCCATCCGCAGCAGAACCATCGGGTCGAGTCGACCCGGATCGCCCGGCGCGCCCGGGACGTCTGGCATCGCGGACTCGAAGTTGCCGCTCCGGATGCCGATACGCGCGAGCTCACTGTCCGCGCCGACGTCGTCGTCGGGTTCCAGTCAACCACCCTTTATGAGGCGGTTGCCGCCGCCCGTCCGGTCATCTACGCGGCGTGGGGCGAGGAGTACGAGCGATTCCGCACGGGTTTGATCCCGTTCGATCAGGCTTCACCGGCGTGCGTGCATCACGCCACCTCCGTGGCGGAACTCTCCGCGATGCTCTCGCAGGCGCTGCCTGCTCCCGGGAATCTGTGCGCGGCATGGTACGAGGAGGCGCTCGGTCCCGTGGACGGGCGCGCGACCGACCGGGTCACCCGCCGCCTGATGTCGATCGTGGACGCGTGGGCGCCGACACCGCATCGCGTGCAGCTGGAACGCCGGCGAACACGTTTCGCGGTCGCGCTGTTCGCCCGCGCGCTCGCGGAGCAAACCATCTGGACCGCCGCGATCCCGGTCGCGAACGCCGCGGGCGAATCACGCCGGGTCGGCGTGCGCCGCCGGCGCGCCAGTGAGAAACGACGGCTGGCCATGGCGACCCTCCGGCACCGGGGTCACTGATCCGGCCAACGACGCCTCGTCCAGAACGCCTCGTAATCGTCGCGGCCGAGCGCCCAGAGCGTGCGTCGGGCGACATCGCCGGCTCGCCCCGCACGCTGTGAGAGCGTGGGACGGGGTGCGGAGCTGGCGACATCGCGTATCAGCGCGATGGCCTCCGCTGGATCGATGATGCCCTCGCGGGCGGCGTGATCCACCAGCCAGAAGGCCAGGTCGTAGAAGCGGTACAGGCGCAGCACGCACACGCGTCGAATGAGCTCCGCCAGCGATTTCGCCGACGGCTCCAGCGCGGACTCGCGGAAATAGAGGGCGTCACCGGCGACCAGTTCGGCGCTGAGCGCGGCGGTTCCCGTGGCGGTGTTCAGATACTTCCGGAGATAGTGATGGGACTCGTCGTTGGCGTTGCGATACGACCGATGGGTGCGGAGATCGAGAAGCCGGAATCCATGCCCGGCCATGAAGGCGTGCACGTCACCGAAAGTCGGTTGGTCCTTGTACAGCTCCATGAACTCGACCTCGGTCTCGATGCAGAGGATGCCCTCGAACTGCGACGGACTCAGTGACGACAGGATCTCCAGCTCGGTTCCCTGCGTGTCCAGCTTGATCAGCTCGGGCACGGGGCGACCGTACTCCGCGAGGAAGTCGTTCAGCGACGTGCACGCAACCTCGACGACCCTGCGGACCCCGGCATAGGATCGGCCGCTGTATTCGAGGATGACCGGGTCATTGGGTGGATACAGCGATGAACCGGTTGCACGGTTGAGGACGTAGAACGGACGCCGCCCGCTCGTCCCGGCAAGCGCGACCGGGAACCAGTGCACGTTCGGCGGCGCGCCGCGCTGCCGGGCAGCGCACTCCTGCTGGTCCGGCTCGAAGCAATCCACCTCGAGCACGGAGAGATAGTCGCGCCATTGCGGAGCGACCCCACCGGCGGCACCGACGTCCATGGCGCGCAACGGCGCGTGTGCGAGCGTCATCGCGATGATGCCGGTGGGATCCAGCAGTGCATGCCGCTCGCGAGCCTGGTGGCGGGACCGCGCCACAGTGCGCGCGACTCGACGGATGGACCCGCCCCCCGGCACGCCGGTTACGCCCGCGCCTCAGTATCCCCACATGTGCTGGAGCGACACGCTGCCGCCCTTCGAGCACGTGAGGATCTGACAGTTGACATCGGCGTCGGCGGACGTCACCAGGATGGTTCCGTAGCCGCTCTCGCCGAGGAACTGCTCGAGTCCGTCGAAGAGCTCGTCCGCCCAGAGCACCCTGCCCGTAAACGGGGTGATCTGCGCTTCCGCCGTTCTCGACTCGCCCTTGGGAGCAAACAGCCTGACCTTCACAGTTGCCGTCGTCGAGTGGCTCAGGTTGCCCGCGCCGTTGACCGCCAGGATTCCGGTGCGCAGCGCGCGAGCGGTGCGCACCTGACCCACGATGTTGGTGCGTCCGACAACACCCTTGGACGGGTGCAGCCAGTGCGGGAAACCGTCGATGGTGGCGTTGAGGTTCCGCCAGCAGCTCTGGAACTCGGTGACGTCGCGGTCACCCGTGCGCTTGTTGCGAATCACCAGGTTGCCGCATGCGTTGATCCGCTGCGGATCGATGTTCATCGACTTCCAGTCGGGGCTCACCAGGACCAACGCAGGTCGCGATCCCTCCGGGGCCTTGAAGCCCGCGAGCAGCTCCGCGGCATAGTGGTATCCGGATTTCGGCAGCGCGATCGCGCGCCGGCCCAGGTTCTTGCCGTCACCGTCGAAGAACACCAGGATGAAGTCGGTGAGCTGCGGATTGGCCGCTTCGAACGAGAAGCCGAACTCTATGTCGGAGCTGTCGTCGAGCAGCGGAAGCCCGTGGGGCCAGAACAGGAATCCACGCTCCTCCATCGCCTCGAGGAACTCGCGCCGGGCCGAGGCGAGCGGCGGACGGTGCTCGACCTGCGCGACCGTGACCTCGTGGTTGCCCCGGATCGACGGCCGATCCTGACCCGATCCCTCGTCGAAGGCATACCAGTACGAGGTGCCGTGGCCCTGATACCGATACCCCCAGAATCCGGTCTGCTGCTCGGGTCGAGGCTCGCGCGGCACGTTGATCTGCTCGATGGTGCGCGACCCGTCGCGGGGAAACGTCCCCTTGGCGCTGCCGCGAGCCCAGTGCACCTCACTGTCCGAGTCGCTGAGCCGGTGGTCGTAGTTCGGCAGCGTGAGCACCAGGCTCGCCGACCGCAATTCGCTGAGCGGGATGCGGGACTCGCAGACGTGGTCGGGACCGTAGTCGTGCGCGCCGTGGAGGCTGGTCAGCGAGTCCTTCCAGAAGACATCGGCCCAGACGCGCCAGCGTGGATGTCGGTTTCCCGTCAAAGCCGGGTGCGTCGTCCGCACCTCGACGACCGCGGTGCCGGAACGATCAGGGAGCAGGTCGTCCAGTGTGAAGTGCACGGTCTCCTGAGGCCGCATCATGAGGAAGCGCTCGTGATGGCTCCGCGAATCGCTGCTGGTGACACGGACCAGGAGCGGGTCCTTGATCGGGAAGAAGTCGGCGAAATGGTGGAAGAGATAGATGTCCGCCGACTCCACCTCGGCAGGGATCGGAATCGTGGAACCGCAGAACTCGAAGTTCTGGCCGACCCAGAACACCGGCGTCACCGTGTCCCCACGCTCCACCCAGCGCAGAGCGTTCAAGTACGCCGTCTTGACGTCCGCGCCGCCCACGACCATCACGTCGTAGCGTGTGACGTCCTTGGTCGCGGGGAGCGCCGCCCCCGCGAGCACGTCGCTGTCGCGGTGCGAAACCCAGTCCCAGCTCACCTCCGGCGCGGCGGCGACCAGTGCGTCCCGGAACTCGGCATCTCCGTAGACGATGCCCGTCTTCGTCGATCGCTCGCGCACCTGGCCGACGACCGTGGCCAGATCCTGGTCGATCGAGGCCACCTTGGGCCGGGCCGGAGCGCCGGGCGCCGGTGCTGCCTCCTGCCGACGCTGCTGCCAGCGCTGGCGCAGCTTCATGCCGAGAAGCCCGGGGTCCGACCGAAGGGTCGCGACGGCTCGGGCCACCTCGCTGCGAAGGGGTCGGGTGGAGGACGGTCGGGTCTTCATGTGGCGCCCCCATGCTGGCGTGCGAATCGGCGGGTCAGTGCCTCGTGATTATGCCCTGGCGTCACCGTTCCGCCTCGAGGGACCGCTCCAGGACCAGGAAATCCCGGCGACGACGGCCCGTGTCACGGAAGCCGGCGCGCTCGAACGCGCGAAGCGAGGCGGCATTCTCCAGATGAACCACGGCGAGCAGGGTTCGCACCCCGGCGTCACCCTCCAGCGCAACCAGCAGGGCGCGCAGCATGCTCGTGCCGACGCCGCGCCCCCGGTGGGCGGGGGCGACGGCGATGGACACCGTGCCGATCTCCTGCTCCAGGTCGACACGAACCTGGCCGACCGGCTCTCCCGCCTCCTCCGCGATCCAGAGGCGGACGTTCGGCCGGGCGAGTCTCGCGACAAGCCATGCGTCGTGGTCGATGGCGAGCACGGGCCGGCCGGTCAGGCTGAAGCGCACCACGTCCGGGTCGTTGCGCCATTCGAGGAGGCGGGCCGCATCGTCGGGTGCCGCCGGGCGGAGCACGATCGAGGCACCCGACGATGCCCGCCCGGTCAGCGGACGAGGTCGTCCCACTCGAGCACCTGGTCACTGACCACGTCCCGAGCCACGTGGCGTCCAACCACCTGCTCGAGCGCGTCGACGGGGATGCCGTACCCAGGGCGCTTGATGGCCAGGTCGTCCCGAGTGAGCGCACCACCCGCAGGGACGTCGCGGGCCGCCACGATGCTGCGGCGGCCGAGGCGAAAGAGGTCGGCCTCGGCTTCGGTGACCCGCTTCACGCTCGATCCGAGCGCGTCCTCGGTCTCGCGGATCGCCACGACCATCGCGCCGAGCTCGTCCGGCTCGAGGGCGAAGGGATGGTCGGGTCCCACCTGGTCGCGGCTCAAGGTGAAGTGCTTCTCGACGGCGCACGCTCCGAGGGTCACGGCCACGACGTCAGCGGTGTGCCCCGGCGTGTGATCGGACCAGCCGACGGGGATCTGAAAAGCGCTGCGCATGGTGGTGATCGCCCGAAGGTTGAGGTCGCTGAAGCGCGGCGGATAGTTGACTGCGCAGTGCATCACCAGGAGGTCGCGAGCCCCGGCCGCGGCAGCGGCGTCGAGGGCTCGCTCGATGTCCCCGAGGGACGCCATTCCCGTCGAGATCAGCACCGGCTTGCCGGTACGCGCCACCCGCTCGATCAGCGGGTAGTGGTTCACCTCGTAGGACGCGATCTTGTAGGCGGGGACACCGACCTCCTCGAGGATGTCCACTGCGGCATCCTCGAACGGCGTCGAGAAGAAGGTGATGCCGCACGAGGCGGCATGGCGGGCGAGGTCGTGATGCCACTCCCACGGGATCTCCACGCGCTTGATCAGCTCCCACACCGATTCCTGGTTTGCGAGGAGCCCCTTCTCCTTGAGATAGCGCATGTCGGGGGTGCGCCGCGAGTAGAGACCCTCGGCGGTGTAGGTTTGGAACTTGACCGCGTCAGCGCCCGCCTCCGCAGCGACTTCGATGAGGCGCAGCGCCGTCGGCAGGTCGCGGTTGTGGTTTGCGCCGGCTTCCGCGACGACGTAGCAAGGATGTCCCTCACCCACCGCACGGTCGCCGATATTGAACTCACGATTGCCGTAGATGCGGGCGGTCACTCGGTCGACCTCGCGGTTGACGGGGTGATCACCGGTCCTTCACCTTCCAGGATGCAGTCCATGAGGCGGTCCACTGCCGGATGGAGCCCGGGTCGAAGGTCGGAGGCCGTGGATACGGTCACGCGAGGACGGCTCCGCCCCGCCTCGTGAACCACGTCGAGGTACTGGTGGAACCGAAAGAAGAACAGGTGCGCATATCGCCTCGCCAGGTCCTTGGACCGTGCCTGCTCGTCGGCGGGCGGCGGCGATACGAGCAGCCGTTCGACGGCGCTCCAGTAGTCGTGCTGGGTCTGCGGATCCACGGTGAACCCGTGATGGACGTAGTGACCGGCGCCGGCACAGACGACGGGAATGCCGCGTGCCGCCATCTCGAGCCCCACCGTCGAGGTGTACACCAGTCCCACGGCGGCCATCTCCATGAGCGAATACGAGCTGATCGAGCTGTCGGCGCCCACGACGTGCACGTTGGCGGGGAGCGTGTCGAAGTTCGTGTCGATGTGGTCACCCATGCGCTCGCGGGACACGTGGTTGACAAGCCCCACCTCGGCGGGATGCAGCCGCGCAACCACGTCTACGTCGGGGTGGCGCTCCGCCCAGCGGATCACGTGCACGAGCCACTCACCCATCGAAGGAAACGCGACATCGCGTCCCTGGATGGAACTGTCCCACACGACGTTGAGAAACGCGGGAACCATCGGATGGCCGTCGCGGAGGCCGAGATCGCTACGGATCCGCGCGTTGTCAGCGATTCGATTCGCCCAGAAGTTGTCGAGCGTTCTTCCGCCACGCACGCGCTCCTCCAGATACGAGTCGAGCTCGCGCTCCTGATCGTCCGACAGCGGTCGCGTGAGCGCGTCATCCCAGGCCTTGTCGCCGAAGTCCAGGATGCTGGCGCCGGGGCGCCAGTGACCGGCGACCACGGTGTCGGTCAGGAAGCCTTTCTCATACCGGACAACGGGTATCGAGCGCGCGGTGGCCATCTCGGCAAGGATGCGCTCGGGGAAGAACGCGCCGTTCAGGATGAAGATGCGGCCTAGAATCTTGGGGTCCGCATTAAAACGCG
>DAIQQM010000170.1:0-3429 GCA_036786805.1 Candidatus Dormiibacterota bacterium | reverse complement strand
GTTCGCCCCGATTCGTGGTCTCGATGACGTACGGGATCAGATTGGTCGGATTCATACCTTTTCCATTATAGGTGGCCTTGTTTAGTCGCGCTGTCGGAATCCATGGACCGCCAGGCTCAGCATGAGCACCCCGAAGGCGACCAGCACGGCCTCCTCCGTCCACACGGACAGGGAATGGCCGAAGACCGTGAGGCCGAGGCTGTCCAGGACGCGTGACGGGACGCCCGAGGCGCTGAGCACAGCGCGCCGGAGCGCGTCGATGCCGTAGCTGGCGGGATCGAAACGCGTGAGCACAGACAGCCATACCGGGAGGTTGCCACCGAGCGGGAACAGCGCTCCGGCAAGGAAGAACAGCGGCATCATCAGAAAGTTCATCACCATCTGGAAGCCCTGCATGGTGCGCATGCGTGCCGCGACCGCAACGCCGAGCGCGCTCAGCGCGAACGCGAACAGGAAGATCATGGGCACCAGTTCGACGACGCCGAGCACCGTCAACTTGACGCCCACCAATGGGGCGAGCACGAGGATGACGAGACCCTGGAACATCGCCTGGGTCGCGCCGCCGAGCGTCTTGCCGACGGCGACCGCGGAGCGGTGGATCGGCGCGACGAGCACCTCTTTCAGGAATCCGAACTCCCGATCCCACACGATCGACATCGCGCCGAAGATCGAGGTGAAGAGAACCGACATCCCGATGATGCCCGGAAAGATGAACTGCACGTACTGCAGCGAGGAGTTCGGGCCGCCGAAACCGCCGGTGCTGCCCCGCAACGACGAGCTGAGTCCACTGCCGAAAACGAAGAGAAAGAGCACGGGTTGCGCGAGCGATGCGATCACGCGCATGCGATCGCGCCAGTAGCGGATGATGTCGCGCTTCCAGATGATGTAGACGGCGCGAAGCGTCGCACCCCGAACGTTGACGGCCCGTGCGTGCGGGTGGGCCGGAGCGGTCAGCACCTGGTCGGTCATCGGCGGCCACCTCCCCATATCCTGCCCATGTTTCGCATGGTATCCAGTGACGTGTTGCCCTGCTCACGGATGGCCCGCCCGGTCAGCTTGAGGAACACGTCGTCGAGGCTTGGGCGGCGCGCGCTCACCGCCGTGATCGGGACCGTCAACTCGGAGAACAGCCGTGGCATGAACGATGCGGATTCCGGCACCTCGACCTGCAGCGTGCCGTCGACGTGCGTGGGCTCGAGATGCATGACCCTGCGAATCTCCTCGGCGGCGGCGCCGGTGTCCGGAGTGGAGATCGTGACCACATCGCCGCCGACCCTGGTCTTGAGCTCCGACGGCGTCCCGAGCGCAACGATCTTGCCCTGGTCGATGATCGCGATGCGATCGCAGAACTCGGCCTCATCCATGTAGTGCGTGGTCATGAAGATGGTGATGTGCTCGCGCGTCCGGACCGCGTGCAGGTAGTCCCAGATCTTGTTGCGTGTCTGGGGGTCGAGACCGAGCGTCGGCTCGTCGAGGAAGAGCACCTGGGGGTAGTGCAGGATGCCGCGTGCGATCTCCAGCCGGCGGCGCATGCCGCCCGAGTAGGTGAGCACGGTCGACTCGGCACGGTCGGTGAGCTCGACGATCGACAGGGCATCCTCGATGCGCTGCCTGCGGGTCGCCGTTGGCAACCCGTAGAGGTATGCGTGAAAGTCGAGGTTCTCCCGCCCCGTCAGCTGTCCGTCGAGGGAGGGGTCCTGGAACACCAGGCCGATCCGGGCGCGAACCGCGCTCGGATCCCTGAGGACGTCGATCCCGGCCACCTGGGCAACCCCCGAAGTTGGCCGGATGAGCGTGCAGAGGATGCTGATCGTCGTGGACTTCCCGGCGCCATTGGGTCCGAGGAAGCCGAAGATCTCGCCGGCGCCGACCTCGAGATCGATGCCGCGGACCGCTTCGACCTTCCCGTAAGTCTTGACGAGGTCGCGAACGCTGATCACCGGCTCGCTCATGCGCGGGAGAGCTTACCCACGCTTGCCGGAGATCACTCCTCAGGTGGCGACGAAACCGGACTCCTCGGGAGTGACGATCTCGAGCAGACGCTGGCCGGCCGCCCGCCGGCGCAGGTCGCGGCGGGCGAGCTCCTCGAGACGCCGGCGCTGGGCGGCATCGACCTTCCGGCCCTCGGCGACGGCACGAGCCTCGCGCTCCACCTGGGTCTCGTCGACCTCGATCCCCTCGGCGACGGCCAGCGCGTCGAGCGCAAGTTCGAGGCGCACCCGACTCGTCGCGGTCTCGCGCCGCTCGGCGCGGAGCGCAGCCATGTTCTGGCCGCTCATCTCGATGTAGCGGTCGAGCGGCAGCCCGAGCGAAGCCAGCCGGTATTCGAGGTCGGCCAGCTGGCGATCGATCTCGCGCTCGATCATGGCCTCAGGAACGTCGACGCGGACGTAGTCGCGGAGCGCCTCGAGCGTCGCGCCCTCGTGGCGCTCGCGATCCTGGTCGGCCGCCTCGACGGCGAGCGCGGTCCGGTAGTGATCGCGAAGGTCCTCCAGCGTGGGACCGTGCCCGTCGAGCACTGCGAGCGCGTCGTCCTCCGGGGGCAGCGTGCGCTCGCGGACGGCGTGCACGGCGACGTCGATGGTGACGGTGGCGCCCCGCAGCTCCTCCTGGCGGTAATCCTGCGGCAGGGTCGTCTCGAAGCTGCGCGACTCCCCGGCCGTCAGCCCGATGACGCCGTCGACGATCGCCGGAATCACCACCTCGCGATCCAGCTCCAGCTCGCGCTCCTCCGCGTCACCGCCGGTGAGCACCTCGTCGCCGCGGCGCATCACCAGGGTGCAGCGGATCACGTCGCCCGCCTGCGCCGCGCGGTCGACGTCGGCGAGCTCGGAGTGACGTCGTCGAGCCTCCTGAATCGCCCGGTCGACGCTCTCCTCGGTGATCTCGGTCGTCTCCATCGGCACGCGGAGCGTCAGGTAGTCGCGCAGGTCGACCTCAGGTTTGACGGTGACCGTGGCGGTGAATTTCAGCGGCTGGTCGCGTTCCAGCTCGCCGAGATCGAGCTCCGGATCGCCGACCGGCTCGACGCCGGTCTCGTCGACGGCGCGCCGGTAGAGCTCGGGGACGAGGTGATCGACGGTCTCATGCCGGATGGTCTCCCAGCCGACGGCGCGCTCCACCATCGCCGCAGGCGCCTTGCCGGGGCGGAATCCCGGGATGCGAACCCTGCCGGCGAGACGGCGCAACGATGCCTGGACGGCTGCCTCCACCTCGTCGGCGGTCGCCTCCACCTGGAGGGCGACCTGCGATGCGGCCTTGCGCTCGAGCGTGACGGTCATTGACGGGCTCTTGCCCGGGGTGTCGGTCATCTGTGTACTCATGGTGCTGGGTGGGCGCCGTGCGCGGACCGAGACTCGAACTCGGACGGGTCGCCCCACGGGATCCTAAGTCCCGCGCGTCTACCGATTCCGCCATCCGCGCCCGGTC
>DAIQQM010000169.1:0-3429 GCA_036786805.1 Candidatus Dormiibacterota bacterium | reverse complement strand
TCATCGAGCTGCTCGCGTGCGGTGGCGGCAAGCTCGCGCGCCTCGGGAGCGATGTGTGCTGAGACGTTGATCATGACGTTTGCGCTTTTGGGCGCGGAGTACGGTCGAAGAATAGCCGGGAGTCCGCTCTGCGGTCAAGCGGGAGATCAGGACGAAGTGTGCACCAACTCCCCGCCGCGCACGCCACCAGGTTGCTCGAGACCCGCTTTCCGCCATGCGGTTGCCGGCATGCCGATGTCCGCGACCCAGATCTCACCCGCGTGCGTCGCCGCATCGCCCCGGCGAAGACCCTGCTTCATCGCGGTCAGCGTGCAGGTCACCGCCGCACGGATGGTGGGATCGAACGCCTCGCCGGTGGTGGCGTCGAGTCCGCTCGGGACGTCGACGCTCAGGACCGGGACTCCCGACTCGTTGAGTGCTCGAATCGCGCTCGCCTGCGGTTCGCGCGGAGCGCTGCGCAGCCCGGTGCCGAGGATGGCGTCGAGGGTCAGCTCGGTCCCGGCCACGACTCCGCGCACCGCCGCGGGATCCGCCGCCACGGTGACGTCGACGCCGCATCGACGCGCCGACCGCACATGGTCGCGCACCACGCCGGTCACCTTCGCCTCGTCGCCGAGAACGAGCACCCGCACCGCACATCCCCAGGTTGCGAGGTGTCTGGCGGCGACCAACCCGTCGCCGCCGTTGTTGCCATACCCGGCGACAACGCTGACACTCACCGGCCGGCCGAGGCTTCGCCATGCACACCTCGCAACCTGCCACCCGGCGATCTCCATGAGTTGCAGGGTCGAGACGCCGCACTCCGCGGCGGCGGCGTCGAGTCGCGCCACCTGCTCGGAGGTCAGCGCTCCGAGCGCCCGGTCGGACTGGGGGTTCGCGGTCATCCCAGCTCCACCTCGACGGCATCGCCGAGGTGCGGTCCCCCGGCAGCCACGGCGGCGGCGCCCCGCCCGGCGATCTCCAGGTGACCGGCGCTGCCGATCAGCGCTCCGAGACCGGTATCGATGTCCGCGTAGGTGGCAACGAGCCCCGGGGCGGCGCCACCGCGCCAGGTGACCGACCGGACCCGCCTCCCACCGAGGTCCACGTCACGGATGGTCGTGATCGCGTTGCCGAAGTGATCGACGACGGCAACCCGACCGGTGAGGCGCGTGCCGTCCCGTTGTGCGAATGCGCCGGCGAGAATGACGGGGTCGTCGATCAGGTCGCCGGTGGAGTCAAAACGCTCTCGTGATGAGAGCTGAGCGGCAAAAGGAGCAAACACGTCGCGACCGTGAAAGGTGGGCGAGGCGTCGCGGGCGATGTCGACGCGCACTGCCCACCGGTCGTCGGGCGACGACTCCTCCCAGAGATACGAGACCAGCCCGTTGTCCGGCGCGACACAGCGGATCCGGCCCGCCTTGACCGCGATCGCACGACGCTCGGTGCCGACGCCCGGGTCGACAACCGCGCACAGCACGGCCCCGCCGGCGAACGCCCGTGCGAGCGCCTTCACCTGGTAGGCGGCTCCAAGGACGTCCCCGGGCGGAATCCCGTGCGTCCCCTCGACGCAGATCGCATGCGGGTCGACGCGCCAGGCAGCGCCGGTCAGCGCCGCCGCATACGCGTCGTCGCGTCCGAAGTCGGTGACGAAGACGATCGGTTGCCGCATCGCTAACTTCGGTACCGTACCAGTGCCATGGAGCATTCGCCGAGCGCGCCCGAGCAGATCTCGCCGCCGGTGGACGGTGAACCGGTGGTGCGGCGCCGGAGGCCGGTCTGGGGCATCCCGGTCGTGGTGATCGCGGCGCTGGCGGTGGTCGTGCTGTTCGTCGTGGGCTTCACCGGGCTGTTCGCCAACCCGGTGAAGTCGGTGAACTCTGACGGAACGACGACGCTCTCGGGCAGCTTCGAGCCCTACCAGTGCAACGCCACGAACTGCGACGGGTACATCCAGGCCGGCGCGCGGAGCGTGTTCATCGTCTTTCCGCGCGGTTGCACGCCGCCGGCGCGCGACGCGACCATCACGGTCACCGGTAAACCCGCACCGGACCTCGGCAACGCGTCGTACCGCGCCACCGCCTGCTCCTGAGCGCTACTCCCAGCGGAACCTCCAGGCGGCGAGGGCGAAACAGACCGCCGCCCAGGCGAGCGGCACCACGAGATCTGGTGCAGCGCGTCGGCGACGTAGTAGACGGGAACGACCCACTGCGGCAGCGCGTCAACTGCGTGACGGCATTGATCACGCGTGCTGCGATCTGCGAGTTTGACGGGTCGTTGCTGTCGAGCTGGAGGTTCACGCCGGAATCCAGACACCGTTGCTCGGGCGCACACGGCGGAGCACCGAAGCCCGGTGCGATCACCACGATAGCGACGACATCATCGTGCTGGAGGCGATCCTCCTCGTGCGACGCACTCCCCTTCTCGACCACGAGGTTCTTGTCGTGCTCGAGCGTCGAGACGTACGCCCTGCTCACGGTGCTGCCGGCGTTGTCGACGACGCCGATGTTCACCGATGCGTTGCGACCACCCAGCACGTTGCCGCGCAGCACCATGAGAAAGATCGGCGTCCCGCCGCCATCGCGGTCGTCGACCACGCCACATGATCGCAAAAAGGGACTGTCCGACGGCCGTCGCGGCTTTCCTCAGGCTGCGGCGGCGATCCCCGTCAGGCGCCAGCCGCGGTGGGCCACCAGCCATCCGCCGTCAGCCACTTCGTGGTCCTCATCGTCGGCGCTCGTGTCGACCGACGGGTCACGCTCGAACGTCCAGTCCTGCGTGACCGGGGCGGTGCCACTTATGCCGAACCTGACGACGGCGCGCTCGCGACCATCCACCACCGCGACCGCGGTCACCTCCGCTGACGCGATGTCGGCGTCGAGTGGCGGCGCTCCGTCGGTGTGAGCATCCTGAAGGACCCGGAACGCATCCCTGGCGATCAGCAGGAAGGAATCGGGCGTGAACTCCGGATCCACCTTGATGATCCCTGCGAGGTCGAGGCCGGGAACGGCCTCTTCGCCGCGTTCGTGAAACTCATGGTCGAGGTCGGTGAGCAGCTTGTCGTCGAGCGCGTCGAGCTGCTCCGCGTCCGCCTCGCGTCTGGCGAGACGGCTCCCGATCCCGGTCACGTGCAGGAATCCGGAGCCGGCGGACTCGGCGAACGAGTGGTCTGGCAGCGCGTCGGTCATCGGGGTACCTCTGAAAGGGGATTCGAAGCTCGAATCTACGCGCCGGCCCTGGATCCCGGCGCCGCCGTCGCCGGGTTGTAGCCGATCGTTGATCGACTCATCGCGGGCGTCCGGACAAAACAAAAGAGCGGCCCGGGAACCCCGGACCGCCCTTTTCAGGAATCGGATCAGCTGCCGATCAGTACTCCGGCATCGGCGGACCGGCCTGTGCTCCCTTCTTCTCGGGGATGTCGGTGATCAGCGCCTCGGTGGTGAGCAGCAG
>DAIQQM010000083.1:0-12459 GCA_036786805.1 Candidatus Dormiibacterota bacterium | reverse complement strand
GCCGCGCGGCAGCCGGAGGTCGCTGATCGTGAAGTTTACCTTGGCCCGCATCGTGTTGGCGCCGTAGTAGGCGTCCTCGGGCACCTCGAACTCGCCCATGGAGTCGCGCTCCGTCCTGGTCGCGGTTGTGGTCATGCAGCCCCCTTCTCTCGGTGCAGCGGAATCGTCATGTCGAACTCGGCCCCGCTTCCCGGGACGCTCCGCGCCGCCACCGTCCCGTTGTGCCGTTCGGCGACCGTGCGCACGATATACAACCCGAGACCGCTCCCGGGAACCTTGCGCTGCCGCTCGGCGACGGAGCGGAAGTACTTGTCGAAGAGATGGCCCGTGTCCGCGACGGGAAATCCGGTCCCGTGGTCGCGGACCGTGAAGCGGACCGAGTCGCCGTCCCGCGCGGCGATCACCTCGATCGGCGATCCCGTCGGGCCGTGCTTGACCGCGTTGCCGAGCAGGTTGGTCAGGGCGAGGATGAGCCGGCGCCGGTCACCCTTCATGGTCAGGCCGTGCTCGCACTCGCTCGTGATCGTCGACTCGCGCAGCTTCGCCTCCATGGCGACGTGCTCGATCGCCTCGGCGACCACCTCCTCGGCGTCCATGACCTCGAGTGCCAGGTGGTCGTCGGGATCCTCGAGCCGCGCGAGCTCGGCGAGCGCGTTGACCATCCGGACCATCATCTCGGTGCTGGCGGTGATGCCCTCGATGGCGACTATGGCGGTCTCCGGGAGCGCGCCGAGCATCCCGGCGCTGAGCAGCTGCCCGTAGCTGTTGAGGATCGTCAGCGGGCGGCGAAGCTCGTGCATGGTGATCGACAGCGAGGTGCCTCGGGCGGACGACTCGGAGGTCGCGCTCGAGAGATGGCGCTCGAGGGTGGCCACACAGGAGGTTGCGAGACGCTGGCAGACGGCCTCGATATCGTCCGCGGTCGTGGCCGCCAGGGCGAGCGTCTCCTCGGCGTCGAGCCGCTCCTCGCGAACCGCCTCGGCGGTCACCTGCCGGAGCGCGGTCAGGTTGGCGAGCGCCGTCTCGAGCCGGCGTTCGAGCCCCGTGCCGGCGTCGAGGTGGTGGTACGCGACCAGCGGCCGGAAGTCGTCCGCGGTGAGCGCGACGAGGACGGCGTTGACGAACTGGCGGGGTCCCCGGGCGCGATCGACGGGTTCGCCGGGATCAGCCGGTGATGTCTGCCTCGCCCACAAGTCGGCGATTCGCGCCGCGTGGGCTGCCAGGAAGTCGCTGAACTGCCGGGTCACGCCGCTGAAGTCTAGGCGCACCGGACGTCAACTCCGCGAGTGCGACGTCTTCGATGGCCGCGGCCTCGACCGCGATCTCGACCGCGGAGCGATTGCCCCGCCTGCGCCGCGACCAGAGCACCGCTCCGAGCACGGCGAACGGGACCATCTGCAGGTCGATCAGCACGGAGATCGCGCCGGCGTGCGCCACTGAGACCCCGGTGCGCGAGAGCAGCGCCACGAGGACCCCTTCGCGGAGCCCGAGCCCGTTGATGCTGAAGGGTGCGAGCGCGACCAGCAGCGTGATCGGGATGCAGACGGCGAGCACCGTCCAGCTCAGGTCGACGCCGATCGCGCGGGCCGCGACGCTCATCGCGAGGAGGTTGAACCCCCAGCCGGCGGCGCCGACCAGCAGCGACTGGGCCACCGCGTGGGGATGCTTCCGGTAACCGGCGAATGCGTCGCTGAAGGACCGCACGCCACGGCTCATCGCGCCCGAGACACGGGCGAGGAGACGGTGGGGCACGAGGCGGTCGGCGCTGAGCGCCACCAGCCAGATGACCACGACGGCGGCGGCGAGCGCCGCAATGACGATCACAACCCCGGTGCCGAGAAGGGCGCGGAGCAGGATGGCGGCTGCGATCCCCCAGCAGGTCATCCCGAGCATGCCCGCGAGGCGGCTGCCCGCGAGTGACGCGAGCACGTTGCCGTGGCCGACCTGGCGGCCCATCTCGACGGTGCGCATGGCGTCGCCGCCGACACCGGCGGGCAGCATCTGGGTGAAGAAGACGCCCTGGAGATAGGTGGAGCTCAGGCGGCGCCAGCTGAGCACCGATCCCGGCCCGGCGCCGGCCGGTGCGTTGGAGGTGCGGAGCAGGACCCCCCATTCGACGACGCTCGCCGCGACCGCGAGGATTGTCAGGCCGAGTGCGGCCGCCATCCAGAGCGGATCGGCATGCGCGAGGCTCGCGACCGCTTGGGGCACATTGATCGTATGGGCGAGGATGGCAAGCCCGACCACCGTGCCGCTGACCCGGGTCCACGGGGAACCGATCACCGCACGGGCGGTTCGCAGGGCTCGTCTCATCTGCACCATTGAACCAGGGTCGCACGGATCGCCTCGGGGCGTTGGCCGGACCGTGACACGGCGACGGCGCCTCGCGACTCTTTGCGTGGCCGGAGCGTCACTCCGCGGCAAGGTAGGGCTCGCGGAACGCCGTCTGCTCGGCGATGAAGACCAGGGGCAGATCGTCGACCGGCCCGTTGCGGTTCTTGGCAACGATCAGCTCGGTCTTGCCCTTGTCGATCTCGCGGTTGTGCATTCCCTCGCGGTACAGGAAGAGGACCACGTCCGCGTCCTGCTCGATCGAGCCGCTGTCTCGGAGGTCGCTGAGCTGAGGGCGTTTGTTCTCGCGTTGCTCGGCGGCCCGGGAGAGCTGGGACAGTGCCAGCACCGGGACGTCGAGCTCCTTGGCGATCGCCTTCAGCCCCGAGGAGATGTCCGACACCTCCTGCACCCGCGAGTCGCGGCGGCCGCCCTGCATGAGCTGGAGGTAGTCGATGACGATCAGCTCGATCTTGTGCTGCGCCTTCATCCGCCGGGCGCGCGCCCGGAGCGTGTTGATCGCAAGCCCCGGCGAGTCGTCGATCCAGAGATCGGCGTGCGTGAGCGTGTCCATCGCCTTGGCGATCTTCTGGAATGCCATCGAGTCCGCCTGACCGGTGCGGAGCATGTACGAGTCGACGTGCGCCTCACTGCAGATGAGCCGCTGCACGAGTGACTGGCGCGACATCTCGAGCGAGAAGACCACCACCGGCCTGCCCGCGAGCACCGCAGCGTTGCGGGCGATATTGAGGGCAAAGGACGTCTTCCCCACCGCGGGGCGGGCCGCCAGGATGATCAGCTCGCCCGGCTGCAGCCCCTGGGTGAGCATGTCGAGCTTCGAGAAGTTTGTCGGAACGCCGGTGACCAGCTGCTTGTGCTCGATGCGCTTCTCGAGAACGTCCCACCATTCGCGAACCACCGGCGCGATGTTGCGCATCTCAGAGCCCCGGCTCTCCTGGCCGATCTTGAAGACCTCCTGCTCGGCCTGGTCGATCGCCTCATGCACCGGGGTGCTGTTGTCGAATCCCAGGCGGCTCACCCTGCCGCCCGCCTCGATGAGACGGCGGCGGAGGGCGTGCGCAATGACGATGTCGGCGTAGTGCTTGACGCTCGCAGAGCTGGGGACGACGAGGGTCAGCTCCGCGATGTAGTCCATGCCGCCGGCACGGCCGATCCCGGGACCGCGCTCGAGCTGATCGCGCAGGGTGACCGTGTCGATGGCCTCGCCGCGATCGTCGAGCGCGAGCGCGGCCCGGTAGAGCACGGCGTGGCGTTCGGCATAGAAGTCCTCCGGGACCAGGACGTCGCGCACGATCGACAAAGCCTCGCGGTCGATGAGGAGGCCGCCGAGCACCGCCTGCTCGGCCTCGTTGTCGTGGGGCGGGACGCGCATCGGAGCGGCCCCCGCAGCGGTCCCGCGTCCCACCAGCTCGGCCTGCGGGAGAGAGGTCATTGGGCCGCGACGACGACCTTGAGTGTCTCCGTGACCTCCGGATGGAGCTCGATGGTGGCCTCATGAGGGCCGAGGGAGCGAATCGGGGGGTCGATCTCGATCTTCCGCTTGTCGATGTCGATCCCCGCCTCGCGCTTCAGCTGCTTGGCGACGTCGGCGTTCGTGACCGTGCCGAAGAGGCGTCCCGCCTCGCCGGCCTTGGCGTAGACGGTGACGGTCAGCTTGCGCAGCCGCTGCGCCGTCTCCCTCGCGTCGATCAGGGCCTTCTCGACGCGGCGGCGCGTGGCCTCTTCGCGGCGGCGGATCTGGTCGACGGTGTTCTGGTCGGCGATCACCGCGAGGTGCTTCGGGAACAGGAAGTTGCGGGCGTACCCGGGGGACACCTCGCGAACGTCGCCGGGCTTGGCCGTTCCTGCCACTTCTTTCAAAAACAGAACTTTCACGAGACCGCCTCCCGCTCCTCGGGACGCAGACGCCGGTAGATCATCAGCGCGATCCGCTCTCCACTGCGCACATCGTCGTCGAAGCGGCTGCGTCGCTGCGTGATCAACTCCTCCTGCTCGGCGACGACGTGACGAGGGCACGCAGCGATGAAGGCGCGGGTTGCAAGCAGGCTGAGCGCGAGCACGTCGAGCTCGCCGATCACGGGCAGCGACTCCGGAAGATCGATCACGGGCAGTGCGATGAGCGCAAGTCCACCGCCGAACGCGAGCTTCATGTACCCGGGCACGCGCGCGTCGAACATCAGGCAGTAGGCGAGCCGCAACATGCGCGGCAGATCCACGAAAAGCCGTTTGGCGCTGCGAAGCTTGCTCAACATCTCGAACCGCGCATTCTACTTTGTTGCGGTTGCTCCCGATCGGAGACCGCCGCGACACGGCACCGCACGGGTGTGCGTTTCAGCCGTCGGTCAGGATATCGGGGTGCGCGTTGACCCAGCTGCGCGCCTGCGCAGGGTCGCCGGGCGGGATGGTTCCCTCGATCACGGCCTCGCGAATCGCGGCCTTCGCCTTTCCCACCCAGGGCCCGGGACCGCGCCCGGCCATCGCCATCAGCTCGTCGCCGCTGAGCGGGTCGGCCATTGCGGATACAACGCCTCCGGCATCGAGGCGGGCCATCCGCTCGCCGAGCTCGTCGAGCTCGTCGAGCGTCGGGTACGCGGAGGCACTGGTGTCGGCACGGGCGAGATCGAGCATCCGGTCGCGGAGCGGACCCGCGTCCCGGATCAGCCGGCGGACGGCCGTGTCGCTGAAGCTCTCGCGCTCGTACTGGATCGGGCGGAGATGGAGGCGCACCAGCAGGCTCACGTCGCTGATCTCGTCATTGCTGTAGCGCCACCGCGTCAGGATGTCCCGGGCCATCTCCGCGCCGACCTGCGGGTGGTCGTAGAAGGTGTGCTTCCCATCCGAAGCCACCACGTGGGTGGGCGGCTTGGCGATGTCGTGGAGCAATGCGGCACTCCGGGTCACCAGGTCGGGCGGCGCCGCGTCGACGGTGAGCAGCGTGTGCCCGTACACGTCATGCGTGTGGTAGCCGCCCTGCTCGACGCCGATGCCCGCGACCAGCTCGGGCAGCACCACGTCGAGCAGCCCACCGTCTCTGAGCACCGAGATCCCGGCACTCGGGTACGGGGCCACCAGCATCCGCCGGATCTCGTCGCTCACCCGTTCGATGGAGAGGATCGACGTCCTCGCGGCCTGCGCCCGCATCGCCTCGATGGTCCCGGGGGCGAGCGCGAAGCCGAGCCGGGCCACGAATCGCGCTGCCCGGTACATGCGCAGCGGATCCTCGGCGAAGGTCTCGGCCGGGTCGAGCGGTGTGCGCAGCACTCCGGCGAGCAGGTCGGCGATCCCCTGGCCGGTGATGTCGACCACCTCCCCGTCGAGGGTCTGGCAGAGCGCATTCACGGTGAAGTCGCGCCGCCAGACGTCCTCGGCGAGGGTGCCGGGACGGACGTCGGGGTTGCGCGACTCAGGGTCGTAGCGCTCTGCCCGGGCTCGGACGCCCTCGACGATCCAGGCGCCGCCCCGGATCTGCGCCGTCCCGAAGCGCTCGAAGCGCTCCGGCAGATGCCAGCCAAACCCGGCCGCCACGGCCGCGAGCAACGGCATCGGATCCATCCCGACGGTGACCAGGTCGATGTCCTTGCCCTGAGCGCCGCCGAGCAGGCGGTCGCGTACGAACCCGCCGACCAGGTAGACCTCTGCCCCGAGAGCGCGCCCAGCGGCCGCGACGGATTCGAGGACATCCTCGAGCTCCGGCGTGTCCGGTCGGATCTCGCGGACGGTGAAGCTCATGGAACCGTGGGGACGAGTTGCCGCGTCCCGCCGCGCAGCAGCGCGGCTCCGAGGATCGCCGCGGCTCCGGCGCAGAGTGCGGCGCCGAAGAACACCGCCCGCAACTCGGTGACGATCGCGTTGGTGACGTCGTGCTCATAGGCCGGGCAGTTGAGAGGCGACTTGGGGCAGAGCACCTCGGGCGACGGGAACACCGACGCCGTGGTGTAGAAGACGTGCAGGCTCACGGCGGTGAGGACGGAGATGCCCACGAGCATTCCGATCATGCGCGCCACGACCACGAGCGCCGAGGCGAGTCCGTGCATCTGCTCGCGGACCGAGGCCAGCATCGACGCGTTCACCGGCGCGATCGCGAGGCCGAAGCCGAGGCCGGCGACGACCAGCACCGGGTCACTGGGATGCAGCCACCCCGGGCCGAAGGGATCGGCAAGGGTCGTCGCCGTCCAGCGGGTCATGGCGAGGAACCCGGCCGCCGTGAGCACCATGCCGGCCGCTGCAACCACACGGTTGCCCAGGCGCTGGGAGAGCCAGCCACCGGAGACCGCTCCGATCGGCACGCCCACCAGCAGCCGGAGGAGCACCAGGGCGGCGCCGAGCTGGGAGTTCGGGTCCACGGTCGCTCTGGCCAGCACCGGGATGTCGAGCAGCGCTGCCATGAGCGCCGCTCCCACTGCGAGATTGGTGAGCAGGGCGCCGTAGGCGCCCGGGGAGCGGATCTCGGCCGCGGCGACGAGCGGATGTCGCGCCCGGCGTTCGCGGAGCACGAAGCCCGCCGCCGACACTGCACCGAGGGGGAGCAGCCAGATCGCTGCCGGCGCGATCGCCGCAGCGGTCGGGTCCTCGGTGGAGAAGCTGACGATGATCGTCGAGAGTGCGATGCCCAGGAGGACCGCTCCGGGCCAGTCCACCGCGGCGGCCAGCGCGGGCAGACGCCGGACGGCGATCAGGGCACGGGTGCGGCGATGACCGCGCGCCTCCCAGAGGATGAGCGCGATCGCGGCGGCGGCGGCGGCCAGGGCAACCGGCGTGAGCCAGATCATGCCCCCGATCGCGGTGTACGCGACGCCGAGCGTGACGTCGTCGCGAATCGGTCCGGGAGCGATGATCGAGAGGCATCCGGCCCCCAGCGCGACGCCCGCCAGCAGGAGGGAGATGCGATCGAGACGTCGATGTGGCTCCGGCAGCGGATCCGCGGTCCGGTCGCGCCTGCCGGCGGCCACCAGCGCGAGCGCCAGCAGGCCGGCGAGCGGGAGGTTCAGCCAGAAGATCGTCTGCCAGGTCGCGA
The DNA here is from genome assembly GCA_036786805.1 of Candidatus Dormiibacterota bacterium. Lineage (GTDB taxonomy): Bacteria > Chloroflexota > Dormibacteria > Aeolococcales > Aeolococcaceae > Palsa-851. The sequence continues at coordinate 5,093 of DAIQQM010000083.1, read as the reverse complement.
CCGTCAGGATGAGTCCCCCGTAAAGCGGACCGAGGACGCTGCCCAACTCCTGGACGCCGCCGATGACCCCGAGCGGCAGGCTCCGCCGCTCCGGCGGCCAGAGATCGGCGACCAGGGCGAGCGTGACCGGGACAAGCCCTCCGCCGCCGAGGCCCTGGAGCGCCCGCCCGGCGACCACCGAGCCGAGGTCCGTGGCTGATGCGGTCACCAGCGAGCCCGCCGCAAAGACCGCGAGACAGAGGATCAGCAGGGGACGGCGGCCGTAGAGGTCCGACAGCCTGCCGAGCATCGGCATCACCACGATGTAGCCGAGCAGGAACCCGCTGACGATCGGCGTCGCCGCCTGGAGCTGGTCGATGCCGATGCCGACGTCGGCCATCATCGCCGGCAGCGCGAGCACGATCACGTAGGTGTCCATCGCGGCGACGAGCACCGATGCCGCCGCGATGGCAAGGATCCAGCGCCGGCGCGTGTTCACCCGCTGGCGGGCGGCGTCACTGACACGTTCTCGCCATAGTTGGTAAGAACGAGTATGTAGGTGGCATCGGTGCCTCTGATGATGAACGGCCCAGTGAGCTCGACGCGCCGGAGCTGGTTGTTGCCGGTGTCGATGCCGAAGGTCGCCGCCACACTCGTGGACGGGTCGGCGCTGGTGAGCAGTGCCGCGACCGCCGTGCCGGGCAGCGAGCAGCCGATCTCGTGGAGGACCTCCCCGTTGAACCGGTCGTCACTCTTCACCTGGGGCGACTGGCATTTGAGGAGCAGTGACGAGAGGCCGGTGTTCGGGTCGATGAGCTGGGCGGGGTCCGCGAAGCCGTAGTCGGCAGGGTTCGCGGTGGAGAAACCCGTCCCGGTCGGCAGCTTCACCGAGAACGTGCCGCCGACCGAGACCACGGGCACGTTGAGCGCCAGTCCGATGATCGACACCTGCAGAGTCCCCGACATGCTGTCCGGCCGTTTCATGTCCCCGCTCCCGCCGGTCAGCTCCGAGCCTGACCCGCTGACGTCGGCGCTCGTGAGCACGAAATGAAAAGAGGGCGTGCTGTCGATGACGCTCTTGGCCGTCTTCAGCAACGACGTCGCGTTGATCGACGGCACGTTCGACGAGCCGCCGCACGCGAACAGCAGCCCTGCGGTTGTGACCACGGTGAGGCGGCGCAGGCCCGCGATGACGTTCCCTCCGAACGGGGCAGGTATCGCGGGCGAGTATAGGTGTGCCGATACACTGCGATGCGTGAGCGGAGAGCCTGCCGCGCCGGCGGAGATCGATGCGGCGCAGTTCTTCGCGGTCGACATCCGCGTGGGAACCGTCCTGAGCTGCGAGGTGTTCCCCGAGGCACGCCGCCCCGCGTATCGCATGGTCATCGACTTCGGCCCCCTCGGCACCATGCGGAGCTCGGCGCGGCTCACCGATCTCTACTCGCCGGAGCAGCTCACCGGGAGCTCCGTCGTCGCGGTCGTCAACCTTCCGGCGCGACAGGTCGGGCCGGTGCGCAGCGAGGTGCTCGTGCTCGGCGTGTACCAGGAGGGATCCGAGCGCGTCGTCCTGCTTCGACCGGAGCATCCCTGCGCCCCCGGCGACCGGGTGGGCTGAGATGTTCCGCTTCGTGGCCAGTTGACCCGTGCCGCCGTGATCGGCGAGCCGGGTGCCCGCCGGGTGAGCCCGTTCCTGTTCCTTGTCGTCATCCTCACGTTCTTCCTCGCGTTCGCCGGGGTGTCGTGCAACGCGACGGCGACCAAGTCAGCCATCGGGTCGATCGACGCCTCGGAAGGTGTGAGCGCCGCCCAGGCGGCCCAGGTGAATGCCTGCATCGACGCGCTCGGCGGCCTCAACATCCTCACCTACAGCGGGTGGCAACTCGTGTTTGGCAAGGACCCCGTGATCGGGTCGGTGCCGGCGGCGTGCAACCAGAACAACGCGGCAGGCGCCGACACCTCCTCGGCGAACATCGGCGCGCAGCTTCTGGCCGTGCTTGGGCTCGTGAGCGTGTTCCTGGGGCTGCTCTTCGGCCTCGCTGGGGCGCTCGGCTCTCTGGCGGCGCGGAGCAGGGCGCTGGTCACCGCCGTCTTCGGCGCCGGTGCCGGGGCGCTGCTCGTCCTGGATCAGATCCATGTCCGCGACGTGATCCTGGCGAAGATCGCGTCGAGCGAGGGATCGAACGTCCCCGGTGTCGACCCGGCCACGCTCTTCAACGTGAACCCCGGAATCGGACTGGTGGTGGCACTCGTGATTCTCGCGATCGCGGTGCTCTACAACCTCGCCGCGCTCATCGTGCCCCAGGCCCCTCCGGTCACGGTCGCGAGCCTGGAACCTCCAGAGCCTCCGCCGGTCTCGCCGCCCCCGTAGCGGTCAGGTCAGTTGGTGCCGCCCAGAAACGGGATGCCGTAGGTCTCGGGTTGGGCGCCGACCGATGTCGACCAGACCTCGGCGATGGCGTCGGCGGTCCACCCGCCGTCGCGGTACGCCACCGATATCTCCTTGGGGTGCGCCCAGAGCGACAGCTTGTCGCCGCCGAGACCGATGCACTGCCCGGTCACCCCCGCCGCCTCGTCCGAGCTCAGGAACACGAGCAACGGAGCGACGTCGTCGGGGGTGCCCATGCCCATCTGCTTGCGCACCGTGGCGGGGAGGGGCTCGCCCTTCTCGGCGGCCTCGACGAGCGGGGCCATGCCCGGGATCGTCGAGATCATCCGCGTGATCGCGTTGGGAACGATGGCGTTGACGGTGATGTTGTGTTTGGCGCACTCCATCGCCCAGGTGCGCGCATACGCGGCGATTCCCGCCTTGGCGGCGGCGTAGTTGGTCTGCCCGAAGTTGCCGCGCTGTCCCGCGATCGACGAGACCACGACGATGCGTCCTCCCGATCCCTGCTGGCGCATCTGGCGTACCGCCGCCCGCGCGCACGTGAAGGTGCCGCGAAGGTGCGTCTCGATGACCGAGTCGAAGTCCTCGTCGGTCATGTTCCACAGGACCCGGTCGCGAAGGATGCCGGCGTTGGTGCACATGACGTCGAGATGCCCGAAAGCCTTCACCGCTCCGGCGACGAGCTGCTCCGCCGCCTCGGTGGACCCCACCGCGCACACTTCGGCGACGACGCGTCCGCCGGCCGCAGCAATGGCGTCCGCGGTCTCCTCGGCGACATCGCCATCGACGTCGTTGATGACCACTGCGCAACCGGCCCCGGCGAGCGCGGTTGCATAGGCGCGACCGATGCCACGTCCGCTGCCGGTGACGACCGCGACCTTTCCTTCGAGATTCATGGCGCCGACTCTAGTGCTCCGGGTCGACGAGCCGCTTGCCGAACTCGATTTCCACGTGCTCGCCACGCGGCTCGTATCCCGCCTGCCGGTAGATCAAGTTCGAGACAGGATTGTCAGCATCGGTGAAGAGCATGGCGCGATGGACCCCCGGACGTCGCAGCGCGGCTGCGGTCACCTCGTAGGTGAGCCGTCGCGCATAGCCGTGGTTGCGATGCTCGGGGGGCGTGTATACGGGGCCGACGCGAACCACTCCCGCCGCATGGCGGTACCCGACCATGGACACGAGCTGTCCTGCCACGATCCAGACGTCGACATGCCCGCTCCGAACCATGTGATCCGCCAGCGCGAGCGCATCGGTCGGGGCGGCGTGCTCGATCTCCGCGCTGAAGGTCTCGAGCCAGGCGGCGAGCACCGGAACGTCCTCGATGCTGCTGCGACGGCGCTCGCCGGGTGGCACGGGCACCTCGACGAGCATGGCCAGCTCGTTGAGCAGGATCACACGATCGCGTTCGACGACATCGCCGGTGATCGCCGTCCAGGCGGCTGCGACCGCGCGAGCCGCCACCGCCGGACCGACCACCCCGAGCGGACGGTGGCCGAGGGCGTCGGCGCGCACGACAGCCGCGGCCGCCAGCGGACGGGTTGCCTCGTGCGGGAGCGACGACACCAGCAGGTTGTGCGGTGGGGTCCAGCTCGCCGCGCCGACCACGGCGTCCGAGTCGGTGATCCAGAAGAAGCTCGGCGGCGTGATCTCGGTCATCGGCGCAGCACGGACCGTATCGATGATGGTGAGCAGGACGTTGCGCGCACACGGCTCGGCTCGGAGAAACGACAGCGCCGCGGCGGCATAGCGCTCAACGTCGCCGGTCGTATGGACCTCCATCACCGCCGATTCTGCCGGTCTCAGAGCGCCAGACGTCCGCCGGTCACGACCTGCGCGACGACGTAGGTGACCCACGGCACCAGGGCGAGCATGAGCACCGCGCCCCGGGCACGCCCGCGCCAGAGCAGCACCAGCAGGAACGTCGCGGTCAGCAGGGTGAGCGCGGCGCTGATGAGCCCCGCCGAACCCGGATTCCAGGTCGTGAAGACGATGCCGATGGCTGCCAGGACGCATGACTGGAACGCGGCAGACCCGGCGACGTTGCCGAAGGCGAGCATGTCGTCGTCGGTGCGTACCCAGAGCACGCTGTTGAGCGTCTCCGGCAGCTCGGTCGCCACCGGCACGATGACGAGAGCGAGCACGAGCTGCGGGACCTGCAGCGCCGATGCGGTCTGGTCGAGCGCGCTGACGAAGAGCTGCGAGCCGACCACGAGGAGGGCGACGGCAATCGCGAGTTGCACGGTCACGAGCGCCGGGTGCGGATTCCCGGGCCGCCAGCGAACGATGTGCAACGGCTCCGGGCTCTCGCCCGCGGACGCGCTGCTGCGGAGCGTCACCACGACGTACACGGCATACGCGACGAGCAGCAGCCCACCGACCGCGATCCGCGCGCCGTGGGGCAGCACGCTCGCGGCCACCGCGACGGTGAACGCTCCGATGAAGACGCCGAGGTCGCGCCGGGCCTGGCGCCGGTCGATTTCGAGGCGGCGTGCCCCGCCCCGGAGCACGACGGCGACACCGGTTGCACCCGCTCCCAGCGTGAGCAGCAGGAACGGCGAACCGAGCACCGCCCCGGTGGCCACCCGGTCGGCTCCGGGGGAACGGGTGGCGAGCGCGACGATCGGGACGACAGTCTCGGGGAGCGAGGTTCCGAGGGCGGCGAGCAGGCTTCCCGTCGCCCCGGTGCCGAGATTGAGCAGGTAGCCCGCCCATTCGATCGCGTTGGTGA
>DAIQQM010000082.1:0-12477 GCA_036786805.1 Candidatus Dormiibacterota bacterium | reverse complement strand
CCCGTCGCCGCGGCGCGGCGAAGGCGTGGCGACCCGCGAGCGAACCATTGCGAAGCCCGCGGAGACAGCGGAGCGGACGGAGATGCGGCGGCTGCTCCGCGAGTTCCACCGCACGCGTGACCCGAAGATCCGCGAACGCCTGGTCGAGCTCAACAGCGACCTCGTCCACTACATCGCCCGTCGCTTCGCCAATCGGGGCGAACCGCTCGAAGACATCGAGCAGGTGGGATTCCTCGGGCTCATCCAGGCGATCGAGCGCTTCGATCCGACCCTGGAAAACGAGTTCAGCACGTTCGCGACGCCCACGATCGCCGGTGAGATCCGCCGCCACTTCCGCGATCGGTCCTGGGCCGTGCGCGTGCCACGCCGGCTGCAGGAGAACCTCGCCAAGGTCAACGCCGCGACGCAGCAGCTGCAGAATGAGTTGGGCCGGTCGCCGTCGGTGGCCGAGATCGGCGCGCGCGTCGGCCTCGAGCCGGATCAGGTGCTCGCCGCGATGGAGGTGGCTCCCGCCCAGCACACCGTCTCGCTGGACGGACCGGTGGGCGGCGGCGAGGAGCCGCTGACGCTCGGCGACCGGCTCGGGCTTGCCGACGACAATCTCGACCGGGTCGAGGTCCAGGACGTGCTCGAACAGGTGATGGCCCACCTCACGCCGCGCGAGCGGAAGATCCTCGCGCTCCGGTTCGTCGAGCAACTGCCGCAGACCGAGGTCGCGAAACGGCTCGGCATCTCACAGATGCATGTCTCGCGATTGCAGCGCGCGGCGGTCGAACATCTGCGTCGAGAGTTCGGCGCCGAAGCGCCCGTGTAGAATTCGACAACTTGCTGTCGAATTCTTTTGCACGTGCTCAGCTCTGAGATCCGGGAGCGATTTCTTCGCTTCTTCGAAGAGCGCGGGCACTACCGGCTCGCGAGCTTTCCGCTCATTCCCCACGACGATCCGTCGCTTCTCTTCACCGTGGCCGGAATGGTGCCGCTCAAGCCGTGGATCACGGGCCAGCGCACGCCACCCTCGCGCGACCTGGTCTCATGTCAGAAATGCTTTCGCGGCGCGGGACTCAAGTACGACGACATCGCGTCAGTCGGTGACCCGACTCATCACACCTTCTTCGAGATGCTCGGCAACTGGTCGATCGGGCATTACTTCAAAGAGGGCGCGATCGATTACGCGTGGGAGTTCTCCACCGAGGTCCTCGGCCTCGATCCCGAACGGCTCTGGCCGAGCATCTACCCGGACGACGCCGAGTCCGAGCGTCTCTGGGTCGAGAAGATCGGGGTGCCGAGGGAGCGCATCTCCCGTCTCGCCGAGAACTGGTGGGCCGCGGGGCCGACCGGCCCCTGCGGGTACGACAGCGAGCTCTATTTCGACTGGGGCGGCCCCTGCTCGTGCGGGAGGACCGACTGCACGCCGCAGGACGAATGCGGCGGCGACCGCTTCGAGGAGTTCTGGAACCTCGTCTTCATGGAGTTCGACCAGCAGCCGGACGGATCGCGACCGCTCCTGCCCAACCCGACGGTGGACACCGGGCTCGGTTTCGATCGGATCGTGGCGATCGTGCAGGGCGACCGCACCGGGTACGGCACCGATCACTTCGCCCCGATCGTCGAGGGATTCCGCAGTCGCGCCACCGTCCCGAACTCGGATCCGGCGCTGGTCCGGTCCCTGTATGTCCTCGCCGACCATCTCCGGGGCGCGGGGTTCGTCATCGCCGCGGGGGTACTCCCCGCCAACGAGGGGCGTGGGTACGTGCTCCGCCGGCTCATCCGGCGGGCCGCGGTCCACGCGCGACGGGTCTCGCTTCGGGGCGGTCTCGCCGGAGGCACCGGCGACCTGGTGGACGTGATGGGGCCCGTATACCCGGAGCTGATCGAGTTCCGAACGCTCATCGAGGAGACGCTCGGAAGCGAGGAGGAGGCGTTCGCGCGGACCCTCGACGCCGGGACCGAGCGCCTCGCAGCGCTGCTCGAGCGCAGCCCGTCCCGAATCGACGGCGCCGACGCCTTCCGTCTCTATGACACCTTCGGGCTCCCAATCGAGTTAACCAGCGAGATGGCAGCGGAGCGAGGGGCGACGGTCGATCTCGAGGGATTCGAGGCCGCCATGCAGGAGCAGCGCGAGCGTGGTCAGGCGTCCGCGCGCCGAGTGGGATTCGCGGGAGCCGACGCCCTGCCCCCGACCCGGTTCATCGGCTACGAGTCGCTCGAAGCTGACGCCACCGTGCTGCGCATGGGGCTCGATCGCGAGGTCGAGCTGCTCGCGGCAGGGGAGGGCGGGCCCGTGCTGCTCGACGTCTCCCCGTTCTACGCCGAGGCGGGCGGCCAGGTCGGCGACACCGGCACCCTGACGTGGGCCGGCGGGAGTGCCGTCGTGCGCGACACGCAGCCGATCGCCGGCAGCGACGCCCGATCCCACGACGTCCTCGTGCAGGCGGGCGACCTCCGCTCCGGGCAGTCCGTCCACGCGCAGGTGGACGCCGATCGGCGCGGCAGGATCGCGCGCCATCACAGCGCGACGCACCTGCTGAACCGGGCCCTTCGCGAGGTGCTCGGCGACGGTGTCGTGCAACGCGGCTCGTTCGTCGGCCCCGATCACACGACCTTCGACTTCTCCTTCCCGCGGGCACTCACCGCGGAGGAGCTCGCCGACATCGAACATCGCGTCAATGACGGCATCCGGCGCAACCTCGAACGCAGCGTCGCGCTCATGCCGCTCGCGGATGCCCGCGCCAGCGGTGCGATCGCATTGATCGACGAGGCGTACTCGCCCGACGTCCGCGTGGTCGACTTCGGGGGCTGGTCGCGCGAGCTGTGCGGCGGCACGCACGTGACCCGAAGCGGCGATCTCGGCGCGGCGATCCTCGTCTCCGAGAGCAGCATCGGCCAGGGCATCCGCCGTATCGAGATGGTTTCCGGGGAGAGCGCGGAAGAGCGTTGGCGGCTCGTCGGCCACGCCCTGCAGACGACCGCGCGAGCGCTGAAAACGCGTCCGGAGGAGGTCCCCGAACGGGTGGCCGCCCTCCAGGATCAGGTGCGGAAGCTGAGCCGTGAGGTCACCCATGCACGCCAGAACGCGCCGTCCAGCGTCGCCACCGACGCCGCCGTCGTCGAGGATGCCGGGGGCGTGCCGTTCGCGCACCTCCTCCTCGAGGGCGACGTGGACGCCGACGGCGTCTCCCAGGCCGGCGATCGTCTGCTCGCCGAACGCCTTCAGGGCGACGGCGTGGCAGTGGTGCTCGGCCCGGGATCGCTCGTGGTCAAGGTCGGCGGCCACGCGCTGGAAGCCGGCATTCACGCCGGGACGCTGGTGACCAGCGCGGCGGCGGTCACGGGTGGCAAGGGTGGGGGACGGCCCGATCTCGGTCGCGGCAAGGTCGGCGATCCCGCCAAGCGCGCGGCGGCGGTCTCCCTGCTTCGCGACACGATCGCCGAGACGGCGAGGAACGCGGCCTGATGGGCAAGCGAAAGTTCGCTCTGCTGAAACGCCGCGAGGAGTTCCAGAGCCACTACACCGTCCTCGACATCGGCACGGAGTTCGTCAAGGCGCTGATCGTCAAGCGTGAAGGCGACAAGGGGATCGTCCTCGGCGTCGGCAAGGTGCGCCAGGCGCTGACCCACATGCAGGCCGGCGCAGTCGCCGATCTCCAGGCGGTCATCGACAACTGTGATCGCGCCCTCACCGAAGCCGAGGACATGTGCGAGACCATCCCCGGCCAGGCGGTCATCGGCATCGCGGGCGAGCAGGTGCGCGGCTTCAGCACCACCATGACCATGCCGCGCCCGCAGCCGCAGGCGCGCATCACCCAGGCGGATCTCGCCACGGCGCTCCAGGCCGTGCAGCGACGGGCGCTGCGCGAGGCGGTGCGCCAGATGTCGCATGACCTCGGCGTCCAGGAGGTCAACGTCAAGCTGGTCCACAGCACGATCACGTCGATACGCATCGACGGCTACGCGGTGGCCAACCCGGTCGACTTCCAGGGACACGTCGTCGAGATCACCGTGTTCAACACGTTCGCGCCGCTCACCCACATCGGCGCGCTCCAGGCGATCGCGCAGGAGCTGGACCTCGAGCTCGTGGCCACGGTCGCCGAGCCCTTCGCGCTGGCTCGAGGCTGCTCGTCGCCCGAGTCGCACGAGCTCGGCGCCATCTTCGTGGACGTGGGTGGCGGGACCACAGACATCGCGGTGGTCCGCCGCGGAGGCATCGAGGCCACGCGGATGTTCGCGCTCGGGGGACGATCCTTCACCAAGCGGCTGGCCACCGACCTGTCCATGGACCTCGATGAGGCCGAGCGCTTCAAGGTCGCGCACTCGGAGGGGCACCTCGCGGCCGAGCAGAGCGCGATGGCCCGCCGGGCGCTGACCCCGACCGCCGAGGTACTTGCCCAGGGCGTCGCCCTGACACTCGAGGAGCTCGCGGGACCCGATCCGCTGCCGGGATCGATCCTCCTCGCCGGGGGCGGCGCGGCCCTCCCCGAGGTCGCCGAGCAGCTGCGGATCCTGGACTGGTCGGACACGGTGCCGTTCACCCGGCCCCCGACCGTCAAGGTGCTCGGGCCGGGAGACGTGACCGGCGTGTACGACACCACCGGCCTGCTGGTCGGGAGCCAGGATGTGACCCCGATGGGGCTTGCGCGTCACGCCGTGACGCTGGAAGATGACGCGGACGAGCCCCTCGGCGGGCTCATGCGCCGCGTTTTGAAGACGATGAAGGTATAGGCGCCGATGCCGACTGTGGTCATTGCCAGGGCTGACGACGAGATCGCGGATCTCATCGAGCGGGTTCGCTCGTCCCCGGATCCCGATGTGGGGCTCGTCGTGCCGAGTTCGAGCCGTGCCTTGCAGACGCCGCTCAACGTGCGCCTGCTCGCCCAGCTCAGCAATCAATCGGGCCGTCGCACCTCGGTCGTGACCGAGGACCCTCGCCTCCAGCAACTCGCCCGCGCGAGCGGCCTGCAGGTGTACGGCTCCGTCCCCGCGTTCGAGCGGGGCATCGAGCTCGCCGGCCCGCGCGTCGGCGGGAGCGCACTGGCCCGAGGCGTCGCCCTGGGAGCGGGTGGAGCCGCAGCCGCGGTGCTCGAACCCCCGCCGGCGCCGCCACCACCACCGCCTTCCGTCAGTCCGCCCGCATATCTCCCGGCAACCGCCCGGCTCGAACCGCGCCGCGTGCTCACGCAGATTCCTCCGGCGCGACCGAAGCGCGGCTGGGACCGCCGCCGCTTTCTCTACGTCGCGGGTGTGGCGGTGGCGGTCATCGGGATCCTGCTGTTCGTGACGCTCGCGCCGTCGGCAAAGGTGACGATCACGATCGCCGCGACGCCACTGTCGGTCAGCCCGACGATCCAGGGGGGTACCAGCCCGACCGTGGCCACCCAGCCCGACCACGTCCTCACCGGTCTGATATCCGATCAGGCACAGTCGCAGTTTGTGGCAACTCCGACCGGAACCACGACGATTCCGGCGGTGGCGGCCAAGGTGACGCTCACGTTCGCGACGGACAGCCGGACCGACATCGGGTTCCAGCTGCAGACGAACAACACCAGCTCGTACATACAGACGGCCGATCAATCGACCACGTTTGCACCCAGCCGGAGTACGTTCATCTGCATCGGGCCCGTGAATCCGGCGCCGTCCGGAGCCTGTGCCGGGCATTCGTTCAACGCGACCGCTCCGTACACCGATCAAGCTTCCGGCGCCGGCGGGAACGTCGCGGCGAATGCATTGACATCGTGGCAAGGAGATCCGTGTCCCGATCCCCTGACATGCCCGGGGACACACATCACGGTCACCAACAACAGCGCGGCCACCGGAGGGACCGACCCTACCCAGACGACCGCGGCGAGCGCGACCGACGTTGCCAACTGGACTGCGCAGGTGACTCAGATCGAGAGTGGGCTCTCGACGCAGATCCAGACTGACCTGACGGCGAAGGCGGCCGGCAAGACGTTCGCCAAGGATCCCACCGGCAACGGATACACGATCTCGTTCAGCCCGCCGAAACCGGCGCTCCCCGCGGCCGGCGCGCCGTTCACCGCGACCACCATCGTGATCAACGCCACCGGGCAGGCGGTCATCTACGACCCGGTCGCGGTCCGCAACGACGTCATCGCCGATCTCGACAAGCTCGTCAAGCCGGGCGACGAACTGGCGCCCGGCCGGCTGAACACACCGCCGTGCGCGGTGACCCAGGCGAATGTCAACGGGACCATCGTGCTCGCATGCTCGGCGACCGACTTCAGCCAGCCCACCGTGAACCTCAATGCGCTGAAGGCGCAACTCACCGGGCGCAACCCGGGGAACGCGGAGAAGATCGTCGAGAGCAACATCGCCAAGGTCCAGGCCGTGACCGTCTCGGAATGGCCGTTCAAGCTCTTCTACCTGCCGCTCCGCGCATCACAGATCTCGATCATCGAGAACTTCGTCGCCCCCGCCACCAAGTCACCATGACCGCGACCGGGGAAGGCACCGGTCGCACGCGCGTCCTTGGCATCGACGTCGGGTCGGTGCGTATCGGCCTCGCCATCTCCGACGAGACGTGCACGCTCGCATCGCCACTCGCGACCATCCCGAATGATCCGCGCACGCTGTGGGCGCGGATTGGGCGTGAGATGGAAGATCGCCGGGTGGACCGGGTTGTGATCGGGTTGCCTCGCCTCCTCGACGGCAGCGAGGGCGACGCCGCCGGGCATGCGCGAGCGTTCGCGGCCGAGCTCGCGCGCCGGATGGCGATCAGCATCGAGCTCTGGGACGAACGCTTCACCACGACGATCGCTGAGCGATCGCTCATCGAGAGCGGCGTCCGGCGAAAGCGCCGGCGTGAGGTGATCGACTCGGTGGCGGCGGCCGTGCTGCTCCAGAGCTGGCTTGACTCGCGCCGGATCGCCGCGGCGCTCGCGACACCGTGACCGCCACGCCGCTGCGGCTCTGCCTCGTGGGTGCGAACATCTCCCACTCGCCGAGCCCGGTGATCCACCAGGCCGCCATGCAGGCCTCGGGCATCGAGGGGACGTACGTCGTCCGCGACCTGACGCCAGCGGAGATCGACGGCTTCGTCGCCGAGCTGCGCGACGGGCGCTACCACGGGTGCAACGTCACCATTCCCTACAAGGCGCTGCTGGCGGAGCGGTGCGATCGCCTCGAGGGTGCCGCCGAGGATCTCGGAGTCGTCAACACCATCACGGTGCACGGCGGACGCCTGGTCGGCGCAACCACCGATGCCGACGGCTTCGAGCTTGCCCTGAGCCGCGCGTCGATGTGGCCGCGGCAGGGTGCCACCGCGCTGGTGCTCGGTGCGGGCGGCGCCGCCGCCGCGGTGGCGCTGGCGCTCACGCGTGTTCCGCTGCTCCGTCTCCGCATTGCGGCGCGTCGCGAGACGGCCGCCGCGGACCTCGCGCGCCGTCTGCACGGCTCCGGCGACATCGCGACCGTCCCGTGGGATCGAGGCGCCATCGCCGCAACCGCGGCGCACTCGGCAATCGTCGTCAACGCGACCCCCACAGGTCTGGAGACCCTGCCCTTCGACCCGCGCGCGGTTCCCGCCGCATGCTGTGTCGTCGACCTCCGATACGGCCCGCGCCCCGTCGACGTGGTCTCCGCGGCGATCGACTCCGGGCATCGCGCCAGCGACGGGCTCGAGATGCTGCTCCAGCAGGGGTTGCTGAGCTTCGAGATCTGGACGGGCAGGGCGGCGCCGGCCGCAGCGGTGCGCAGCGCGCTGCTCCGGGCCGTGGAGGGATGAACGCCCCCCTGGCGATCGCCGGCCTCACGGTCGCGGGGGGCGTCGTCGGCCTCGGATCCGGGTGGCTCGCGGTCGCGATCGAGAAGTTCGAGAAGCTCGAGGAGGAGGAGCATCAGGAGCGCCTCGAGTACGAGCGGGACACCGCCGAGGAGCTGAGCCGGGCGGCCGCGGCCGGGGAGGACCCCGCGGTGACGCGCCCCTGGGCGGGAGAGCCGTATGGGTGGACGTGGCTCGAGCGCTGGCTCTCGCCGGCGCTCGGAGCGATCGGCTTCGGCACATTTGCGGCACACGAGGCCTTCGGCTCGGGGCTGCTCATCCACCTCCTCTGGATCGCGATCTTCGTCCACGTGGTCGACTTCGATCTCAAGCACCGGCTCATCCTCGACGTCATCACCTACCCGAGCGTCGTCGCCGCCCTGGTGCTCAGTGGATGGTCCCCGCGGCTGACGTTGACCAGCGCGCTCATCGGCGCCGTCGGTGTGGCCGCCTTCTTCTTCATCCAGAACCTCGTCTCGCGCGGGAGCATCGGCCTGGGCGATGCCAAGCTCGGTGCGCTCGTCGGCGCGGTGACCGGCATCGGGCCGACCGCGACACACCTCGGAGCGGTCTATGCGGTGATCGCCGCCGTGTTCATCGCCGGCGCGACCGCGGCCGTCCTGCTCGTGACTCGCGTCCGCGGGCTCAAGGACCCGATACCCTATGGTCCGTTCCTGTGTGCGGGCGCGGCGCTCATCCTGTACCTCGGTCCGTGACCCGCACGAGGCCTGGGGTTCGATGAGGTGAGGCCATGCCGACGCAGCTGATGCCGGGTGAGCGATCGATCGCACTGGTGCGCCAGCACTGGTCCGTGCTGGCAGGTCACGTGCTCGGGGCGATCGTTGTCATCGTCGTGGCGATCGTCCTGAACGCCAAGCTGCCCGTGAAGATCGGGTCGACGTCCATCACGACGGTGAAGACGGTCTTCCTGCTCGTGCTCGTGATCGGGTCGGTGCTCTGGGCCGCCCTCCGCATCCTGCGCTGGCGCTTCTCCACCTATCACCTCACCGACCGCCGGATCATCATGGAGGGCGGGATCCTCTCGAGAACGGCGGAGACGATCCCGCTGGACCGTATCCAGAACACGGTCATCCACCGGCCTCTCGGCGATCGCCTCATCGGCGCGGGCGACATCGAGATCGAGTCAGCCGGGCGCGACGGCGTCGAGGTGCTGCATCGCATTCCGAAGGCGCAGGCGTTCTACAACGAGCTCCTCACCAGCATGAACGCGCCCGCGTCGGGCGGGACGCCGGCCCGCCCGGCCGGCCTGTAGCGGGCGATCAGGAAGAGGTCAGACCCGCGAAGCGAGGGCGCTGATCCGGCGCAGCGCCTCGACGGCTGCGGCATCGGGTTCCTCGCGCATGGCCTCGCGGTACGCGCAGATCGCCGCGATGACGTCGCCGTTGGCGTCGAGGAGCCGGGCGATCCGCAGATGCTCCAGGGCACTGCGCCGAACGCGGACCGTGTCGCTCACGTCCTGCAGTGTCGGGGTGGACGCGGGACCTGACACGGACAAACGCGATCGGGATTGAACCGCGGGGAGGGGCAATCGGGCGCCCACCAATACAATCCGTTGCAGATGCTTCGTTTTCTCACGGCCGGCGAGTCGCACGGCCCGCAGCTGACCGTCATCGTCGAGGGTGTCCCGGCAGGCATTTCGCTCGATGCCCGCCGTGACATCGATCCCGACCTGCGCCGGCGTCAGGGCGGACACGGACGCGGAAAGCGCCAGCAGATCGAGCACGATGCCGCTCGCATCGTCAGCGGCGTGCGCGGCGGCAAGACCCTCGGGTCACCGATCACGCTCGTGATCGAGAACCGCGACTCGGAGAACTGGCGGGGACCGATGCAGGTGGAGGCGCGGGGCTTCAAGTCAAAGCATGTGACGCGCGTCCGGCCCGGCCACGCCGACCTGGCCGGAGTCCTGAAATACGGATTTGGCGATGCGCGCGACGTCCTCGAGCGGGCCAGCGCTCGCGAGACCGCCGCGAGAGTGGCCGCCGGTGCCGTGGGCCGGACGCTCCTCGCGGCGATCGGAGTTGAGGTCCACTCGTGCGTGGTCAGGATCGGCGACGTGCACGTCGATGCCCCCGACGCGGACGTGCGCTGGGATGCCGTCGAGCGCTCACCGGTGCGATGCCTGGATGAGGCCGCCTCGACGCGGATGGTGGCGGCCATCGACGCGGCACGCGAACGCGGCGACACGCTCGGCGGCACCGCGTATGTCGTGGCTTCGAATGTTCCGGCCGGACTTGGCAGTTACGTGCACTGGGACCGCCGACTCGACGGGCTCATCGCGCAGGCGATGTGCAGCATTCCTTCTGTCAAGGGCGTGGAGCTCGGCGCGGCGGCACTCGCGGCGCGGTCTCCGGGATCGGAGGTCCACGACGAGCCGCGCTGGGATGCGAACCGCGGCTTCCACCACCTCACCAACCGCCAGGGTGGTCTCGCCGGCGGCGTGTCGGACGGTGAACCGGTCTGGGCGCTCGTGCATTTCAAGCCGATCTCCACGCTCCTGCACCCGCTGCGCAGCGTCGACATCCACACCGGTGCCGAGATCAACGCCCACTACGAGCGCAGCGACATCTGCGTGGTCCCGGCGGGCGCGGTGGTCGCCGAGGCGATGCTCGCCTGGGTGCTCGCCGCCGCGGCGATCGAGAAGTTCGGCGGCGACACCGCCGGCGAGTTGCGGCGCGCCGCGGCCGCCCATCGCCGCGCGATCACCCGGCTGCGATGACCGCCGTTCGTCGCATCGCCCTGGTGGGCCTGCCCGGAGCGGGCAAGAGCACCATCGCCCAGCTGGTCGCGGAGCGTCTCGGCTGGACCGCCGTCGACCTCGACGACGAGATCGCGTCGTCGTCGGGTCGCTCGCCCGCCGCGATCATCGCCTCGGACGGCGAGCGGCACTTTCGCGACCTCGAGCTCGGCGCTCTGGAGCAGGCGCTCCGGCTACCCGGCCCGGCGGTCATCGCCTGCGGTGGCGGCTTGATCGCGCAACCGGCGGCTCGACGCCTGCTCACCGAGCTCTGCACGGTGGTGTGGCTCGACGCGCCCGACGAGGTGCTCATCGACAGAGTCGGTGACGGCGCCGGTCGGCCCATCCTCGGTGGATCCCCGGTCGCGGGCGTCCCACGGCTTCGGGCGAGCCGGAGCCGCGCCCACCAGACGGCGCACGTCCGGATCAGCACCGACGACCAGCCGGAGGCTGTCGCCTCCCGCGTGATCTCCGCCCTGGAGGGCGCCGTTCGCGTGAATCTCGCGGAACGCGCCTATCACGTGGAGGTGCGCGCCGGGGCGCTCAATGATGTCGTCCTCCACATCCCGGCGGCCGCCACACGGGTGGCGCTGTTGGCCGATCGAGCCGTGCATCCGGCCCGCGACCGCCTCGTCGCGGGCCTGCGGAGCGCCGGAATCGCGACCACCGTGCTCGAGGTGGCAGGGGGCGAAGGGCTCAAGACCTGGGCCACGGCGGGTCGCATGCTCGCTCAGCTGGGAAGCGCCGGCCTGCAGCGCAACGACTGCGTCATCGCGCTCGGCGGCGGGACGGTGGGGGACCTCGCCGGGTTCGTGGCCGCCACCTACCTGCGCGGGATCGCCTGGGTGAACGTCCCCACCACGCTGCTCGCCATGGTGGACAGCGCGATCGGCGGCAAGACGGGCGTCAACCTGCCCCGCGGCAAGAACCTCGCCGGGGCCATCTGGCAACCGCGCGCGGTGATATGCGACCCGGACGTGCTGGCGAGCCAGGACGATCGCTCCTTCCGCTCCGCGTTCGCCGAGATCATCAAGTACGCGATGATCGCCGAGACCACGCTCGCGACCGATCTCGATACGCAGCTCGAGCGCATCCTCGGTCGCGATACCGGCGCGCTGACGAAGACGATCCGCGAGTGCTGCGCCATCAAGGCTCGCATCGTCTCGAGCGATGAGCGCGAGGGGGGTGGCCGGGCGATCCTCAACTACGGTCATACCGTCGGTCACGCGCTCGAGGCGGCAGCCGGCTTCGGCGCCAGGCTGCTCCACGGCGAGGCGGTGGCGGTCGGAATGCGCGCCGCCGGTCAGCTCAGCATCGCCACGCTCGGCTGCCCGGCCGGGGATATCGCCTGGCAGGATGAGATGATCGTGCGGTGCGGGCTCGCGATGACGGCGGCGTTTGACCCCGAGCGCGTGCTCGGCCACATGAGCGCGGACAAGAAGAACGTGGGCGACCGCCTCGGCTGGGTGCTCCTCGAGGCGAGGGGTCACCCCCGCACGGGACAGCATGTCCCCGACGCCGAGGTGCGTGCCGCGCTCGACGCGGTGCGAACGCGGTGACCAGGATCCTGCTCCTCAACGGACCCAACCTCGGCAGCCTCGGCGAGCGGGAGCCCGACGTGTATGGCACGGTGACCCTCGCCGAGATCGAGTCGGCGGTCCGCGAGCGCGCTGCCGGGCTCGGCCTCGAGGTTCGCTGCGAGCAGACCAACCACGAGGGGGCGATGGTCGACATCCTCGAGTCCGAGCGCGGGCGCAGCTCAGGTTGCATCGTCAACCCCGGCGGGCTGACCCACACAAGCGTCGTCCTCGCCGACGCGCTCCGCGGCTTCAGCGGCCCGGTCATCGAGGTGCACATGTCGAACATCCTCGCCCGTGAACCCTTCCGGAGAGTCTCGCTCTCAGCCGAGGCCGCGGTCGCGGTGATCTCGGGCCTGGGGCTGGAAGGC
>DAIQQM010000168.1:0-3448 GCA_036786805.1 Candidatus Dormiibacterota bacterium | reverse complement strand
TCGTCCTGGCGTTCAGCGTGGATCTTCTCGTCTGGCACGTCCCGTCGATCTACAACGCCACGCTCAGGATCACCTCGGTGCACGATGTCGAGCACCTCACCTTCCTCCTGGTCGGCCTGCTGTTCTGGGATCAGGTGATCAGCCCGATCAAGGCAACCGGGCGTCTGTCCCTGCTCGGGCGAGCGGTGGTGGTCCTGGTCGGCATGTTCGTGAGCTGGGGGCTGGCGATCGTCATCGGATACGCGACGCATCCCCTGTATGCCTATCCGACGCCGACCGGTGGACTCACCCTGCTCGGGGATCAGGAGATCGCCGCCGGGGTCATGTGGGTTCCCGGTGGGACCCCGTTCCTGATCGCGCTGCTCTACCTCGGCATCAGGTGGTTCGAGCTCGATGATCGGACCGCGTCGAGCGCCGTGGGAGTGCAACCGTGACAACCACCCGGCGCTTCGCGGTCGGTTGCGGACTCGCGCTGTTGGTCGGCGCGTGCGGCGCGCCGCGTGCGACGTCGAACCCGCCCCAGCAGGTCACCGCCTCGGGTGGGCCGACCCTCACCGGGAAGGACGTGAGCATCACAGCGTTCCGGGGCCATCCGGTGGTGATGATCTTCTGGGCGTCGTGGTGCGGACCCTGCCATGATGAGCAGCCTGCGTTGAATAGCGCGTTTGCGCAGTGGTCGCCGCGCGGTGTCGTGTTCCTGGGGGTTGATATTCGCGACACCACGTCTCCCGCGTTGGCATTCCAGTCGGAGTTCAAGGTGCCCTATCCCAGCATCGCGGATACGAACGCCACGCTCGCCGTGGACTACCGGATCCCTTCCGCGCCGGCGTTGGTGTTTCTCACACCGCACGGCAAGGTCGCCGATGTCGTCCTGGGAGCCCTGGGGACCATGACCATGAGCGATTTCAACACGGAGATCACGACGCTCCTGGGCGCATCGGAGACGGGGAGCGCGTAGCGGCGAGCATGCAGACCAGCGCAGACATCGTCATGAGCCCTCCGGACGCCATCGGCGTGGCCGTCGTTCCTCAGGTCGCCGCGCGCACCCGCTCGACGCAGATGCGAGCAACCGCGCGCGACTACATCAGCCTCGCCAAGCCGCGGATCATCGTGCTGCTGCTCATCACCGAGATCGCGACCATGTTCATCGCGGCCCGCGGCGTTCCGTCTCCAGGATTGCTGATCTGGGCGGCGCTCGGAGGCGCCCTCGCATCCGGCGGTTCCGGGGCGATCAACTGCTGGTACGACCGCGATATCGATCGCGTCATGGCGAGGACGTGCAGCCGGCCCCTCCCGTCGGGCCGCATCCTGCCGTGGCAGGCGCTCACCTTCGGCATCTCGCTCATCGCCGCTTCGGTGGTGATCTTCGGTCTCGCGGTCAATCTGCTGGCGGCGGCGCTGGCTCTCGGCGGTGGCCTCTTCTACATCTTCATCTACACGATGCTGCTGAAGCGTCGAACCCCCCTCAACATCGTCATCGGTGGGGCGGCAGGTGCATTCCCACCCCTGGTGGGATGGGCGGCGGTCCAGGGCAACGTCGCCTGGCCGGCGTTCGCGCTGTTCGCGGTGGTGTTCCTCTGGACACCACCGCATTTCTGGTCACTGGCACTCCTGCTCCGACGGGACTACCGCAACGCAAGCGTCCCGATGCTGCCCGGGATCATCGGCACGGCGAGGACCCACCGCCGGATTCTCCTGTACCTCCTTGCATTGATCACCGCGAGCCTGCTCCCCGGACTCATGCTCGGCATCGGGTACACGATCGGGGCGGCCGTGCTCGGTGGCGGCTATCTCGGGCTTGCGCTGTGGGCACGTGCCAAAGCCTCATCGCACGCAGCCGCGCTGCTGTTCCACTATTCGTTGGCATACCTCGCCGCGATTTTCATCGTCGGAGCCGTCACCGCGGTGGCTATCGGGTAGGCGCGGACCTCAGCTCGAAAGGACCGTGCCGGTTCCGGACGCGGTGTAGATGGTCACCCCGCCGCTGGCGTTGCTGATCGTGAACCTGAACGTTCGGTTCGCACTCGGCGGCGCGTTGGCGAGCAGCGTCACCGGGATGACGGCGCTGGTCGCGCCCGCCGCGATGGTCGTGCTGCCCGAAGCGGCGACGTAGTCGCGTCCGGCCAGCGCGGTGCCATCCGAGGTCGCGTAGTTGAAGGTGACCGCACTCGAGAGCGGCGCTCCGAGGGTGACCGTGAAGTACATCGGCTCATTCGATCCCGGCGTGGGCACGAGGCCTGCGCCGCCGGCGTAGAGGTCGGCGATCTTCGTCTTGCCGTTCTCGAGGTCCGGGAGCAGCACGCCCTCACCAACCGAGCGTCCGAGGACACCGACACTCGGGTTCATGAGGTCGATGAACCAGCCCTCGGCATAGGTTTCGCCGGCATTTGCGCCGACATAGGCGAACTGACGCAGCAGGATCTTCGCCGACGACGCGTGCGCGGGAATGGTGATCGTCGCGGGCGTCAGCACCTGGACGTAGTCCTCCTCGCATCCTTTGTCTCCGCTGCCGCAGAGCGTGATGTACTGAACGGTGGTCGCCGTCGCCTGCACCGGCTGGATGGTCACGGTGAAATCGGCGGGGGTCCCCGGCTGGACGTCGCCTTCGACGATCGTCGAGTCGCCGATCGAGATCACCGGCGCGGACGAGGCGAATGCGTAGGAATCGGTGTTCGTGATCTGCGGCGAGCTGTGCAGATCCTGCACGACGATCGAGTCGGCGCCGCTCGAGGGCAGCGTTGCCGGCGCCGTGTAGGTGAGGCTGATCTGACCGGACGCATTGGTCTGGTACAGCGTCGGGGTCTTCGTCAACGCCGCGCCGCCCGTGATTCGCGCGGTGCCGCCCCCGGTCGCCGGATTGAAGGACAGGTAGACGGTGTCATTGGGGATCCCCTGATCCTCGGCGTCCTCCGCGGTCATCGTCACCGCGACGTTCGCATTCGCGGCGAGGCTGCCCGGAGTCGCAATCGGCGACGTGGCGAAGCGGTATTGGGTCGCGTAGAGATAGTGATCGACCGCGCTGATCGACGGGTTGCTGGCAGTGTTGCCCGCCGTGAAAAGGACGACGTCCTGCGCCGGCGGCTGCGCCGGGGCGGTGTAGGTCAGCGAGACCTGGCCCGCGCTGTTGGCCGAGCAGAGCACCGGGGTCCGCGACAGCTGGGTCACCCCTGAGCACTGCGCACCGGGGACGGTCGTGGAGTCACCGGACGCGGGTGAGTTGTAGCTCAGGTAGACCGGGCCACCCGGGTCGGCGACGCCGTTGTTCTTGACCTTGAGCACGAAGGTGACGCTCTGATTGGGTCCGAGAGCACCGGCCGGCGCGATGGGTGGCGCGCCGAACGCGTAGCCGAGTCCGGTCGTCTGTGCGGAGGCGCTCCCGTCGAGATCGCCGGGCACGACCGGGAATCCCCAGGAGTGATCCACCGCACCCAAGCCGGCAACAACGACG
>DAIQQM010000081.1:0-12632 GCA_036786805.1 Candidatus Dormiibacterota bacterium | reverse complement strand
GGACGTCGACGCAGGTGCCCCACTTCATCCGGCTCTTCGTCGGCGGCGCGCTCGGTGTCCCCGAGTCGCAGTTCCGGGTTGTCAGCCACGACGTGGGCGGTGGGTTCGGCGCAAAGCTCCGGCCGTACCCGGAGGAGTATCTCGCCACCGCGGCATCGAAGATCACCGAACGGCCGGTCAAGTGGATCGAGAACCGCACCGAGAGCCTGCAGGCAACCACGCAAGGCCGCGGTCAGATCTTCGACGTCGAGGTCGCGGCGAAGCGTGACGGAACGCTGCTCGGACTGAAGTTCACGCAATTGCTCGACATCGGGGCGTACCACGGCGTCTTCAGCGCGTTCCAGGTGGTCGCCTGCCTGCTCGGCGGTGGCTGCTACGAGTGGAAGGCCATCCACGCGCGCAGCATCGGCATCTTCACGAACCGGATGTCGACCGACCCGTATCGGGGCGCCGGTCGCCCGGAGGCAACCCATCTCGTCGAGCGCATCGTGGACATCGTCGCACTCGAGCTCGGCATGGACCCCGCCGAGGTCCGGCGCAAGAACTTCATCAAGTCATTTCCGCACACCAACAACTTCGGACTGGTCTACGACTCCGGCGAATATGAGAAGTCGCTGGATCGTGCCATGGCGAACATCGATTACGCGGGATTGCGCAAACGCCAGGAGGACTTGCGCGCCAAGGGCCGGTACACCGGGATAGGCTTCAGCACCTACGTCGAGATCTGCGGGCTCGGCCCGAGCTCCGCGACGGCACCGGCCGCCGGGATCGCGCTCGTCGAGTCATCCATGGTGCGCGTGCATCCAACCGGCTCGGTCACCGTCTCGGTCGGCACGCACGCCCACGGCCAGAGCCACGAGACCACGTTCGCGCAGATCGTGGCCGACACGCTCGGCGTCCCGTACGACTCCGTGGAGATCCGTCATGGCGACACCGGCGACACGCCGTTCGGATACGGCACCTACGGATCGCGCAGCCTTGCGGTGGGTGGCATGGCGATCATGGCGTCGTGCCACAAGGTGGTCGAGAAGGCAAAGAAGCTCGCAGCGCACGCCTTCGAGGCTTCTGAGGAAGACATCGTCGTCGACCAGGGCCGCTACTTCGTGCGTGGCAACCCCGGCGAGGCCAAAGCGCTCGCGGAGCTTGCCTTTGCCTCATACGGAGCGGGGTTGCCCGAGGGTATGGAGCATGGACTCGAGGCGGTGTCGTACTTCGATCCGCCGAACTTCGTCTGGCCGTTCGGCTGTCATATCTGCGCGGTCGAGGTCGATCCCGAGACCGGGGCCGTGACCATCGATCGATATGTCGCCGTCGATGATTGCGGCAACGTCATCAACCCGATGGTCGTCGACGGACAGCTCCACGGCGGCATCGCGCAGGGCATCTCCCAGGCGCTCTTCGAGGAGGTGCAGTACGACGATGAGACCGGGCACATGCTCACCGGCACGATGCTCGACTACCTCATCCCGACGATGGCGGAGATGCCGCACTTCGAGCTCGATCGCACGGTGACTCCGAGCCCCACCAATGAGCTGGGCGTCAAGGGGATCGGCGAGGCGGGGACGATCGCGTCCAGCATCGCGGTGATCAACGCGATCACCGATGCGCTGTCGCCCCTGGGTATCAAACATGTCGAGATGCCGGCCCGACCGGATCGTCTCTGGTCGATGATCCAGGAGGCACGCGCATGATCACCGCGGCATTCGAGTACGCGCGGCCGGGCTCGGTCGACGAGGCCCAGTCACTGCTCAACAAGTACGGCGCCGATGCAAAGGTCATCGCCGGCGGTCAGAGCCTCATCCCCCTGATGCGCCTGCGTCTCAGCCAGCCCACGGCGCTCATCGACATTCAAGCCATTCCGGGGCTCAAGGACGTCCGTCGCGACGATGGAAGCGTCGAGATCGGCGCGCTCGTGCGCCACGTCGACATTCAGCGAAACGCGACGCTGCGGGAGTCCTTGCCGCTCCTCGTGGAGATGGCCAACGACGTCGGCGACAACCAGGTGCGGAATCTCGGCACCATCGGCGGCGTCGTCGCGCACGGCGACGCCGCGGGTGACTACAACGCGCTCGCGCTGATGCTCGACGCCGAGATCGTCACCAACAAACGTCGCCACCGGGCGAGCGACTTCTTCCGAGACATCTTCACGACCGCGCTCGAGCACGATGAGGTCGTGACGTCGGTGCGATTCCCGGTGTCGACCGGGCGGTTCGCATACACGAAGTTCCGCCGCCGGCTCTACGACTGGGCGATCGCGGGCGTGGCCGTGCAGGAGACCGGTTCGTCGTGGCGGGTCGGCTACGTGAACCTGGCGAGGACGGCGCGCAGAGGGTCCACCGTGGAGCGCGCCCTGGCCTCGGGCGCCTCGGCGGCCGACGCGGCCGCGCTCAGCGGATCGGATATCGACCCGACCGGCGACGTCCGCGCGACGGCTGAATACAAGCGTCACCTCGCCGAGGTGCTGACCGCGCGGACCCTCCAGCAGGCGACAATGGCCGCTTGAAGCGGATCAGTCACTGGATCGGTGGCCAGGTAGTCGAGGGGTCCTCCGGTGAGCAGGGCCCCGTCTTCAACCCGGCCACCGGCCAACAGACCGGCACCGTCGACCTCGCCTCCGCGGCCGAGGTCGACGCCGCGGTCGAGACTGCGGCGGGGGCGTTCCGCGAGTGGCGCAGTGCTTCGCTCTCGCAGCGCACCACCATCCTGTTCGCCTTCCGCGATCTGCTCGACCGGCACCGCGATGACCTCGCAGCGATCATCACCGCGGAGCACGGCAAGGTCCTCTCCGACGCCAAGGGCGAGGTTGCGCGCGGCATCGAGAACGTCGAGTTCGCCTGCGGCGTGCCCCACCTGCTGAAGGGAGGATTCTCGGAGCAGCCGTCACGCGGCGTCGACGTCTATTCGATCCGCCAGCCGCTCGGGGTCGTTGCCGGGATCACGCCGTTCAACTTCCCCGCGATGGTGCCGATGTGGATGTTCGCCAACGCCATCGCCTGCGGGAACACGTTCATCCTCAAGCCCAGCGAGAAGGACCCTTCGCCATCACTCTTCTTCGCCGATCTCTGGCACCGGGCGGGGCTCCCGGACGGTGTGTTCTCGGTGGTGCAGGGGGCGCGTGCGGCGGTCGACCGGCTGCTGGATCATCCCGAGGTTGCCGCGCTTTCGTTCGTGGGATCGACGCCGGTTGCCCGGCATATCTATGAGACGGGGACGCGCAACGGCAAGCGCGTCCAGGCGCTGGGGGGAGCCAAGAACCACATGGTCGTGCTGCCGGACGCGGACCTCGACGCGGCGGCCGACGCCGCTGTGTCCGCCGGTTACGGCTCCGCCGGCGAGCGTTGCATGGCGATCTCGACGGTGGTCGCCGTGGGTGACATCGGCGAGCGGCTTGTCGAGGCGATCGCGGCCCGCATCCCCGCGGTCAAGGTCGGCGCCGGCGACGACCCCGCATCGGAGATGGGCCCGCTGGTCACACGCGAACATCGCGACAAGGTGGCGGGGTACCTCGAGGACCAGTCGCTGGGCGGCGCACGCCTTGTGGTCGACGGGCGCGGCAACACCCCGGGTGGCGACGGCTTCTTCCTCGGACCATCGCTGGTCGACCGCGTCAAGCCGGGTTCCAGGGTCTACGACGACGAGATCTTCGGACCGGTGCTCTCGGTCGTGCGCGTGGACACCTATGACGAGGCGATCCGTCTGGTTAATGACAATCAATACGGAAACGGGGTGGCCATCTTCACCCGTGACGGTGGTGCGGCCCGCAAGTTCCAGTTCGAGGTGCAGGTCGGGATGGTCGGGGTCAATGTGCCCATCCCGGTGCCGGTCGCCTACTACAGCTTCGGTGGATGGAAGGCGTCACTCTTCGGCGACACGCACATGTACGGACCCGACGGGATCCACTTCTACACGCGTACGAAGGTGGTCACCTCCCGCTGGCCCGAGCCGGGTCCCGGCAGGGTGGATCTCGCCTTCCCCAGCAACGCCTGAATCGTTTTGCGAGGGCCTGCTAGGCTTCATCAGCGATGACTGAATGGACCGGGGTGCGGGATAAGCGCGTCCTGATCACGGGCGCCACCGGTGGCATCGGGCTGGCGGCGGCGCAGGCGCTCGCCCGGCGCGGGGCCCAGCTCGCGATCGTCGCCCGCGATGACGCGCGCGGTGCTGCGGCAGTCACGAGCATCGAAGGGGAAGGGGGATCGAAGGTCGACATCCTCCACGCCGACCTGAGCTCGCAGGCGTCGGTGCGCGCCCTGGCGACCGAGGCACTCGCGCGCTACCCCCGCATCGACGTGCTCGTCAACAATGCCGGCGCAACCTTCACGAAGCGAGAGCTGACCGTCGACGGCATCGAGCGAACCTGGGCGCTCAATCACCTCGCGCCGTTCCTGCTCACCACCCTGTTGCTCGACCGGCTCAAGGCGTCGGCGCCGGCTCGCATCATCACCACCTCCTCGGATGCCCACAAAGGCAAGCTCATCCCGTTCGACGATCTCAACGCCGAGCGCTCGTGGAAGGGTCGCGGGTTCACCCGGTACGGCGAGACGAAACTGGCCAACATCATGTTCACCCGCGAGCTGGCGCGCCGGCTCGAGGGGACCGGCGTGACCGCGTACTGCTTCCATCCCGGGCTGGTGGCGACCGGCTTCAACCGTAACAACGGCGCGCTGATGAGCACCGCGATGACCATCATCGCGCCGTTCGCTCGGAGTCCGCGGAAGGCGGCACAGACGCTGGTCTGGCTCGCGGACTCACCCGACGTGTCAAAGCAGAGCGGCGGGTACTACGAGGATCGGGCTCTGGCGGTTTCGAGCCGGCAGGCGCAGGATCCGACGCTGGGGCGCCGCCTCTGGGAGGTCAGCGAGGAGCAGGTGCGGCAGACGGCCGCTGGGGCTACTGCTCCCTGATCAATGCCGCCCGATGCGCCGGAACCAGGGCTTGCGGCGCCATGCCAGCTCGCCGCTGAGGGTCTCGTTGCGGATCAACTCGCTGTGCAGCACGGTGACCAGCTCGCGCTCGCGGCGCACCGCCTCGCGCTGCTCGACGCCACGCTGGGCGTGCTCCTCGAGCGCACGGGCTCGCCAGACGTCGACCTCGCCGGTCAGCGCCGCCACCTGAGCGTCGCGCTCCTGGACGATTTCGCGCAGCTGGATGATGTCGACCAGGTTGTCCATGGCCAGCAGCCGCAGGGCGCGAACGGTGTCGGGGCTGTACGGCTCGTCGACCGCGTCGGTCTGGAAGAGCGCCTGAGCCAGCCTTTGCTCACTGCGCCCCACGAGGTGGAGCGTTGGGACGTCGTCCTCGACCTCGAGCGGCGGAGGCTCGGGCGCGGCTGTGGGATTCAGTGGAATCCCGATGGTCCCTGCGGGCAGGACTCGAACGGCCATGACGGGCGACCTCCTGGGGAGACGTGGAGTGGAAAGACGAGAGTTCGCTTGGGGAAGGCTACAACGGATGCAGCCCGAGTGGCCGTCACACTAGGCTTCCGAGCATGCCTGAGCACGACTTCGACGCCTACTGCGCCGCCCACCAGCAGCGCCACGTGGACGAGCTCATCGAGTTCCTCCGCATCCCGAGCATCTCCGCCGATCCCGCCCACACCGCCGACGTCCGCCGCAATGCCGAGTACCTCGCCGCCGCTGCCCTGACGGCCGGTTTCCAGCACGCCGAACTCTTGGAGACGGCCGGCCATCCGGCCGTCTATGCGGAACGGGTCGTCGATCCCCGGCTCCCCACCGCGCTCATCTACGGACATCACGACGTCCAACCGGTCGACCCGCTCGACGAATGGCGGACGTCGCCGTTCGAACCCGAGGTTCGGGATGGCAAGCTCTTCGGCCGCGGGGCGGTCGACGACAAGGGCCAGGTGTGGATGCACCTGAAGGCCGTGGAGTCGGTGCTCGCCGTCCGGGGCGAGCTGCCGCTCAACCTGAAGCTCATCGTCGAAGGCGAGGAGGAGTCGGGGTCCGTCCATTTCGAGGACATCGTCGAGTCCGAGCAGGAACGGCTTCGGGCAGACATCCTCGTGGTGTCGGACACGTCGATCATCGCCGCCGGCGTGCCCTCCCTCTGCACCGGCCTGCGGGGCCTGGCGGGAGTCGAGGTGCACGTGCAGGGCCCGGCTCTCGACCTGCATTCCGGACGGTTCGGCGGTGCGGTCGCCAACCCCGTGACCGCCCTGGCCGAGATCCTGACCTCGCTGCACGACCCGGTCACCCGCCGGGTCACCGTGCCCGGCTTCTACGACGACGTCCGCGACCCATCGGCCGAGGAGCGGGCGCTGTTCGCCAGCGTCCCGTATGACGTCAACGCGTTTCGCGCCGAGGCCGGCGACGTTCCGGCGACGATCGGCGAGGCGGGATGGACGGACCGCGAGCGGCTCTGGGCGCGTCCGACCCTCGAGTGCAACGGCATCTGGGGCGGGTACTCGGGGCCGGGCCAGAAAACGATCATCCCGGCGAGTGCCGGCGCCAAGATCACATGCCGCCTGGTGCCCAACCAGGATCCGGAGCGCATTGCGGAACTCGTCCGTGACGCCGTGCTGGCGGCTGCCCCCGCCGGGGTCACCGTGACCGCCGAGGCCAGGGCCGGAGGCAGGCCGGTCGTGACCTCGATCGACCATCCCGCGGTGGTGGCGGCGTCTCGTGCCATGGAAAGCGTGTTCGGCACGGCCCCGGCCCTGACCCGGGAGGGGGGATCCATCCCGCCCGTCGAGTCGTTCGCCCGGGTCATGGGGCTGCAGGCCGTTCTCGTCGGCCTCGGCCTGCCTGACGACCAGATCCACGCGCCAAATGAGAAGTTCACACTCGACATGTACTTCAAAGGAATTCGCGTGCTCGGCCGCCTGTGGGCTGAGCTGGCCGTGGCGCTGAGGACGAAATGAGCAGAATCGAAGCGATCACCGCCCTCGAGATCCTCGACTCTCGCGGCAACCCGACCCTCGAATGCGTGGTCACGCTGAACAGCGGCAGCGTCGGGCAGGCGCGGATTCCGAGCGGTGCGAGCACAGGGGTGCACGAGGCGGTCGAGCTGCGTGACGGCGACCCGGCGCGTTTCGGCGGCAAGGGAGTGCTCAAGGCCCTCGCCAATGTCGAGGCGGTGATCGGCCCCGAGCTGATCGGGTTCGACGTCATGGACCAGGCGGGGCTCGATGCGAAGCTCTGCGAGCTCGACGGAACGCCCAACAAGGCCAATCTCGGCGCCAACGCCATCCTCGCGGTGAGCCTCGCATCGAGCCGCGCCGCGGCGGCCGCCACGGGAGTCCCGCTGTATCGCCACCTCGGCGGGGAGGGGGCTCATCTCCTGCCGGTGCCGCAGTTCAACGTGCTGAACGGCGGCGCCCACGCCCAGACGCGCGTGGACTTCCAGGAGTTCATGTTCCTGCCGATGGGACTGCCGACCTTTCGTGAAGCGCTGCGTGCCGGAGCGGAGTGCTTCCACGCGCTTCGCAAGATCCTCCACGACCGCGGTCTCGGGACCGGGCAGGGGGATGAGGGCGGCTACGCCCCGGACCTCGACCACAACGAGGCGGCCATGGAACTGCTCATGGAGGCGATCGGCGCCGCGGGCTATGCGCCGGGACGTGACATCGGGATCGGGCTCGACCCGGCGACATCAGAGCTGTACAAGGACGGTCAGTACGAGTTGCGCGGCGAGGGGATCACGCTCGACGCCGCCGGGATGGTCGACCGCTGGGAGAGCTGGGTCGACAAGTACCCGATCGTTTCACTCGAGGACGGCATGGCGGAGGACGACTGGGAAGGTTGGAAGCTGCTGACCGATCGCCTCGGCGGCCGCGTGCAGCTGGTGGGGGACGACAACTTCGTCACCAACAGCGGGAGGCTGCAGCTCGGCATCGATCGTGGCATCGCCAACTCGATCCTCATCAAGCTCAACCAGATCGGCACCGTGACCGAGACGCTCGGGACGATCGCTCTCGCCACCGCCCACAACTACTCGAGCGTCATCAGCCATCGCAGCGGCGAGACCGAGGACACGTCCATCGCCGACCTCGCGGTTGCTGTCAATGCCGGCCAGATCAAGACGGGCGCGCCGTCGCGCTCGGAGCGGGTCGCCAAGTACAACCGTCTCCTGCGCATCGAGCACGAGCTCGGCGAGGCCGCCCGCTATGCCGGCACGGCGCCGTTCTTCCGGACCGTGCCGCAGCCGGCCTGAGCATGACCAGACGCGTCGATCCTTCCACCTCGACGGCGCGAGCGGGGCTCGGTCGCGGGGACACGGGTGACGGAGACGAGCTGGTCGCACCGCTGAGCCTTGCCTCGGTCCGCGCGTATGCGGACCTGCCCTCGGTCGATGAGGCGATGGAGGGGAGGGATGTCTACCGGCGTTACGGCGGCGGGAACCCGCAGCGCCTCGAGGAGGCGATGATCGAGCTCGAAACGGTCCCGGGGCGGGCAGCGCCCGTCGCGCGGGTCACCTCGAGCGGTCAGGCGGCGCTGCTGCTCGGGGTGACCCTTGTGGTGAGCCCCGCTCGTCCGCGCGTCGTCGTGGTGCGTCCGTGCTACGGCGGCACCGATTCGCTCATCGCCGGTCCGCTCGGCAATCTCGGTGTGCGGATGTCGACCGTGGACCTCCCTCCCGACGAGAGCGGGAGCCATGGGGATCTGGTGGCTTCGGTGCTCGGTCCCGACGTCGGTGCCGTCGTGGCCGAGGTGATCACCAACCCGCTCATCGGCCTCATCGACATCCCCGCCGTCGCCGCCGCCGCCCACGAGGCCGGTGCGGCGTGCATCGTCGACTCGACGTTCACCCCGCCGTTCCTCTTCCAGCCGTTCGCGCATGGCGCGGACCTCGTCATCCACAGTCTCACCAAGCACCTCGCCGGTCACAGCGACGTGAGCGGCGGTGTGCTGCTCGTCGACCCCGCGCACGAGGCGAGCGACTGGCTCGACGCCAATGCCCGCCTGGTGGGCTGCGGTCTCGCGCCCTTCGACGCATGGCTCGCACTCCGCGGCCTGCGAACCGCGAGCCTGCGCATCGAACGCTGCAGCGAGAACGCCGCCGCCCTCGCCGCGTTTTTCGCCGGTCGGGCCGAACTCCAGGCGGTGCACTACCCCGGCGTCCGCGGGGGAAGGGACTCGGCGCTCGCGGACCAACTGCTGCCCCGCGGTCGCGGGCCGATGCTGAGCATCGATCTGCGCGGGGGCGGCACTGCGGCCGGCGCGTTCATCCGGCGTCTCGACGGGATCCGGCTGGCGCCGAGCTTCGGCGATGTCGCGACCACGGTGAGCTATCCGGCGAGCACGTCACATCGTGCGCTCAGCCCCCAGCAGCGCGCGGCCCTCGGCATCGGCGACGGGCTCGTACGCATCAGCGCCGGCATCGAGCACATCGACGACTTGAAGGCGGAGTTCGATGCCGCGCTGGTCGCGGCCTCGGCAGGATGATGGCCGAGACCCGCCCGGACGGCACCGACCCGGTACTCTAGGAGACATATGGCCCACGTTCGTCTCGCCAACGGAGGCGACCTCTCGGTGAAGCTCACCGTCGAGGAGATCACCGCCAAGCTCAATGCTTCCGCAGGAGGCTCGGGATTCGTCGAGCTTCCGGGTGAGGACGGTCCGTTCCTGGTTCGCCCCGAGGCTGTCCTTGCCGTCATCGCCGATCAGCGACGCGGTTCGGCCGGCTTTCGGGCTGCGCAGGGAGCAGAGGCCAGCTGATCGGCGTGACCACGCCACAGCAACCGGCGCAGCCGGCGTTGACGCTCGTGCCGAGGGCGATGGGGGAGACGATCACCGACCGCATCGGCAACACCCCGTTGCTGCGGATCCGCCTCTTCGAGGACGAGTGCCCGGACGTGGCCGTCTACGCCAAGGCGGAGTTCCTCAACCCCGGTGGGTCGGTCAAGGATCGTCCCGCGCTGCGGATGATCGAGGACGGCGAACGGTCGGGCCGGCTCTCGCCCGGCCGCACCATCCTGGACAGCACGAGCGGCAACACCGGTATCGCCTACGCGATGATCGGCGCCGCCAAGGGCTATCGCGTCCGCCTGGTCATGCCGGGCAACGTCAGTGATGAACGCCGCCAGCTCGTGACCGCATATGGCGCGGAGGTCGAATACAGCGATCCGCTGGAGGGCAGCGACGGCGCGATCCGGCTGGTTCGTGCCATGTATGAGGAAAACCCAGGCACCTTCTTCATGCCCGATCAGTACAACAACGACGCGAACTGGCTCGCCCACTTCGACGGGACGGGAGCCGAGATCTGGGAGCAGACCCGTGGGACGGTGACGCACTTCGTTGCCGCACTGGGGACGAGCGGCACGTTCATGGGCGTCACCCGGCGTCTCAAGGAGATGAGCTCAGACGTGCGGTGCATCAGCGTGCAACCCGCGGAGCCGTGGCACGGCCTCGAGGGGTTGAAGCACATGGAGACGTCGATCGTTCCGGGGATCTACGATCCATCGCTCGCGGATGAGGACATCGGGGTCGAGACCGAGCCCGCATACGAGCTTGCCCGCGAGCTCGCGCGAACCGAGGGCATCCTCGCCGGCCACTCGAGTGGCGCGGCGCTCTGGGCCTGCGGTGAGATCGCGCGCCGGATCGGTCGTGGCGTGATCGTCACCGTGCTGCCGGACGGCGGCGATCGCTATCTCTCCACCGGGCTCTACCGGCGGGTGGTCCGGTGAATCTCCGCTTCGCGACCATCGCGCCGGCCGCCGAGGGGCGCATTCGCGAGCTTGCCGTCGCCGCGTATCCCAACGAGGGATGCGGCGTGCTGCTCGGACGCCGCGACGGCAATCGCATGGTCATCGTCGACGTCACATCGGCACGCAACATGTGGACGGAGCGCGCCGCTGACCGATACGACCTGGACCCGGTCGATTTCATGCGGGCGGATCGGGACGCTCGCTCGCGCGGGCTCGACGTCGCCGGCATCTGGCACAGCCACCCCGACCATCCTGCGCGGCCGTCGCAGTTCGACACGGACCGCGCATGGCTCGACTACGTCTACATCATCTGCCGGACGACGGCGGCCGGAGCGGAGGACGTCAACGCGTTCGCGCTCGAAGAGGAGGGCGCTCCGTTCGCCCAGATCGCGCTGGACATCTCGCCGGTCCCCCTGGGGGCGAGATGAGCCCGGCCGGCGCCACCCGCCGGCGCCCCCGTGACGAGGGTGATCCGATTGCGCCGGCGGTCGGCGTGGTCGCCATCGTCGGCCGTCCCAACGTGGGCAAGTCGACCCTGTTCAACCGGCTCACCGGAACCCGGCGAGCCATCGTCGACGCTTTCGCGGGGTTGACACGCGACCGGCTGTACGGCGTGGTGGAGTGGGGCGGGAAGCGATTCACCGTGGTGGACACCGCCGGGCTGGACGTGCCGCTGCCGCGCGACGCCGCGCCGGACATCGCCGCGCTGACGCGCGCGACGCGCGAGCAGGCGCAGATGGCGATCACCGAGGCCGATGTCTGCTGCTTCATGCTCGATGTGCGCGATGGGGTGACGGCGCTCGACGAGGAGATCGCCCAGGCGCTTCGTCGCGGTGGCCGTCCCGTCATCCTCGTCGGCAACAAGGCGGACAGCCAGGTCGATCGCTACCGCGCCGACGAGCTGTACCGGCTCGGGCTCGGTGATCCCCTCCTGATCTCGGCGCTGCAGGGGACCGACACCGGCGATCTGCTCGACCGTTTCGTGGCCGAGCTCCCCGAGCACGGCGCCGCCGGAACGGAGCCTGCGGCGGGGGAGGTCAGCGTCGCGATCATCGGCCGGCCGAACACGGGCAAGTCGTCGCTGCTCAACGGACTGGTGGGCTCGGAGCGCGCGCTGGTGTCGCCGGTCGCGGGGACGACGCGCGATGTCGTGGACACCGTGGTGTCGCTCGACGGGCGGAAGATCCGTCTCGTCGACACGGCGGGGATCCGGCGGCGCGGCATCGTCACCGAGAACGTCGAGCGATACAGCCTGCTGCGCTCACTTCGCGCCTTGCAGCGGAGCGACGTGGGTCTGCTGGTGATCGACGCGTCGGAAGGCGCAAGCGCGCAGGACCGGCACATTGCCGGCTACGCCGTCGAGGCGGGGGCGGGCCTCGTGGTCGCCGCAAACAAGTGGGACCTCGTGAAGCACGAGGACCGTGTGGACGCGGGATTCCTGAAGAAGCTCCAGGAATCGTTCTCGTTCGTCCCGGGCGTGCCCGTGCTGACCATCTCGGCGACCGAGCATCGCAATCTGAAGCGGGTGATGCCGGCCGTGCTGGCGGTGGCGGACGCGCGGGCGATCCACATCCCGACCCCGGCTCTGAACAACCTGATCCGGAACGCGCTCGATGAGCACCCGCCACGAACTCACAAGGGGCGTCGTCTCAAGATCCTCTATGCGACCCAGGCGCGAAGCCCGGTCCCGACCATCGTGCTCTTCGTCAACGATCCCGAACTGATGCACTTCGCGTACCAGCGGTATCTCGAGAACCGCATCCGCGCGGTGTTCGGCTTCGCCGGGGTGCGCCTGCGGATCGTGACCCGCCACCGCGACGAGAGCGACGACTGACCCGTTGTCGGCCTCGCCACCCCGACGCGTTAGAGTCGCTGGGCGTGCCTCGGGGAGTAGCTCAGATGGTTAGAGTACTGGTCTGGGGGACCAGGGGTCGCAGGTTCGAGTCCTGTCTCCCCGACGGACGCG
>DAIQQM010000080.1:0-12652 GCA_036786805.1 Candidatus Dormiibacterota bacterium | reverse complement strand
GCGATCCACCGTCTGGGCGGTCACCCGATCGCGCTCTTCAACCCCGAGGTGCAGCTCGGCGAGCGCGAATCTGCCGCGGACATCAGCCGGATCCTGGACCGCTACGCGGACGGGATCGTCGCCCGCCTGGTCTCGCACCGCGACCTGGTCACGATCGCGGGGGCGGCAAGCTCGCCGGTGATCAACGCGCTCACCGACTCCGAGCATCCCTGCCAGGTCCTCGCCGACTGCATGACCGTTCGGTCGGTCACCGGCCACCTGGCGGGCGCCACGGTCGCGTACATCGGCGACGGGAACAACGTCTGCACCTCGTGGATCTATGCCGCCGCGCTGCTCGGCGTGCACCTGCGGGTGATCTGCCCGCGCGGCTACGAGCCGCCGCAGCGCGTCGTCGAGCGGGCAGCCGGCCTCCGATCGCCGGGCACCGGCTTCGAGATCACCCATGAGGCGGCGCCGGCGCTGCGCGATACCGAGATCATCTACACCGACGTTTGGACGAGCATGGGGCAGGAGACCGAGCAGCAGCGCCGGCGCGAGGATTTCGCCTTCCTGCAGGTGAACGACAGCCTGGTCGGGCTCGCACCACCCGGCGTCCGGGTCATGCACTGCCTGCCCGCGCACCGCGGCGAGGAGATCACCGACGCCGTGATCGACGGACCCCGGTCGGTGGTGTTCGACCAGGCCGAGAACCGCCTCTGGGTGCAGCAGGCGCTGCTCGCCCTCATCTACGCGGACGAGTCCGCGGTGGCGGCCGCATGAGCGACCTGCTGCGCAACGCGCATTTCTTCCTGCAGAGCCTGAGCTGGCGTGACGGGCTCGACGTGCTTGTGGTCGCCGTCCTGCTCTACCAGCTCCTGAAGCTGATTCGCGGGACGCAGGCGGTGCAGTTGCTGCTCGGGCTCGGGGTCATCTTCGCGGTCGGCTGGGCGGCGCAGCTGCTCCACCTCCGGCTACTCGAGTTCATCTTCAACAACGGGACCCAGGCGATCGTGATCGCGGCGATCGTCCTCTTCCAGCCGGAGCTGCGCCGCGCGCTCGATCAGGTTGGCCGGCTCGGCACCGTCCGTGCCGTGCTCGGCCGCCAACCCGAGCTTGCGTACGCGCGCACCGTCGACGAGGTGCTCCGCGCCGCGGGTTCGCTCGCCGAGCGCAAGGTCGGCGCCCTCATCGTGTTCGAGCGCGAGACCGGGCTCGAGAATCTCGCGGCGACGGGCGTCCACGTCAACGGCGACGTGACCGGCGAGATGCTCGCGACCATCTTCATCCCGGGCTCGCCGCTTCATGACGGCGCGGTGATCATCCGGGAGAGCCGGATCGTCGCAGCAGGATGCGTCCTCCCGCTCGCCGAGACCCTGCCCGGCGTCGGCCGGATGGGCACGAGGCATCGCGCGGCGCTCGGCCTGACGATGCAGAGCGACGCCGTGGTGCTCATCGTGAGCGAGGAGACGGGCCTGATCAGCATCGCCCACGACGGCAAGATCTATCGCGGGCTCGACCAGGCCACGTTGCACGAGATGCTGGTCACCCTGCTCGCCAAGGAGGACGGGTCCGGGCGCGCGGCGATGCTCCGTCCGCTCCAGCGAGTCGGCACGCTGCGCACCCTGGGGCGCCGTTCGCACCCATGAGAATCCCGGGCTTCATCCGGCGAAACTGGACGCTCAAGGTGCTGTGCTTCTTCATCGCGTTCGTGACCTGGGTCGGCGTCGTCTACGCGGGCAATCCCCCGGAGACGAAGGTGGTCTCGCTGCCGATCCCGCAGAGCTCGGCGAACATTCCCCCCGGGTACGTGCTCGTGCATCCCGTGAACAACGTGTCGGTCCGGGTGGGCGGTGATCAGAACACGCTCGACTCGCTCGGCCCCAACGCGCTCACCGTCAACGCGGACTGGGGGGCGGTGAATCGCGCAGGCACGTACTCCATCCCGATGACCGTCGCCAGCAGCGATCCCAACATCGAGCTCATCGACCCCCCGACGTCGGTCCAGGTCGATCTGGACGTGTTCACGTCCAGATCCGTGCCCGTCACGATCCAGATCACCAACCTGCCACCGGTGGGCTACGAGAGCGGCACCGAGCAGGCGGTGCCGTCCGCCGTGGCAGTCGACGGGCCCGCGCATGAGCTCGCCAACATCCGAGCGCGCGTGACCGTGAATCTGAGCAACCAGAAGGCCAACTTTCAGGCGCAGGTCCCCGTCCTCGTCTACGGCGCCAACAACCAGCGACTCAACAACGTCAGCCCCAACCCCGCATATGTGACCGTGAGCATCGGGATCACCGCCGACGTGACCACGCGGACGATGGCGGTGGTGGCACGCACGGTCGGGAGCCCATCGCCCGGGCACTACCTGCTCGGGATCGTGGTCACGCCGCTCACCGTGCTCGTGACCGGATCTCGGGATCTGCTCAACACCTTCGATCTGCTCAACACGGTGGCGATCCCGCTCGGCGGTATCACCGGCACCTACACGCAGACCGTCAACCTCGTCGCGCCCGCGGGGGTGACCCTGTCAGTGAAGCAGGTGTCGGTCACCATCGAGATGGGCACCGTTCCGCCCCCTCCGCCGTCACCCACGCCAACCCCGACACCGTCACCCACGTAACTCCTTTCCACTCTCACCGTTCCAGAGAGGTCCTATGTGCGGCATCATCGGCTACACCGGCCACCGTCCCGCAGCCCCGGTCCTGCTCGACAGCCTTCGCCGTCTCGAGTACCGGGGCTACGACTCCGCCGGGATCGCGATCATCGACGCCGCCGGTGACGTCGCGACCGTCAAGAACACCCACAAGGTCGCCGACCTCGCCCGCCAGGTGGAGGCCGAGGGGACCCCGTCCGGCACCGTCGGTATCGGTCACACGCGCTGGGCGACGCACGGACGTCCCTCGCTCGAGAACGCCCACCCGCACCAGGACTGCACGGGACGCATTCACGTCATTCACAACGGCATCGTCGAGAACTACCGCGAGCTGCGCGCCGAGCTGATATCGCGCGGGCACGAGTTCCTGAGCGAGACCGACACCGAGGTCGTCCCGCACCTCATCGAGGATGCGTTCCACGGTGACCTCGCGGCGGCGGTTCGCAGCGCGCTCAACCGCATGCAGGGCGCGTGCGCGCTCGTGGTCATCTCCGCCGACCAGCCCGACCGCGTCGTCGGCGCCCGGATGAACGCCCCGCTCGTCGTCGGGCTCGGACGGGGAGAGGTGTTCGTGAGCAGCGACATCACCGCCCTGATCCCCTACACGAAGCGCATCGCGCTGCTCGGTGAGGGTGAGATCGTCACCGCGACACCGGACGGGATCACCGTGCAGCAGCTCGACGGCACCGCCGTCGAAGCGCGGGTCGTCACGGTCGACTGGGAGGCCGAGCAGGCGCAGAAGAACGGCTATCCGCATTTCCTGCTCAAGGAGATTCACGAGCAACCGGAGGCAGTGCGCAACGCGCTGCGCGGGCGCATCGACGACCTCGGGATGGTCGTGCTCCCCGAGCTCGGCGTGGACGATGCGCAGCTCGCGAACATCCACGAGGTCGTGCTCGTGGCCTGTGGTTCGGCGTGGTACGCGGCGATGGTCGCCGGCTACGCCATCGAGCATCTCGCCAAGATTCGCTGCAAGGTCGAGGCGGCGAGCGAGTTCCGCTACGGCGAGGCGCTGGTCGACTCGCACTCACTCGTGATCGCGGTCTCGCAGTCCGGTGAGACCGCCGACACGCTCGCGGCCGTGCGCCAGGCGCATCAGGCGGGCGCGCGCGTCATCGCGATCACCAATGTCGTCGGGAGCGCGCTGCCGCTCGAGGCGGACGGTGCGCTGTACATGCAGGCGGGACCGGAGATCTCGGTCGCCGGGACCAAGACGTTCATGACCCAGATGGTGTGCGGCCTCCTGCTGGCGCTCCGTCTCGGCGACGCGCGCGGCACGCTCGACATCGCCGCGCATCAGCGACTCGTCGCGGAGCTGCAGGCGCTGCCCGACAAGCTCGCGAGGACGCTGGAGCTGGAGCCCGTCCTCGTCGACCTCGGTCAGCGTTTCGCGCATACGCACAGCGCGCTGTACATCGGCAGGGGCATCAACTTCCCGATCGCGATGGAGGGCGCGCTGAAGCTCAAGGAGATCTCCTACGTGCATGCGGAGGGGTATGCCGCCGGCGAGCTGAAGCACGGTCCCATCGCGTTGCTCGAGCCCGACGTCCCGGTGATCGCCATCGCCACCCGCTCGGCGACGCTGCCCAAGATGGTGAGCAACGTGCAGGAGGTGCATTCGCGCGACGCCCCGGTCATCGCGCTGGTCACCGAAGGCGAGGATCCGTTCGACTCCGGTTTCGCCACCACCGTCCCGGTTCCCGCCTGCTCGGAGGTGCTCTCACCGTTGATCAACGTGATCCCGCTGCAGCTCTTCGCGTATCACGTCGCCGTGCAGCGTGGATGCGATGTCGACCAGCCGCGCAACCTCGCGAAATCGGTGACTGTGGAATAGTCGTCCCATGACGATGGTTGTCGGGGTCGACGTGACGGTTGTGGACCGCATCGCACGCGCGCTGGAGCGCAATCCGCGGTTCGCGCAGCGGATCTACACCGAGGGTGAGCAGCGGTACAGCGCCCGCAAGCCGGAGCGATGGGCTAGCCGCTGGGCCGCCAAGGAGGCGGTCCGCAAGCTCTGCTCATCGGCGGGACAGCCGATGCCGGCGTACCGGGACATCGAGGTGGTGCGCCGTCGCGGAGGGCCACCTCGCGTGCACATCCGCGGTGAGGAGACGGCGATCGCCCTGTCGCTCACCCACGACGGAGGCCTCGCCATCGCCGTCGCCGCCGGTCGCGGCGCGGAGCGCCGGCGCCCGCTGCCCGAGGTTCCGGATGGCCTGGTGCTCGCCGATCGTCCGGACGACGGCCACAAGGGCACCTTCGGGCGAGTCGTGGTGATCGCGGGGTCGAAGGGCTTCACCGGCGCGCCCCGACTGGCCGCGATGGGTGCCGCCCGGGGCGGAGCGGGGCTCGTCGAGGTCTGCATCCCCGAGACGATCCACGCGATCGTCGCCGCCGGCTGTCTCGAGGTCATGCCCACGCCGCTGGCCGACGCCGGGACGGGCGCATTGCACCCGGACGCACTCCCCACGCTCCGAGAGCGTCTCCGGGGCGCTGACGCCGTGGTGATCGGGCCCGGCCTCGGCCGCGCGCCGGGGACGATCAGCGCGCTTCTCGAACTCCTTGCCGGGCTGCCCTGCCCGGCTGTGGTCGATGCCGACGCGCTGAACATCGTCGCGACCGCGGGATTCGACCTGCGGTCGTGCGATCACCCTGTGGTCGTGACCCCCCACCCGGCGGAGATGGGCCGTCTCGCCGCGCTGGGCACACCCGCCGTGCAGGCCGACCGGGTCGGCACCGCGGAGCGGTACGCGAGCGCGCACGGCGTCGTCGTCGTCCTCAAGGGCGCCCAGACCGTGGTGTCGGCCTCAGGTCACCCCACCCACGTCGACCGACATCGCGTGGTTGCGCTGGCAACGGGCGGGACGGGTGACGTGCTCGCCGGCGTCATCGGCTCGATGCTGGCGCAGGGTCTCGCGCCGCGCGATGCCGCCGTCGCGGGCGTGACCATTCACGCGCAGGCCGGTCTCATGGTCCAGGCTCGCCGCGGGCGCGCGGGTGCGCTCGCCTCAGACGTGATCGACACCCTTCCGGCTGCGCAGGAGCTCCTCAGACAGTCGCTCGAGGCCGCTACTGCCCGTAGATGAAGCCTTCGATGTCGCCGCTCGTGTTGCTGATGACGCGGTAGTCGACCCGGTTCCAGCCGGCGTAGTTCATCTCGGAGAGCTTGAAGTCCCCGGCCGGGATTCCCGCGGCCGGTCCCACTGCCTCGACATACGCGACATGACCCTCGGGGCTCACGCCGTCGACTCCGGGCCGGAACACCACGATCGCCCCGGCGACCGGCACCCTGCCTTCCTTGTATCCCATCTGCGCGGCAGCGATGTACCAGCTGCTGGCGTTGCCCAGCCACGGGACGCAGCGGCGAGTCGCGACGTAGTACGTGCAGAACCCGTAGGCGAAGTGATTGCCGCAGGTTCCCGAGCCCACGTGGGGGCCGGCCTCGAGGTACGCGATCTGGTTGTCGATGTTCGCGATCTCGGCGGCGATCTGACGCGCCGGACCGTTGAGTCCTTGGAACAGCGTGTTGCGGTTCTCGAGGATGGTGAGGAGCTGGTCGCTCTGCGCGGCGAGCTGGCCCTCGAGGCTCTCTGCCGAAGACGCATCGGAGCGGATCGACGTCTGCTCGGAGACGATCGCGCGGTTGGATGCGGCCAGACGCTCCACGAGGTCGAGCACCTGCTGGGAAACCTGGTTTGCGGCCTTCAGCTCGTCGATGGCCTGGTTGAACGATTGCGCGCTGAGCACCGCGGCAAGCATCTGGTTGTTGCCGCTGGTCTCGTATGTGGCGCGCGTGATCTCGGCGAGTTGTGCCTTGTCCTGTGCCGCGGTTGCGTCGTTGCTGTTCAGCTCGCTGCTCAGGGACAGCAGCATCGCGTTCAGCTTCGCGAGCTGCTTGCGCTCGTTCAACACCCTCGTCTGCTGGGCGTTGAACGTCGCCTCCGCCGAATTGACGGCGCCACCCGCGGCCCCGAGGCTGGGTTGCATAGCGGCGAGCTCTGCGATGAGTTGCGCGCGCCGCTGCTGCAGCGCTGCGATCGCAGAGCTCGCCGCCTGCGAACCGTTTGCCTGGGTGTTCGGGATGGTTCCGAGTCCGGTGGCCAGAAGGGTGATGACGCCTGCCACGGTCAGGGCCACCTTCCGGCTCAACGTCAAAATACGCATCCTCCGTGTCGTCGGCCGCGGTGCCCGAACGGGCATCGGTCGGTACGTCCCCGTCCGCACCATAGCGATCTTCATGGTCCAAACGCAAGCCGGACCACCGGCGCCACCGTACCGCCTGGGCGGGCCCCGTATATTGCGGTCGTGTGACGCCAGAGCCAGATCGGATGCCTGAGCGGCCCTTCGATTCGGGGGGGCCGACCCTCGCCGACGTGGGGGAGGCGGCGCTGCTCCGGGCGCTCGGCGAGATCGCCCGGACCTCCCCGCCGGGCCTGGTCATCGGCACCGGCGACGACGCCGCGGTGTGGACGCCGGAGCCGGGCCGCGATCTCGCGTTCAGCCAGGATGCGCTCGTCGAGGGCGTCGATTTCCGGCGATCCTGGATCGATCCGCGCCGTCTCGGGGCCCGCGCGCTCGCCGTCGGGCTGTCCGACCTCGCCGGGATGGGTGCTCGGCCGGTGTGGTGCGCGGCGACCGTGTGCGCCCCCTCGACCACGAGTTTCGAGGACGTTCTCGAGATGCAGCGGGGGCTCTGCGACGCCGCTGCAGCCGCGGGGTGCACGGTCGCCGGCGGCGACGTCAGCGCCATCGACGGGCCGCTCGTCATCGACGTCTCCGTGGCCGGGACGCTCGCCTCGGGCGCGGTCCTTCGACGCGACGGCGGCCGTCCCGGGGACCTCGTGGTCGTCACCGGAACGCTCGGGCGGGCGGCCGCGGGGCTGCGACTGCTCCTCGACGGTGGCGCCGAGCTGTCCGCGCAGGAGCGGAGCTGGGTCGAGGCGCAGCGCTCGCCGGTGGCCCGCATCGCGGAGGGGCTCGAGCTGGTGGCGTCCGGGGTGCGCTGCGGCGGCGACATCAGTGACGGGCTGCTGGTCGAGCTGGAGCGCGTGACCGACATGTCCCGGTGCGGAGCGGAGATCTGGCTCGACCACGTCCCCGTCGAGGCGGCGCTCGTCTCCGATTTCGGCGCCGCCTGGCCGGACCTCGCCGTCGGGGGCGGTGAGGACTTCGAGCTGGTCGCGTCGCTGCCCGGTGCCTCGGTCGCCGCGCTGCTCGGATCCTGGCCCCGTGATCTTGCCCCGCTCACGGTGGTCGGACGTCTCGTGGAGGGGGCGACCCTCGTCGTGCTCGATCGCGAGGGCGGCGTGGCCGTACCCCGCCCGCACACGAGCTCACGGCACTTCTCGTGAGCGGGGTCGGGACGGCTGCTCGGTGCGCGACCGAGGTGGAGACGCTCGCGCTCGGCGAACGCATCGGCACGCGGGTCGAGCCCGGCGACCTCATCTTCCTCAGCGGCCAGCTCGGTGCCGGCAAGACCGTGCTGGTTCGCGGCATCGCGGCGGGCATGGGCATCGACCCCGCGCTGGTGCGCTCGCCGACCTTCGTCCTCCACCACGTCTACCGTGCCGGGCCGAGGGTCCTGCATCACCTCGATCTGTACCGCCTCGGACCCGGCGCCGACATCCGGCTGCTCGACATCGACGAGTTGCTCGAGGCCGGAGGCGTCGTGGTCGTCGAGTGGGGGGAGCACGCAGCCGGTGCGGTGGACTCGCCGGCGAGCATCACGATCGACATCGACGATGACGGTTCACGGGTGATCGGCCGGCCCGCCGGCGCGCCGGCCCGGCTGTCAGCGGCGTGGGAGGCCCGGGACCCACGGTGAGCGTGCTCGGTATCGACACTTCGTCGAGATCGCGGATGGTCTGCGTTCTCGCGTCACGTGAGGGCGAGCTGCTCGACTCTGAGGTCGTCCACGGACAGCAGGTCGCGGCATCGCTCCCCCGCGCGCTCGGACGTCTGCTCAGCGGAGCTGTCTCGGCGGTGGTGGTCGTCACCGGTCCGGGGACCTACACCGGGGTTCGCGCGGGGATGGCGGCCGCACTCGGCGTCGCCCACGCCCGGGGCCTGCCCCTCCACGGGATCGGTTCCCTCGAGGTGGTCGCGCACGGGGATCCCGACCCGCGCGCGGGCGGCTGGATCGTCGCGGATGCCGGCCGTCAGGCGCTGTACGTTGCCCGGGAAGCCGATGCCGCGAGCCCGTCACGCGTCCTGATGGCCGATTTCGACGCCGGTGTCGCACGTGTCCTGAGCAGCGACGTCATCGCCATCGCCGGCCTCGTCACCGTCGACCCGGCTCGCGCCCTGGCTCGGGGGGTGCCGCTCGCGCTCTCCCGACCGGCGCTCGACCGGGCCGGGCTGAGCGCGTGCTACGTGGACTGAGGGTGGCCGGCGGCTACAGCCAGCCGTGCTGCTCACCCGTGCGCACGGCCTCGAGGCGGTTGCGCGCGCCGGTCTTCTGGATCGCCGACGACAGATAGTTCCGGACCGTCCCCTGCGACTCGTCGAGCGCGAGCGGGGCCGCGCACAGGTTGCGAACCATCGAGAGCAGCTCGCCGCGTCGCTTCGTCGATAGTGCAGCCGGTCAGGAAGCTCACATGACATCTGCCATGCGGCGCCTGCCGTCTCAGCATGGCGCGGTTATTATGCAGAGGCCGACTCCACCAGTGATTTCAGGGTGTTCATGCAGGTCGTCCCTCGTCTCTCCATCGAGCCGATGCGCTACGAGGACATCGCCGCCGTGCAGGCAATCGAGCGGCAGGTCTTCGCGTCGCCGTGGCCGAAGAACGCCTACGCGAGCGAGTTGTCGCAGAACCGGCAGGCGTCCTACATCGTGCTCCGTCAGGACGGCTCCATCGCCGGCTATGCCGGGCTGTGGCGAGTGGCGCTCGAAGCGCATGTCACGACCATCGGCGTTCGCGCCGGCGACCACTCGAAGGGATACGGCACGGTGCTCTTCGCGGCGCTCGTGCAGCGCGCCTACGCGCTCGGCGCGCGGTGGATCACGCTCGAGGTTCGCGACACTAACGACCATGCGATACGGCTCTACGAACGCTTCGGGTTCAAGGCGATCGGTCGCCGGCGCGGGTACTACACCGACAACGGCGAGGACGCGGTGATCATGTGGAGCGACAGCATCCACGCACCGGAATTCAAGCGAAACTTCCTCGCGATCCTCAACGGCCTCGATGCCGCGGGGGTCGGAGGCGGCCCTTCGCTGGAGTACCCGTCAGCCTGAATCTCCTCGCAATAGAGACATCCTGCGATGAGACCGCGGCGGCGGTCCTCTCGGACGGCCGAGACGTGCGTTCGTCGGTGGTGTCCTCGCAGATCGCGCTGCACGCGGTGCACGGCGGCGTCGTTCCCGAACTGGCCGCGCGCGCGCACCTCGAGGGGCTCGCCACCGTGGTCGACGCGGCGCTCGCGCCGGTCCCGGGCGGCTGGGACTCCATCGATGCGGTCGCGGTGACGCGGGGCCCGGGCCTGGCCGGGTGTCTGATCGTCGGCACCATGTACGCGTCGAGCGTGGCGCTGGCCCGCGGTTTGCCGATCGTCGGCGTCTCGCACCTGGCCGGGCATGTCTACAGCGCATGGCTCGCCGACCCGGACCTGGAGCCCCCATACCTGGCGCTGCTGGTGAGCGGCGGCCACACCGAGTGCGTCGTGCTCCGCGAGCACGGTGTCGCGGAGCGGCTGGCGGCGACCCGCGACGATGCGGCGGGGGAGGCGTTCGACAAGGTCGCGCGCCTGCTCGGCCTCGAATATCCCGGCGGTCCGGCGATCCAGCGAGTGGCCGCCGGCGGCGATCCGGCCCGGTTTCCGCTCCCACGCACCCGACTGGACGGCGCGTTCTCCTTCAGCGGACTGAAGACGGCGGTGCGGTACATGGTCCGCGACCTGGGGGCGGGAGCGCTCACCGAAAACGGGGTCCCCATCGACGGTCAGGTCGTTGCCGACCTCGCCGCGAGCTTCCAGGTGGCGGCCGTCGATCAGCTGGTCACCGGCCTCGAGGCGGCTGCCGAGCGCACCGGTGCCACGACCGTGGCAGTGGTGGGTGGGGTCGCAGCCAACAAAGCGCTGCGGGAGGCGGTCGGTTCACGATTCCGCGGTCTGCGCGTGGTGATTCCGCCGTTCGACCTGTGCACCGACAACGCCGCGATGATCGCCGCCGCGGGCTGGCAGCGGCTCCTCGTCCACGGCCCGGACACCCCCGGCTTCGACGTGGATCCCTCGCTCGCCGACTGCGCGTAGATTCCATCTTCGTGAGCGCCGCCGACCCGCCCCACCAGCGTTCGGAGGCCGCCGAGCGATACCTCGAGGCGATCTATTACATCGAGCATGAGGGCGAGGTGCCGCGTCCCGGTCGTCTCGCCGAGTGGCTCGGGGTCAGCGCGCCGACGGTGACCGTCTCGCTCCAGCGCCTCGCCCGAGACGGCCTCGTCCGGATCGCCGAGGACCGGTCGGTCGAGCTCACCGACAGCGGGAGCGACGCCGCCGCGACCATCGTCCGCCGCCACCGGATCGTCGAGAGGTGGCTCACCGACGTCCTCGGGCTCGACTGGGCGACGGCGGATCTCGAGGCAGCCCAGCT
Organism: Candidatus Dormiibacterota bacterium; assembly: GCA_036786805.1. Taxonomy (GTDB): domain Bacteria; phylum Chloroflexota; class Dormibacteria; order Aeolococcales; family Aeolococcaceae; genus Palsa-851. Next base: position 1,430 of record DAIQQM010000080.1, on the reverse strand, counting down.
CACCCATGGGATGTCGGACCTCGTGCTCGACAGGCTCGACGATCGGCTCGGCAGGCCGAACACCTGTCCTCATGGCAACCTCATCCCGGGTCGAACGCCGCCGGAGGGCCGCCGCCTGGTTCGTCTGGTGGACCTCGCCGACGGCGATCACGCGAGAGTGGCTCGCATCTCGGAGGTCGCCGAGCACGAGGCGCCGCAACTGCTGCACATCCTCGACCAGCGCGGCATCGTCCCGGGCATCGAGGTCGGTGTCGTGGCGCGGTCGGCGGCGGGCTGGCTGCTCCAGGCCGGCAGCGGCGAGTTCCAGATCGATCGAACCACCGCCTCGGCGGTGTGGGTCGAGTCCCCGGCCGAACCGTTAGGTTAGGCTAAGCTAATACCCCACCGGGGCACTATCAATTCTGTCCGAAGGGCCCAACTCGTGGTCGGGAGCTTGCTGATCTTCGCGAGGGAGGGCCTCGAGGGCACGCTGATCTGCTCGATCGTGCTGACCTATCTCGCTTCGGCCGGTCGGCGCGACCTCTTCCGGTACGTCTTCCTCGGCGCCGGCGCCGCCGTGGTGCTCGCCACCGCGGCGGGGATCGCCATCTGGGTGGTGACCCCCCATAAGTTCAGCGGCTCGACTCCGTACATCAACTCGCCCTCACAGGCGTGGTTCGAGACCGGCGTCTTCACCGTCGCGGTGTGCGTGCTCACCTACATGACCTTCTGGATGCGGCGGCACAGCCGAAGCATGGGTCGCGACCTCCGCGAGAAGGTCTCCGGCGCGGTGCACGGCGGCTCCGGGATCGCCCTCACCCTGATCGCGTTCGTCACCGTCGGGCGCGAGGCCATCGAGACGGTGATCTTCCTCCTCGCCATCGCGTACCAGAGCTCGCCGCTCCAGCTCGTGATCGGCGCCGTGGTCGGCCTTGCGATCGCGCTCTCGGCGAGCTACGCGATGTTCCGCGTCGGCCTGCGGATCAACCTCGGGCGCTTCTTCGCGATCGTCGGCAGCCTGCTGATGGTGGTTGCCGCGGGCCTCCTCGCCGACGCAGTCCAGAACCTGCAGGAGCTCCACGTGCTTCCGGGCGCCTCGGCGACCCTGTGGAACGTGAGCGGGACCGTGCCCGACGACACCGGGGTCGGCGATGTGCTGCACGGACTCGTCGGGTACAGCGCGGCTCCAACGGTGCTCCAGGCGATCCTGTGGGCCGCCTTCCTCGCGGTGGGGCTCACGTTCTTCCTGCGCCCGGCCCGGCGCCGCGTCTCGAGCCCCCCTTCGGCCCCCGCGGCCGCGGTGTGACAACGCACTGACTCCGGGGCTCGGGCTTGCACGGTTGGCACTCAGTTAGGTAGAGTGTTAGCAGTCACCCACCAAGAGTGCTAAGAATCCAGGAGGTCCCCATGTCTCTCAAGTTGCGCCCCCTCGCCGATCGCGTCGTCGTCAA
>DAIQQM010000079.1:0-12747 GCA_036786805.1 Candidatus Dormiibacterota bacterium | reverse complement strand
GTCCAGGAAACGGTGACGTTCTCGGCCAGCTAGATCGCCGAGCAGGTGCGATTAGACGACCTCGAGGCCGACGCCTCCTCCGCCCCGCGAAAGCCAAATGTGTTCTTGGGCTTGGCTTCCTCAAGCTTTGGTTGTGGCACCAGCGCCGCAACCCCTCTGGGCCCTCCGCTCCGGCAACTCCAAGGTGTCGGCCTCGAGATCCGCGGCGGCGTCTCCGAGCGCATGGGCCACCCAGCGGTCTCCCTTGTGGCCCGTCAGCGCGTTGTGACGATGCTCGGGCGAGGAACGAGGACAGACGGCCCGATGGCAGTAGGTCAGTTGGAGATTGGCGGGGATTTGCGCGCCGAACGGGCGAGCGTGCTGGCTCCGACAATCGCCAGAAGCAGCGACACTGTGACGGCTGGCTGTGTTGCAAGAACTGAGAATTCGTAGAGCGCCATCACGATCGCGGCCACGAAGAGCAGGGCTAGGCCTAGGGGGCGCTGCCATCGCGTCACGCACTCACTTTACGCCGCGAGGAGGGCGACGAGGTTCGTTCGCAGACCCTGGCTCGGGTCCGCGCAGAGGCTAGGTCAGAGCTTCGCGAAGCAGCCGCTGGCGATTCCGACCGGCGAGTCTCGCCGCCGTTAGGCGGAGCCATGGCCACACCGGCTCCGTCTGGTAGCCCGGCTCGCGGCGCTCGCGCCGGAGCGCGAAAACCCAACGTCGAAGCTCAAAGTCGCTCGGCTGAACCCGGGCTCTACTCGGGTCGGCCTGCGTTGTCGGTGCGTTTGCCCCGGTGCCGTCGCCTGCTGATCGTCCTCACACCTCTGCGCTGACGAAGGACGCTGATTGCCCTGGGCTGACGGTGCGGTTCGGAGATCCAAGGACCCGGCAGCCGCGTTCGGATGGGGCGCAGTGCCGACATAAGGAGCCACTCGCCTGTGCCGATCGCCGGTCTTGCTCGTGTGTACGTTCTTGCGTATTTGGAGCCGACGGGGAGATTCGAACTCCCGGCCAATGGTTTACGAAACCATTGCTCTACCACTGAGCTACGTCGGCGAGGGGTATCCGGACGCCTGAGCCCGGCCCTATGCGGCTTGCGTTCGGACGGCTGAGGGCGAATTGCCCACCACCATGTCCAGCATTCTATGCGGCCGCCCCGGCGGAACGCCTTTCCATCGCCCGGGTGGTGGGTCAGTTTGAGGAGGTCGCCCTATGCGTCACAGAACGCTCCGGGATGAGTGACTCCCCACAGGAGGAAAAGCGCGATGGTCCCCAGGATGAGGGCGGCGATCACGTCGATTCTCCAAACGTTGAGAAGGTCGGTGCGACGGATCCTCAAGCGTCGGCAGGGTGCGCCGGCGATAGGAGTCGGCTGACCGACCCCCACCGTACCCGAGGGCCGCTGTCAGGAGGCCTTTGGCGCATCGATGATGACGACCGGGCGGGGTGGTCCTGCCGCCGGACGCGAGCGTCCTCGGGTCGTGCTGGGTCGGACGGAGCGGAGTGGTGTGGCGCGCACCACGCAGTTCCGTCCCGCGGCCTTGGCCGAATACAGCGCGCGATCCGCGGCAGCGATCAGGGTCTTGGCGTCGATTGCATCGCTGGGGATCGCCGCGACACCGAGCGATGCGGTCACCATCGCTGACCCGCGGCTGCCCGCGAACCGGTTGGCAATCTCAGCGCGGAGTCGCTCGGCCACGATCGCGGCAGCGTCCGCGTCGGTCTCGCGAAGGAGCACGCAGAACTCCTCGCCGCCGTAGCGATATGCGGTGTCGGTCTCGCGAAGCGACCGGGCAAAGGCGCTGCCGAACTCGGACAGGATCTCATCGCCCGCCTGGTGACCATGGATGTCGTTCACAGCCTTGAAGTTGTCGACGTCCAGCATGATGCAGGCGATCGGACGGTTGTACCGCAGGCTTCTCGCGATCTCGAGATCGAGGTCCAACTCGAGGCGACGCCGGTTGGGGAGGTGGGTCAGGGCGTCGGTGTGGCTCAGCTCGTCGGCGCTCTGATGAAAGCGCGCCGCCTCGACGGCCGTTGCCGCCTGACCCGCGAGGCTGTGCATGACATCGATGCTGCTCTCGTCAACAGCGAGTGCGTCGTCGGACATGAGCTCGAGGACCCCGACGATCCGGGCGCCGACGATCATCGGCACCGCGAGTGCTGTGACCCTGGTACCGGTTCGATACTCGGTTGCAAGCGACCCGTTCGAGAGCGTCGCCAGCAATCTCCCGAATTGCCCGGTTCGCCCAACCAGGCCCTCGCCCAGTATCAAGGACGTGTCATCGCGCTGCACGCCGAGGTCCAGGTCGGTGTCCTGCACCACGTTGAGTTCGTGCCGCTCCTCGTTGATGATCCACATTCGCGCGGACGCGAAGCCGGTGATCGCGAGGGCGGCCTTGCCGACGGCCCGTGCGACGTAACGAAGGCTGAGGCTGCCTGAGATCTCTCGACCGACGTTGACGATGAGCCCGAGCCGTTCCGCCTGCGAACGCGATTCCCCCTCGACGCCTGCGATGCGCGACCGCTCCTCAGCGAGCGTCGTGGTCATCCGACCCAACTCGGCGGCGACCTCGCGGAGCTCGGGCGGACCGACAACAGCGGTTTGTGCGGTGAGGTCGCCCGCGGTGACCTTGCGCATCGTCGACAGCAGTTCGTTGATGGGAAGCACTATCGACGCACGCAATCCCCTGTGCTGCCGGCGCGCGACCGCGACCGTGAGCGCCAGCATCCCGAAGGCAATCGTCAACGCGAGAAGGACGACGTCGTGTTCCTCCATTTGCTCGTTGCTGATGTCGGCGGTGACCTGTGCGTCCACGGCATCGCTGGCGGTGCGATAGGAGTCGAAGAGCGCCTTCCCACTCAGGAGGAAGCTCTGCTGGGCGGTCGGGCTGGTCACCGCTCGCTCGATTGCCAGCGCGGGCGTTGCCCACTCACTGAACCAGCGCTGCTGAGCCACTCGCATCGCGACGATGGCTCTGACCAGGTCCGGCTGCGTGGCGAGACCGAGGGACGCGTTGTCGCCCGCGAGAATCTCGGCCTGACCCCCGTAGTAGGCGGACAGGAACACCTGATTGCCGCTGGAGAGGTACCCTCGAAGTGCGGTCTCCTCGTCGAGCATGCCGTTCTGCACCGCATCGACGGCGTCGCGGCCGGTGATCAGGTCGCTGATTGCCGGCTCGAAGTGTCCGAGGACGGCCGCGAAACACGCACCCGTGACCACCAGCGTCGCGATGATCAGGACAGCGATGGCAATGAACGCTCGCGCCAGTCGCTGCGTGAGGCTGCGATCTGACGCCCTGGCCTGCATCGTCAGAGGGTGGTCTCACGCGCGCACGCGGAACCCGCTTCGCGCCACTCCGTCACCAACCTCATTCATCATGCGCGAGAGCTTGTGACGGCGCGTGCCGCATGGCGGTCGCGTCCGTCAGACAGGCGCCGGCTGGGCGGCGTCGATTCCGACCAAGGGCCGACGCGACCACCGCGCCGGTCGTTCCAGGAACCGCCCGATCGAGATGACCTCGCGCCCGATGGCGGGATCGGCGCGACGGCTGATCCGATCGAACGGCATCACGGTGATCTCGATCTCGTCAGGCACCTGCCGCAACCGCCAGCCGCCCGCGATCCAGCCGTCGACGCAGATGACGGGCCGGATCCAGCCGCCGCCGCCATCGTGAATCCAGGCCTCGGCGTCCCCGTCTCCGTGGTGCTCGCGGCGGCGGTAGCCGAGCAGGAAGGTGTCGAAGTGTCCGAGCAGGCGCACCACCGGCCGGCTGATGTCGAACTCCTTCGCCGGTCCGAGTGTCCAGAGCTCGGGGATCGATCCCGGGAACTCCGCCAACTCGGCGACGACGGCGGCCATCGCCGAGCGGATCACCGAGATCCTCAACCCCGACCACGAGGCAAAATCCGCCTCACTCGCCGGACCATAGGCCGCGAAGTACCGCCGCGCCAGCTCGGCGAGGGCCGCCTCGCCGCGCGGCCCGCTCGACGGTGGCACCCAGTCATCGAGGAGGACGAAGCTGTCGTCGCGCCCCATGCGCGGCCCGCAACAGATGACCCCGAGGGCGGCGGCGTGATAGAGAAGATGGATCAGCGCCTGGCCGACCGGCTCTTCGATCACACCGGCGCGGACCAGACGCTCGCGCAGCTCGCGCCGCGCCATCGGCCCATGCACGAGGACCCTGCGCATCACCGCCACGCCGCGCGCGCAGGTTGCCTCGTCGAGGCCGAGATTCCGCCTCCTGCTCGCGCCGAACTGGTTGATGGGGGTGCCGAGCACATCGAGGAGCCAGCGCGTGTCGTCCGCGGCACAGAGGTGCAGCGTCCCGCGCATCAACCATGTGCGCACCACCGAGCGGTCATGCGTGAAGGCGTGATCCACAGAACCGGCGGTGAGCCCGCGGCTGCGTGCGCGCACCTGATGGCGCGCGGCATCGAACGCCTGCGCTTGGAGCGCGCACACAGCGCGTGTCACGGTCGCGACGTCACCCTCCAGACGCGTGTCATCGGTGAGGTGCTGTGCGCGCATCCGAGCCAGGCGCAGATGCAGCAGGGCGGAGTCCGGCATCGTCATGGTCTCAGGGTCCGGCGCCGGCCGCTGCTCTCGGGCTGTCGGCGCGTCAGCGACGACATCATCAAGCTGGGCGCGTTCAGAAGAAGTCGGGCATCCACGGCAGGCCGCCGGCGATCAGCCCATCCATCGCGCTGACCGAGGACGCATCGCCTTCCAGCAGGCCGAGGCGGACGGCGTCCTGCGCGCGCAGCGCGCTCGAGTACCAGGCCGAGAGCGCTCCGATGCCGCATCGGATCGCCCCGCTGCCACCCGGCGTGACCCGTCCCGTCCCACCCTCGACCTCGAGCACCACGCGTTCGACTCCGGTCACCGGGTCGGTGACCTCGAGCTCCACGCGACCGGCGGTCCGCTCGGGCCAGCCTCGCGCGCTCACCGCCGACGCGATGTCGACGATGCGCTGCATCCAGCACAGGAAGCCCTGCACCTCGATGTTCCGGTGGGGCTCGTCGAGGAGCCACAGCAGCGGCGAGGCGTCGACGACCGCCGAGTGCACGAAGATGACGTCGCTGCTCTGTGACTCCTGGCCGCCCAGGAAGCCGAGCAGCCCTCGCAGCGCATCCAGCGTCGTGAAGATGAACTCCTGGACGCGCAGCCGGATCCAGCTGCCCGCCTGCCGCTCCGACTCGTAGCGAAGGTATCCGGTGAGCACGTCGCCCTCATACCAGCCGTACTCAAACCGCAGCGCCTCCGGGTCACCCGGATCCCATTCCGCCGACAGGAACCAATCGGCTCGGTTCAGGGGTCCGTCCCACTGCGCAAGGTGAGCTCGCCGCATCGCTTCGACGGCCCCGCGATCCGGCCTGGCGCCCACCCTTCCGGAGCCCGAGAACCCGGCGAGAGCCGGTGTCCGCACGATCTGTCGGAGCGTCTGGGAGCAGACCTCCCAGCCCCAGCGCCGGTAGAGCCGGACGGTTGCCGCGTGGAGCGGCGCGAGCGCGGCGCCGCGCTCGCGAGCGAGGGTGATGCAGTCGCGCATGAGCGCTCCGGCTACGCCCCGGCGGCGCCAGGCGGGGTGCACCGCCACCGCGGTGACTCCCCCCGCCGCAACTGACCGGCCTCCGAAGAACTGTCCGACCGGGAGCAGCATGTACCCGCCCACGATCTCGCCCTCGAGGTGCGCGAGCCGGAGCGGCGCGTGCGGCGCGGCGGCGGTGAGCCACCGCATGTTGGTTGCCGCGTGGCCGGCGAAGGACTCCGCGTCCACGTCGGCGAAGCGTCGCAGCTCGTCGTCGCCGTGCCCGTCGCGGATCTCGATGGGCGACCGATCCTGATCCATGAGCGCCCGAGTGTACTCGCGGCTGCGGTCGCGCCCGGGACGGCGCCACCGTCCCGCGCGGCTCCGTTTGGGCTGGGCATGGACTCGGGATACCCTTTGAAGTGATGGACACCGCGCCCGACCCCTTCGAGCCCGATCCGCCGCGCCACCTCGACGCCTACGACCACGCCGCGGTCGAGGCCCGCTGGCGGCGGATCTGGGATGCGCGCGGCGACTATCGCACCACGCTCGACGAGCCCGATCGACCCTTCTACAACCTGATGATGTTCCCGTACCCCTCCGCCGAGGGCTTGCACGTCGGGCACATCATCCCGTTCGCCGGTGGCGACATCTACGGCCGATGGCGGCGCCTCATGGGCGACACCGTCTTCGAGCCGATGGGGTTCGACGCGTTCGGCATCCACTCCGAGAACTACGCGATGAAGATCGGCGAGCACCCGGCGGTGGTCATGCGCCGCGCGGTCGCCAACTTCCGCGAGAACCAGCTCGCCCGCATCGGCTCCATGTTCGACTGGAGTCACCAGGTCAACACCGCCGAGCCCTCGTACTACCGGTGGACGCAATGGCTGTTCGTGCGGCTCTTCAACGCCGGACTCATCGAGTGGCGCGAAGGCGCCGTCAACTGGTGTCCGTCCTGTCTCACCGTGCTCGCCGACGAGCAGGTGGAGCAGGGTCGGTGCGAGCGCTGCCACACACTGGTCCAGACGCGGTACCTCCGCCAGTGGTGGATCAAGATCACGCGCTACGCGCAGGAGATGCTCGACGCGCTCGACACGCTCGACTGGTCGGAGTCGACGAAGACGATGCAGCGCAACTGGATCGGGCGCAGCGAGGGCGCGACCATCCTCTTCGACCTCGAGCGCTGCCGGCGCAAGGACGTCACGGTGTACACGACGCGTCCGGACACGCTGTACGGCGCAACCTTCCTCGTGATCGGCGCCGACCACCCCGAGCTCGAGGACTTCGTTCCCCCGCAGCGGATGGGCGAAGTCAACGCCTGGCGCAACAAGTTCCCGCCATCATCCAGCGCCGAGCCCGACTTCTCGATCGGCATGGAACTCGGGTCCCACGCGATCCACCCACTCACCGGAGCGCGTCTCCCCGTGTGGGCGGCTCCATACGTGCTCGGCGGGTACGGCACCGGCGCGATCATGGCGGTGCCCGGGCACGACTCCAGGGACTGGGCGTTCGCACGAGCGCACGCGCTGCCGATCGTTGCGGTGATCAGCGGCGGCAATGTCGAGGAGGCGCCGTACAGCGGTGACGGCACGCTGGTCAACAGCGGCGATTTCAACGGTCTGCCGGCCCCCGAGGGAAAGCGGCGCATCGTCGAGCGCCTCGGCGAATTGCGCCGCGGTCAGTCGAGCGTGCAGTACAAGCTCCGCGACTGGCTCATCTCACGGCAGCGCTACTGGGGGCCGCCGATCCCGATCATCCACTGTCCCAAGGACGGCCCCGTGGCTGTGCCGGAAGAGGATCTCCCGGTGCTGCTCCCCGACGTCGAGGATTTCCGGCCGCGCGGGACAGGGCTCTCGCCGCTCGCGACGGTCGAGGAGTGGGTCAACGTCCCCTGTCCCAAGTGCGGAGAGCCGGCGCGTCGTGAGACCGACGTGAGCGACACGTTCCTCGACTCCGCCTGGTACCACCTCCGCTACCCGTCCACCGACTTCGACGATGTTCCCTTCGACAAGGAGCGGACCGACACCTGGCTCCCGGTGAACATGTACATCGGCGGGAACGAGCACGCCGTGCGCCATCTGCTCTACGCGCGCTTCGTGATGCGCGTGCTATACGACATGGGACTGGTGCCCGCCCCCGAGCCCTACACGCGGTTCCGCGCGCACGGCATGATCATCATGGACGGGGCGAAGATGTCCAAGAGCCGGGGCAACGTCCTGAATCCGGACGAGTACATCGAGCGCTACGGGGCGGACACCGTGCGCCTCTTCATGATGTATCTGGGTCCATACACGCTCGGCGGCGACTTCCGCGACAAGGGCATCGCCGGGATGACGCGGTTCATCAACCGCACCTGGCGCGCCACCCAACTCGCGACCGGCGGTGACGCCGGGGATGAGGTCAGAGAGCGGCGCCGTCACCGGCTGATCAAGCAGGTCGAGGACGACATCGCGGAGCTGCGCTACAACACCGCGATCGCGTATCTCATGGAGTTCGCGCGCGACCTCGACCACGAGTGCTCGGCAGGGACGGCACGGCGAATCGACGCCGAGACGCTGTTGAAGCTGCTGGCGCCCTTCGCGCCCTTCGTCACCGAGGAGCTCTGGGAGCGCACCGGGCACGACGGCTCGGTGCACGAGCGCGGCACGTGGCCGTCCTACGAGGCGGAGCTCGCCGCCCCCCAGCGCGCGACGGTTGCGATCACGGTCGACGGCAAGCGCCGGGGTGAGCTCGAGGTTGATGCTGGAACGTCTGAAACCGAGCTGCGGGCGCTCGCGCTCGCGCAACCGCGTGTCGTGGAGCTGCTCGACGGTCGCGCGCCGGCAAAGGTGATCGCGGTCGTCGACCGCATCGTCAACATCGTCACCGCCTGACGTCGAGGCGCATCGGCGCGTGCTCGATGCCGTCCTCGATCCAGCCCTCGCCGCAGACCTCGAAGCCGAAGCGTCCGTACCAGTCGACGAGATACGCCTGTGCACTCAGGACGATCGGTGGACCTGACACTTCGATCGCGCGGGTGATGAGCGCACTCGAATAGCCGTGCCCGCGCGCCGCAGGAAGCGTCGCGACACGGCCGATGCGATGCCCGGATTCCCCCTCGCTGAGCAGGCGCAGGGTGCTCACCACGCCACCGTGGTCATCCTCGATCCAGAGGTGCAGCGTCGCGGCATCTGCGTCGTGGGCGTCGATGTCCGCATACGCGCAGCGCTGCTCGACGATGAACACGTCCTGCCGCACGGCGAGGATCCCGAGCAGGGTCCGGGGGGACAGCTCGTCGAGGTGCGCCGCGTGGACCTCGGGCACGCCCTTGTCCGCCCGGCTACGCCGCCTGAGGCTCGACCACCGCGGTGCACGCGGAGCAGCGATGCGCCGCCTTGGGAATGACCGTCAGGCACTCGGGGCATCCCCGCGAATCCGACTCAGCCGGGGCTGCCGAGCGCGTGCGAGCCTGCAGGCGGTTGTACGGCACCACGAAGAAGAAGTACACACCCGCCGCGATGAGCACGAACGCGATCACCGCAGTGAGAAACGTTCCGTACTTGATGTTGCTCCCGTTGACGGTCAGCTCCAGCGTGTCGAAGTTGGGCTTGCCGAACGGGATGGCGATGATCGGATTGATGACGTCGACGACGAGCGCGGTGACCACTGCCCCGAACGCGCCACCGATGACGAATGCCACCGCCAGCTGCACGACGTTGCCCTGGCTGAGAAAGTCGCGAAAGCCTTTCACGGATGACCTCCTTGCCCCGCGTCTAGCCGGTGCCCCCACCCGGGGTCCCGGTGCCCGACGGGTTCAGCATGGTGACACAGACACCCGTCCAGCAGCGGGTACCCGAAACCGCGTAGCCGGCGTGGCCCGGAGGGAGTGGGTCGCCGGGTTCGTAGACGTACCAGAGGGCGCCTGCGCCGGGTGACGGCTGCGGCAATCGCGCCATGACGGCGCCGGGCGGATAGACGGCCGTGCCCCAGAACCAGGGCACGCTCGTCGCGATCGAACGCGTTCTCGAGGCGACCTCATCGTCGGCGTAGTAGCGCACGAGCAGGTACTCACTCGGATAGGTGGTGACGAGCTGGGGTGGTCCTGACATCCGGGTGACCGCCGCGACGGCCGCGGGCGTGTCGGGATTGGTGATCGCCAGCGCCGTGCCGGCTGCCACCGCCGCGGTCACCGCCGCCGCACCCACCGCCGCCTTTCGCCATGGCACGGTGGCAAGCCCCGCCCCGAGCAGTGGATACAGCGGAGCCCAGGCTGTGCTCAGGTACTTGCCGTCCTCGAGGGGGTGGTAGAAGCTCGCGAGGAGCATCACGCCGACGCCGATCACCACCGCCAGCGACAGGACCGCCGCCGTCTGTCTCCCGGCGCTGCTGAGACGCTTCCTGTTCATGACGAGCGCAACCAGCACGAGGCAGCCAGTCACGTCGCCGGCGAGCTCGAGCGCCCGCAAAGCGGCAAACCCCGTCACCCACGTGTTGAGTGGCGGTCCCGTGAAGAACTGCTCGAGGCCGCCGAGGACGCTATCGATGCTCAGCCTCGGTACCCAGAAGGCACCCGCGCTGTGGCCGAGCTGCGCTTGGGCGGCGACCAGCCACGGGACCAGGCTCACCAGTGCGGTTGCACCGAGCGCTCCCACGAGCACCACTGTGCCGGGCCGTCGCCGGCGAAGGACGATCGCGACCGTGATCACCTGCGCGAACACCGCGAAGAGCGCGAAATACACGGTGTACACGGCGAGAATCGATGTCGCGGCGTAGAGCGCCCACCGCATCGGTGCAGGCCGTTCCAGCGCGCGCAGCAGGCAGAGCGTCGAGGCGAGCACGAGCGTTGTGGCGAGCACGTACATGCGCGCATCCAGCGAGCTGACGAACAGGGCCGGCGCGACCGCGCCGATCACTCCGGCCCAGACGCCACCGGCATCGCCCGTCACGCGACGTCCGAGTGCGGCCACATGCGGGATCGCCGCGGTCCCGACCAGCACCGGGAACAGTCGGAGCATCGCGGGGCTGGTCGACACCACGGCGAAGAGCCGCTCGGCCAGGTAGAACAGCGGCGGTGCGCTGTCGTTGCGCACCACATCGATCATGGAGCCCAGCGGCCGCTGCACCGCCAGAGCCGTGAACGCCTCGTCCCGCCAGAGCGGCTCGTACCCGAGCAGGGCGAGGCGGGCGATGAGCCCGACACCCGTGATCAGCCAGATCTTCCCCGCATATCCGCGCAGCATCGATCCCACCTTAGTGCCGCGTCCGCGGGCGATGCGCGGCGGCCGGCGTCAGGGCAGCGAAGCGACGCCGGGCTGCGGTACCACGTCGAAGACCACCGGGTTGCCCTCCGGGTCGGTCGACACGACCCGGGCATTCGCGGCGATACCCGGGCCGACGGCTGCCGCGATATCGGCTCGCGAGGGAGCGACGATGAGCGTGTACACCGCCGGGTTCGCGATCACGGTCATCGGCGCGACGATGGTGGGCAGCCTGCCGGCATCGAGGAACTGCACGTCCATGGCGTCATAGCCGTCGAGGATCACGAGGGTCGACGGCCCGCCGTCGGTCGGGTTGTTCACCGCGGCGTTCGCCAGCGCGACGTCCGCGAACGTGAACGCCGCGTACCGATCCTCGAGCGGGCGGTTGATGTACGTCACCGCCGATGCGATCCCCAGCAGGGTCGCACCGATCGCGCAGACCGTCCAGCCGGTCTCCGTCACCGATGGCCCGGACCTGGGAATCCCCGCCGCGAGCCGCCGGACGATCGCGATGCCCTCCAGGCAGCCGAGACCGACGCATGCGGCGACGTACGGCTCGAGACCGAGCGACCGGAGGAAATGGGGTGCGCCGCCCTCGTTGGCGATGAGCGGAGGGAGCAGAAAGACGGGGAGCCCGAGGAGCACCAGCGCGTACCCGTGATCGTTGCGCCGGCGCCAGCAGTGCCATATCCCGAGCAGGAACGGCACGACCAGGATGGGGCCGAGAAGCGGCAGCGCCGACACATCGTGACGCGCGTTCGGGTCCCCGGTGAAAAGGAACATCCCGAGGGTCTTGAGGATGTGCACGGGGTAGCTGTCCATTGACATCGAGCCGCTGTTGAACACCGAGACGAATGCCGCCCGGCCGAAGTACGAGGAGAAGTCGGTGACCGCCGTGTAGACCATCGGTGCGACCACCACGGCGAACGCCCCGCCCGCCCATCTCCATGTCGTCCACATCGCTCGAAACCGCTCAGGCTCGTGGGCCCGCATCCAGAGCAACCAGAGGACGACGAGCAGCGGCAGCAACTTCAGAGGCTGGTACGTCCAGAAGCCCAGCGCGACGGCGGCGCCGGCGGTCACCGCAATCCACCGCGACGGCCGGTCCCCCCAGCGCAGCAGGGCGGCCAGCGCCGCGGCGCCGACCAGCACCGTCAGGATGTTTCGGAAGCCGTCGCGGGACACCGCGATCATCCACATCGAACCGGCGGTCCACGCCATCGCCATGAGCGCGGGCCCGCGGCCGAAACGCCGGACCGCGACGCAGGTGGCGATGACCCCGGCGACGCCGACCGCAGCCGCGGTGCCGCGCAGGGTCAGCACCGACGACCCGAACACCTTGAAGATCGCGGCGACGACGTACGCGTAGAGCCCCTCCCGTCCACCGTCACTGTTGAAGAAGACCGGGTGGTAGCCGGGGATCGTGAGCAGGTTCTGGGCGCTGATCCCTTCGGCAGCCTCGTCGGGGTAGAGACCCCCGGGCTGGCTCTGGAGCGCCCAGAAGCGCACCAGGATCGCGCCGATGGTGATCAGGACGGCGGCCGCAGCCTCTGCTGCAGTCGCCGTCCCGAGGCGCCGGATGGCGCCGGTTATACGGGTGATCCGGCCCCCGTCAATTCGAGGCTGGATCGATGCAGCAGCGTCCTGGTCGCGGCGATGCGGCACGCCAGCATCTCCAGAACGTCATCGAGCTGGTCCCGCAAGACGGTTTCCAGCTCGATAGGGTGGTTGTCTATCTCCCGCAGCAGCGCCGACAGCCGGAGCGCCTTCTGGTCGATCTTCGCAACGACCTCCTGCGGGCCTGCCGTTGCGGTCAGATGATTCGGCTCCATACAGATCCTCCGTCTGCGGGTTGGGGATGTCACCAGAGTAGGCACCTGCGCGGAGGTTGTCCAGCGACCGTTTCGTCACCGCTACACTGGTCATGGCCGGTTCGACCGACCGGGCGCGGATGGCGGAATCGGTAGACGCGCGGGACTTAGGATCCCGTGGGG
>DAIQQM010000078.1:0-12865 GCA_036786805.1 Candidatus Dormiibacterota bacterium | reverse complement strand
GCACCACGCTCGACCAGGCGGCGGCGCACGGACTGCTCCTGCCCAACAGCGAGCACCGTCTCCACAGCGAGGCGGAGCTTCGCGTGCGGCTTCCCGGCCTTCCCGAGGCCTTCGACAACGCGGCGCGCATCGCCGCCGCCTGCGAGGTGTCGCTCGACTTCAGCGATGTGCGCTTTCCGGGCTATCCGGTCCCCGAAGGGGAGACGCCGTTCTCCGTGCTCTACGGTCTCTGTCAGGAGGCGGTGCAGCGCAAGTACCACCCCATGACTCGCGCCGTCGCCGCACGGCTGCAACGCGAGCTCGACGTCATCGAGAAGACGCATCTGGCCGAGTTCTTCCTGATCACCTGGGACATCATGCGTTTCGCTCGCGAGCACGGCATCCCGGGACAGGGACGTGGCAGTGCGGCGGACTCGATCGTCGCCTACCTGCTCGGCATCACGCGTGTCGATCCCGTCGCGCACGACCTGCTCTTCGAGCGGTTCCTGCACGAGGACCACCAGGGCACGCCCGACATCGACATCGATTTCTCCACCGACCATCGCGAGCAGGTGCTCCAGTACGTGTACGAGAAGTACGGCCCGGACCGAACCGGGATGGTTGCCAACGTGGTCACCTTCCGGCTACGCATGGCGATCCGCCAGGTGGGCGCCGCCATGGGATTCCCCGAAACAGTGATCGACAAGCTCGGCACCCATACCGATACCTGGTATCTGGCGGATGTCGAGTCAACGCTCGTTTCCGCGGGTGTCGGCACAACACACGACGGCACCGTGTCCAACCGCGCATGGGAGCAGTTCATCGACGTCCTTCGTCGGATCGAGGGAACGCCCCGGCACCTGAGCATTCATGTCGGCGGCATGCTCGTCACCGGTGAGCCACTTGTCGATGTGGTGCCGGTGGAACGGGCGACCATGCCGGGGCGGGTCGTCGTGCAATTCGACAAGGACGACGTCGAGGACATGGGGCTCATCAAGATGGATCTGCTCGGGCTGCGCACGCTGTCGGCGATCGCCGAATGCCTCGATCTCATCGAGCAGACGACCGGCGAGCGTCCCGACCTCGACAGGCTGCCCCTGGAAGACCAGCGTGTCTACGACGTGATCTGCAAGGTCGACACCATCGGGCTGTTCCAGATCGAGTCGCGCGCCCAGCAGCAATCGCTCTGGCAGTCACAGCCTCGCTGCTTCAACGACCTGATCGTGCAGGTGGCGATCATCCGCCCCGGTCCGATCCAGGGCGACGCGGTGCATCCCTACCTGCGTCGCCGCCAGGGGCTCGAGCCGGTCACCTACCTGCATCCCAAGTTAGAGCCGATCCTGGCGGAAACATGTGGCGTCGTCCTGTACCAGGAGCAGATCCTGCGCATCGTCATGGAGATCGCCGGGTACACCGCCGGTGAGGCCGATCGATTCCGCCGGGCGATGAACCGGCACCGTTCACGCGTGGAGATGGAGGAGCTGCGCGAGGGCTTCCTCCGCCGCTGCATCGAGCACGGCCTCGACGAGCCGGTGGCGCAGCAGATCTTCAAGAGCGTCGCCGGGTTTGCGGAGTTCGGCTTCTGCAAGTCGCACGCCGCGGCCTTCGCGCGCACCGCATATGAGACCGCGTGGCTGCGCATGACCCACCCGGCGCACTACACGTGCGCGCTGCTCAACGCGCAGCCGATGGGGTTCTACCATCCGTCGGTCCTCGTCGACGACGTCAAACGCCACGGGGTGAAGGTCCTGCCGGTCGACGTCACCCGGAGCCGGGCACGCTGCCTCGTCGAGGCGATCGGATCGTCGGCATTCGCGATACGCCTTGGTTTCGCATACGTGCGCGGACTCGGACCCTCAGCGCGCGCCGCCTGTGATGACGCGGTGGTCGCCGGAGCCAACACCTCGGTCGCCGAGTTCTGGCGGCACACGCTCCTGCCCCGGGTCGCGATGGAGAACCTCATCCGCGTCGGCGCGTTCGACGCCGTGGCCGCGGGCAGATCGCGCCGCCAGCTGCTCTGGACGATGCAGGAGACCGAGGAGTCGCTGCCGCCGCGGAAACGTCCGAGGGCGACCATCGCGCCGGCCGACCAATCCGTCGTCGCCGCCGCGGTGGTGACGGGGCCGCCGCGGGGGAGCGGCGCGATCGCCGGCAACCGCCTCGGCGACGCACCCCACGCGGCGCACGATCCGAGCAGCGACCCGGCGCCGCCGTTGCTGGCGCTCCCGGCGATCCCCCCGTCGCTTCCCGAGATGGGAGAGCGCACCCGGGTGAGCACCGAGTACGCGCTCACCGAGGTGAGCACCGGCCCGCACCTGGTGTCGTTCATGCGCCAGCGCCTCGACGCGCACGGCTGCGTGCCGCTCGGGAAGGTTCGCGACCTCGTGGACGGCACGCGGATCCGCGTCGCCGGTCTGGTCATCACCCGGCAGCAGCCGTCGACCGCGCGCGGCTTCAGGTTCTTCACCCTGGCCGACGAGGATGCGCATCTCGACCTGGTGTTCCGCCCGCCGGTGGTGCAGCGGACGCTCGAGGTGAGCCGCCACCCGCTGCTCATGGTCGACGGACGGCTCCAGGTGGAGCACGGGAGGGTCAATGTGCTCGTCGAGCAGGTGACCGCGCTCACGCCGGACGGCGATCCGATTGCCCACCCCGGCGCTGCGCCCGCAGAGGACGGTTTCCACGGTTCTCACGACTACCGCTGAGCCAAGCCGCATCGCCCACACGCCGTGAGCACGGCGTGACACATCCGTGACACTCCGGCAGCAGTGCCCTGACATCCCCTGTGCTGCACGTGACCGGCGACATAGGCTGCGGGCATCTCGATTGCTACGCCGCGCGCCATGCGGGATGGAAGACGATGACCGATCACACCCCGGAGGGCGGCGGAGCCCCCCTCCCGTTCAACAAGGTCAGGGACCCGGCGCAATTCGAGCGCGCCCCGGCCGGACGCGAACCGGTGCGGGACACGGGCGGCCCCAATCTCGCCTTTGAAGCCACCCCTCGGACCCCGCTCGCTCCGGTCACGGATCCCGATCCTCGAACGCCTCACGCCCCGACGCCCGTGTCACCGGAAGGGTTCGTCGTGCAGTCGCAGCCATGCCACTCAGCGGTGCCATCGAAGCTCCCGGCCTTCGAGGCCGTCCCCGCCTCACCCGCCACCGGGCAGCAGCGCCTCTCGACACCGACGATCGGGGTCCGCCCCGATCCCATCGACGTGAGTGGTCCGGTCAGCCCGGGCGGCAGCGGATGGAACATCCGGAGCCGTGACGATGCGTTCATGCCGAATCGCGGGCGCGCCGAGACCGAGTCACCCGGC
Source organism: Candidatus Dormiibacterota bacterium (assembly GCA_036786805.1). Lineage (GTDB taxonomy): Bacteria > Chloroflexota > Dormibacteria > Aeolococcales > Aeolococcaceae > Palsa-851. Next base: position 9,567 of record DAIQQM010000078.1, on the reverse strand, counting down.
TGGGAGACACGGACCCTGCCGAACGCGAACCGAGACCGCTCCGCATGGACGGTGCCGGCAGCCCCGCCGTCGCGCAGGCCGTCCGGCCGCAAATTCATGGGGATCGCGCTCTCGGTTGTCCTCGTCGCGATCCTCGGTTTCGCGGGGTACGAGTGGCTCAGCGGGCGGGCGCAGCCCGATCACACGATCACCACACCGAAGGCGATCGGCGTCCTCACGGCGATCACCACGCCTGCGACGGCGGCGGTGACTCAGCAGATGCAGAAGGTGATGGAGGACTACGGCGCGACCCGCGTCGTGAGCGGTGTCTACGGCGACGCCGGACGGCCGACGCTGGTGGTGCTCCTCGCGCAGGGGACGAACATCGAGACGAGCACCTCGCAATTCTTCACCGACTTCACGACCGGCCTCAAAAGCCAGGGCGTGACGATGGTGAGCGGCAAGATGCTCAACACGACGACCGGTGGCAGCGATTTCATCTGCGCCCCCGCGACCGGTCCGGCTCCGCTCACAGCGGTGTCGATGTGCGGCTGGGATGACGGCGACACCATCGGGCTGGTCATGGACGTGAGCGGCCAGCCCGTGCCCGCGACGCTACACGAGGCCGAGGCCGCGCGGGGTGCCGGCGAGCACTGACCACCGCGTCGGCTGCGCGACCCCGCTTTCGGGCCGGCCGACTAGCATGCAGTGATGATCTCCCAGCGCGGCCTGCCCGACCGGCTCGCCGGCATCGCCGATCGCCGCCGGATCGCCGTCCTGCAGATCCGAGGCGCGATCGGTGGCGCGGCGCGCACCGACGACCTCATCCAGACGATCGGCCAGGCGCGCCGGAATGCGCGCATCCGCGCGGTCCTGCTCGAGATCGACTCCCCGGGAGGCACCGCGATCGCCTCCGAGCAGCTCTACGTCGCGGTGCACCGCCTCGCCGCGAGCAAGCCCGTGGTCGCGTGGATCAAGGGCGTGGGCGCCTCGGGCGCGTACTTCCTGGCCTGCGCGGCCACGCGGGTCCTCGCCTTCCCGAGCGCCATCGTCGGATCGATCGGGGTGATCAGCGTCCGTCCTGTGGTTGTGGACGCCCTCCGCCGCGCCGGAGCCCGGATGGTCGTCACCAAGACGGGGCCGTTCAAGGATCTCGGCGCTCCGTGGCGGGAACCCACCGAGGAGGATGAGGCGCACGAGCGCGACCTCGTCGACGCCATCTTCCGGCGCTTCACCGGCGCGGTACGTGCGGCACGCGGCTACGACGACGAGGCCCTTGCGCGGGTGACCACCGGGGACGTGTGGCTCGCCACCCGCGCCGTGGAGCTCGGGCTGGTGGACGGGCTCGCCGATGACGAGGACACGGCGCTCGAGGTGGTGCAGGATCTCGCCTCGCTCCCGCACCACCTGACCATCCGTCTTGGCGGGCGGAGAACGCTCCTGCAGCGGCTCGGCGTCCCCGGCGCCGGCATGGGGCCGCCCGGCGAGCGCTGGCTCATCGAGATGGAGAGCTGGCTCGCCACCCCACGACTTCGCGCCTGAGACAGGTCTGGGACATCGCCTTTCAGCGAGCGGCGCCGCGCCTGCGGTCGAGGCTGAAGAGCACTGCCACGGCGACGATGAGCAGGATCGCGAGTCCCGCGATGATCGCCGCGCCCGGGATGCCACCTCCTGAAGCGGGCGGCGTTGTGCCGCCACCGCCGGGCTTGACCGCGGCAAAATCGCCGAGCTGAGTCGCGGTCACCTCGAAGGTGTTCCCGCACCCTGCGTTGAGGGTGGCGAGCGGTGTCCATGACGTGCCGTTGAATCGGTCGATCGTCGGCGCGGGGGACGAGGTGAGGGCGCGCAGGATGATGAACACGGCGAGCGAGGGCGAGAGCGGCTCGAGCTCCGTGCCGGACGAGTTCACCGCCGAGAAGCGGTAGACGTTGCCCTCGATCGTGCCGCCCGGCGGCTTGACGCCGGGCGGCACAACCGGGGTGATGCTCACCGTGACCGGCGTCGCGTTGTCGAAGGTCCCGGGCTCCATGAGGATCTGCGCCTGGGGCGGGGTCTCGCCGGTGAGCACCTCGGACGCGGGGAAGCTGCTCGCGGCCGGGAACGTCTTGCCGGCGGGCTGCGGCGCCGGACTGGCGCCGAGCACCTCGTAGGGATTCGCGATGCACTGGCCGTCGTAGATCGGTGGCGATCCCGCGGGCAGGAAGCGCCAGACCGCCGTCAGCGCCACCACCGACACGAGGATGACGATCCAGCCCCGGCGCCTGCTCACAGCAGCCAACCGCCGGCGAGGTCGGCGATGACGTGCGCAACGGCCGGGGCGAGCACGCCGCCGCTCACGATCCGCAGTCCGCCGAGGAGCAGCCCGGCGGCGAGATCGAGCGGCAGCGAGCCGATGCCGTACAGCGGCACGTGCAGCGCCGCGAACACCAGCGTGGTGGCGATCAGAGCGCCGCCGTCGCCGCACCAGGTCCGGACCGTGTCGAAGAGGGCGCCCCGCATGGCGATCTCCTCGGCAACGGCGACCAGAGCGACCACCGGCGTCCAGAGCGCGAGCCCGGCGTTCACGGGAGCGACGTGGACGCCCGGCCCGGCGTGCGAGCAGAGCCAGGCGGCCACCAGCACCCCGCCTCCGGCAATCCCGAGCACGGTCGCCGCGACCGTCGGACGCGCCGGCCGCCACCCGGCCGCAATCGCGACGGCGAGGAGCGCCACGGCGAAGACGGCGCCGGCCGGCATCGACGCGGCGGTGTCCGGCGCACCGGCAGCCGCGCGGAGCGACGCGGCAGCGATGATCCCGATGCAGCAGAGCGCCGTGCGCTGCGCTCCACGTCCGCCGATCGCCCCTCGACCCGGCTCGGCCACGAGCGCCCCCGCCGTCGGAACTACCTCGCCGGTCCGGGCGCGGTTCGCGCCGCGGCAACCTCGGATCGCTCCGGCTGCTCGCTCGACGCCGCGGTCAGGAGCGGCTCGATGGCAGCCACCGCACGCGTTGCGGTCTCCAGGGCCGTGGCTTCGAAGCCGCCCGGGGCAAAGCGCTCGCAAACGACCACCGCGACCACCCGGTCATCGCGCACCACGGGGAGGAGCATGCGTGACGCGGTCTCGATGTTGGATCGTCGCTGCGCGCGGTACGACGCGGCCTCGGTGAGCAGGACCGGCCGACGGCGCGCGATCACGTGGGCGAGCAACCCCTCAGGCAGGCCCGAGGACGCGTCGCCGCGTGCCGGCAGCAGGTAGGCGCGATCCGCCCCGACCTCCTCGGCGAGGCGGGCGAGGCCACCCTGCACGCCGTGGTCGATCGCGACCGAAGCCCACATCGACGGGCTGTGGTGCAGGTGCGCCCGGTTGACGAGGCCGTTGAGGAGCATCGCCACGAGCGCCGCGGCGAGACCGGCGAGGACGCTCGGCGTGCCGATGTCGACGAGCACGGCGAAGACGCAGAACATCACGCACCCGCTCAGGAGCGCGAACTCGAGGTAGTGGCGCGACCCCTGGCCGCCGCGGCGCTGGTCGCCGAACGTGAGGCGCCAGTTCAGCGCCGTGTTCCATGCCGCGCTGAGCCCGAAGGCGGGGATGAACGCGACCAGCGGGTTGAGGCCCGCGATTCCGTACAGGATGGCGAGCACGGGCAGGAAGACGCAGAGCCCGCTGAGCCCGACCAGGCCGAACTTCCACACGCGCGCCGACCCGGGGACGTCGAAGAAGAGCGATCGGAGGTGGCGGAGGTAGAGGAGCCCCTGCCGCGCGGTTGCCTTGCTCACGCCCTCGGCGCGCGCCGCCTGGGTGACCGGGACGTCGACCACCCGGAGGTCGGGCACGCAGACGAGCAGCTCGAGGAGGATCTTGAAACCGACGGGACGGAATTCGATCCCATCGATCAGGGCCCGCCGGCAGAGGAAGTAGCCGGAGAGTGGATCGGAGCTCCGGCGCGCCTCCTTGAACAGCAGGCGCGCCAGCATCGTCGCCTCGCGGCTCACCAGCCGGCGCACCGGCGTGCCGAGACCCTCGTGACTCCCGCCGGGCGCATAGCGGCTCGCGACCACCAGGTCCGCGCCCCGTTCGGCCTCGCCGAGCAGCACGGGAATCAGCTCCGGGGGGTGTTGCAGATCGGCGTCCATGACGCAGACGTACTGGCCGCGAGCCATGCGCAGCCCGCTGACCACGGCGGTGCTCAGCCCGCCGGCGCGGTCGGCTCCCTGGCGCAGCAGGCAGCGGATCGATGGGTTGGACTGTGCGAGGTCGAGCAACAGGTCGGGCGTGCCGTCGTCGCTGTCGTCGACGAAGCAGATCTCGAAGACGGTTCCGGCCAGAGCGGCCGCGACCCGGTCAATCAGGGGCTCGACATTGTCCGCCTCGTTGCGTGTCGGAATGACGAGACTGACGACTGGCGCGCCGCCGCGCGGCCGTTCGGGGGACACGGGCAAAGAATAGGCGCGAACGCCCTGAGCGGTCACCGATCGTCACGCGATCGGCGTCGCGTGGTCACCCGCGGGACCCGTGCACCTGCCAGATCAGGAATCCCCCGTCGGCGACTGGTGGTGCCGTGAACACCTTCGCGAAGAGCGCGGCCGTCCCCGGGAGCGCGTTGTTGCCGACGACGACGTCGTCGACGCCCAACGACACCAGCCGGCCGAGGACGTCGAGGCGCGTGCTCTCGGACAGCACCAGCCCTGGTCCCGCTGTGGCGAGTGAGTGGATCAAGTCCTGGAGCGCCGCAACCCCGGGCGCATACGGTCCGACGATGTAGCCCCCGATCAGCCGGAACGCAAACTGCGAGCTCACCTGCCACGCCATCGCGTGTACGTAGTCGTCGCTCGGGAGCGGTTCGAAGAGCACGGTGGCGTCGGGCGCAATCGGTTCGGGTGCGGTCGTCGCGAAGGCGGCCGGAGTGGGGAGTCGCGTCGTCGGCGTCGGCGCCGTGGGCATGAGCGGAATCAGGACGATGACGGCGACCGCGACGTTGAGCAGCGGACTCCGTCGCAGCAGCCAGAGCATCCGCAGGCTGAAAGCGAGGATGACTGCCGCGGCCAGGTCGACATACACCATGAGGCGGTTGGGAAGGATGTCGTCGAGCACGGGGAGGTGCGCGGGGATCCACCACGGGAGCGGCAGCGCCATGAGGGCATGTCGCTGCACGTTGATGTGCGGGCCGAGCGACAGCACCGCGATGATCAGCGCGAGCATCCCCGCCGTTCGGACGGCCGGCACGCGCCAGAACCGCGCTGTCGCGAGCACCAGCACCAAGATGAGCGGTATCCCGAGGTATGCGTCCCATTCGGAGGCGTTGCCGGTGAAGTGCGAGGAGATACCGACCGCCGGCTGGGGTGCGATCAGTTGAGCAACCGTCGGCACGACGAAGTTGGTGGGATCGGTGACGTAGATGTCGGTGCCGTGGATCGCGCCGGCCGTCACGACGTGGCCCGCGCCGAAGAACTGCAGCCAGCTTGGGTACGCGAGCAGCAGTGCCGCCGGCACCAATGCCCAGACGATCGAGCGCGCGACGAACGCGAAGTGCGTGCGGACGGCATCGCGATTCGAGATCGCCAGCACGGCGGCGAGAATGATCGTGGCGATCGCTTCGGTGAGCAGAACTTCCTGGGCGATGAAGAACTGCACGACGGCGAGCAGCGAAGCGAGCAGTCCCAACGTGCTCGCACGGAACCGCTGCCGCACCAGGATCTCGTCGGCGAGCATGAGTGCGAGCGGCACCGTGACCCCCGAGAGCACGAGGTTGTAGTGACCGAGGAGCTGGCCGGTCATGTACGGAGAGAATCCGTACAGCAGACCGCCCGCGGCGGGAGCGAGGACGCCGCCGGGAACCCAGCGCCTGATGACGAGATACGCCAGGAACGACGCCAGCGCCAGGCTCAGCGTCATGACGAGGTTGTAGGTAACCGTCGCGCCGAATGCTGCGGTCACGGGCCAGAGCACCGCGGCAACGAGGGCTGTCGGCGCGTTCCACAGGATGTCGGTGCCGGCGGGTTGATTGAGGAAGTGCGTGTACAGCGGGTCAATGCCGTGGCTGATCGCGTATGGCACCCAGGCGATGCCCCACATCTGCCCGACCGGGTCCGGACCCTGACCGAGATAGGTCGTCGACGGAGCGCTCCAGGCGTTGATGGAGAGAACGACCGCGAGCACGAGATAGCCCGCGCTCACTGCGAGAGGAATCATGCCGCGGCGTTTCCACAGCGCTCTTCCGGGTGGCGAGCCAGTCATTCAGAGGTTGGCCGCGACGAGGAGCGCGATCAGGATGAAGAGGAGGACGGCGTCGGGCAGCATCGCCAGCGCGACGGCCACAAACGGCGACACGTCGAACACCGAATGCACGGCGAGTGCGGTCAGGGCGAGGAACCACGCCAGCAACGGCAGGGTCAGCCACGCGATCACCGACGCGGCGGCGGTGCTCGCTCCCGCGGCGGCCTCGACCACCGAGAGGACGGCGTAAGCGATCCAGGGGATGAACGTGAAGCCGCTGACGCTGAGGTACCGGCGCCACCGACCCGAGCGTGCCGAGAGACCCGCGGCCGCGTCGATGATCAGTGCGGCGGCGCCCCAGTACACGACGAAGAGCAGCGGCAGGAGCAGGGAGGCCACCGTTCCGGGGCTGCCGCCACCGTCGATCTGGTTGGCGATCAGCCCGAGAACCAGGGCGACGATCCCACTCCCCACGACGGCGGCGAATCCGAACGCGAGGCGCGGCGCGGCCGCAAGTGCGGCGAACGTGCTTCTCGGCCGGACCACGACCCCGATCACCGTCACGGCACCACGGTAGACGAAGGAACTGCGCTGTGACCCTGTCCCTGGAAGTTCGGCTCCACCCTGGTATACTTGCTTAGGTCAAATTGACCTAAATCCACAGACCCCTTGAAACGGGCAGGTGGCGGGGATGATCACTGCAGAGCGGGACGTTGCGATAGAAGAGGGCCGGGCCAGGCTTCTGGACCGGATCGACCGGTTGCGGCACGAGCGCAACGCGGTGATCCTGGCCCACAACTACCAGCGCCCCGAGGTCCAGGACATCGCCGACTTCGTCGGGGACTCACTCGGGCTCTCGCAGCAGGCCGCCGCCACGGACGCAGCGGTGATCGTCTTCTGCGGAGTGCACTTCATGGCCGAGACCGCCGCGATCCTGTCCCCATCCAAGACCGTCCTCCTCCCCGATCTCGAGGCCGGCTGCTCGCTCGCCGCGACCATCGACGCGGACCAGCTCCGAGCGTGGCGCGCGCAGCACCCGGGTGCGGTGGTCGTCTCGTACGTCAACACGACCGCCGCCGTCAAGGCGCTCTCGGACTACTGCTGCACCTCCTCGAATGCGGAGGCCGTGATCCGGTCGATCCCGGCCGATCGCGAGATCCTCTTCTGCCCGGACATGTTCCTCGGCGCCTACCTCGAGCGTGTCACCGGCCGGAAGCTGCGCATCTGGATGGGGGAGTGCCACGTGCACGCGGGCATCGTGCCGGAGCGTCTCGATGCCATGAGGCGCGACCACCCGGATGCGGAATTGCTCATCCACCCGGAGTGCGGCTGCACGTCGTCGACGCTCTACCGCCTGTCGTCCGGCGACGTCGCCGGCCCCGCGACCGTGGTCACCTCGACCGAGGGCATGGTGCGGCGCGCTGCGGATTCGCCGGCGTCAACCTTCATCGTCGCCACCGAGGTCGGCATCCTCCATCGGATGCGCGAGCAGTCGCCCAGCAAGCGGTTCCTCGCGGCGTCGGACGCCGCGGTGTGCCCCTACATGAAGAAGATCACCCTCGAGAAGGTCGCCCTGTCGCTCGAACGCATGGCTCCTCGGGTCACAGTCGATGCCGTCCTCGCAGCCCAGGCACGAGGCGCCATCGACCGGATGCTCGCGATCGTCCCGACCGGCGCCCCCCGGGTTCCCGCGACCGTCTGAGCGACTTCACGTCCGCGGGGCTGACGCCTATGTCAGCATCCCTCGCGTGATCGAACCCCTTGGTTCCCGCCACCATCGGAGCGGCCGTCCGTGACCGCCGACGGGAAAAAAAAGACCGGAGGGGGAACCCTCCGGCCTTTCAGGAAGGGAATGAGTTTCAAACGTGGGCAGCCGCCTGCTGCGGCCTTGACTGTACCCCTCGCCTCTCAGGATAGCAGTAAAGGAACCTTCAATTCTTGTAAATAGATGTCAACTGAAGTATTGACCGCAGAGCCTGCTGAACTCGAGTCGGATGGCGGCGCGCCCCTGGTCCGGGCGGGGCTCCGGGGGTTTCTCGACCTCCGGCGGTTCGACGTCATCGCGGTCATCGTCCTCGTCCTCCTGGCCTTTGTGCTGCGATTCGCCAGCCCGATCTTCCCCAATTTCCTGAGCGGCCAGGGGACGATCAGCGCCCTCGGGGTCGGCTATCCGACCACCACCGGCTCCAGCGCCGAGTGCACCACGGTCCCGGTGGGTCCGCCCGGTGTCGTCGACGGGGTGAAGGTGAGCCATACGGACGTGAGCGTCTGCGGCTACGTCTTCGACGAGGTCTACTTCCCGGTCGACGCGGCCAAGGACCTCCGCCAGCCCGCCGAGTCGTACTTCGACCCCGAGCCACCCCTCGCCAAGCTCCTGATGTCTCCGCCGATCGCCGTGTTCGGCTTCAACAGCTGGAGCTGGCGGCTCAGCACGACGATCTTCGGCAGCCTGCTGGTCGGTCTCATGTACCTCATCGCGCTGCGGCTCCGCCGCGACCGCTTCTTCGCGCTCGTCACCGCGCTGTTCATCTGCTTCGACGGCCTCGCGTTCGTCGAGTCGCGCACCGGTGTCATCGATATCATCGCGATCTTCTTCGCCGCGCTCTTCTACTACGTGTTCCTCCTGCACTGGCAGGCGAGGACGCGAGCGCAGTGGCGCACGACGCTCTACGTCATGGCGGGAGTCGCCGGACTCGCCTTCGCAGCCAAGCTCACCGCGCTCGCCCCACTGGTGGTGGCGGGGGGCCTCATCGTGATCCGCGGCATCTCCCCGTACCTCGCGGGAATCATCCCCTGGCTGCGTCGCATCGCGGGACCCGGCCGCGCCGCGACCATCATGTGGCGGCACGCGGCGGGACCGCGCGCGATCCTCCACTACATCGCCGCGGGCCTGATCGCACTCGCCATCTTCGGCGCGTCGTTCTCGCGCTACGAGACGATCCCGCACCAGGACGTGTACTTCTTCACGAGTTGCAACCCGGCCGTCTCAGGTCTGCCCGGGACGGCCAGGACGCTCAACGTTCCGGTCATGCACGTTGGATCGCTGACGGTGCCGAACCCGGTCGAGGCCATCGACAACATCGTGCAGGTCACCGCGGCCTCGCTTCGCTACCACGCCGAGGAGTGCCACAGCCACCCGTATTCGTCGCTCTGGCTCACGTGGCCGATCATGGAGCACCCGGTGCTCTTCTACGCGACGTCGCAGCCCAACAACGGGCCGGTCGAGCAGATCACCGACATGGGCAACCCGGCGATCTGGTGGCTCGGCATCCTCGCGCTGCTGTTCTGCGTGTGGCGCTTGACACGGGGACCTAACTGGTGGCGATTGCTCGTCGCGCTCATCGGACTCGGGTCGCTGGTTGCGATGATCATCCTGTACCAGGCGGCGGT
>DAIQQM010000167.1:0-3554 GCA_036786805.1 Candidatus Dormiibacterota bacterium | reverse complement strand
CCGCCGACGCCACCGTGACCGAATGGGGCGGGGTCGACGCGTGGATCTGCAACGCAGGGATCTCGCCGATCGTCGCCGGCCCCCGCGAGACCGCCGCCCCGATCTGGCGGCGGGTCCTGGAGGTCAACCTCACGGGCGCCTTCCTCGGGGCGCGCGCCGGAGCTCGGGTGATGCGGGAGGGTGGACGACTGATCTTCACGGGTTCGGTCGTCGGGGAACGACCGCGCAAGGGACTGGCGGCGTACAGCGCCTCCAAAGCCGGGTTGGTCGGCATGGCCAAGGCCCTCGCGCTCGATCTGGCTCCCGCCGGCATCACGGTGAACGTCGTGGCTCCGGGCTGGTTCGACTCGCCCTTGGCCGACGGGTGGAAGAACAGCCCTGAGCTCTCGGCGGCGATCACCGGACACACGGCGCAGCGCCGCTGGGGTGCACCCACGGACCTCGCCGGTGCGTACCAGTTCTTGGCCTCCGACGCGTCGGCCTTCATCACCGGGACCGTGCTGAACGTCGACGGTGGATACTTGCTCGTATGACGACAGCGCAGCGGGTCGTAGCGATCACGGGGGCCGGGGGCGCTCTGGGTGCGGCGCTGTCGCACACGTTCGCCAGCGAGCCCGCCACCGACTTGCTGTTGAGCGATGTCAACGCGTCCTCACTCGAAGCGACTGTGGCCGGCCTCCCGCCAACCTACGGGTCCGTCGAGACGGCGCTGGCAGACGTGAGCGACTTTGCTCAGGTCGAGTCCGTGGTTGCATTGGCGGTCGAGCGCTTCGGACACCTCGATGTGTTGATCAGCAACGCCGGCGTGCTCTCGGCCAACGGTCGGATCCACAACTTGGAGACCGAGGAGTGGGAGCGCGCGTTCCGGATCAATGTCCTCGGAGCCGTCAACGGGATCCGGGCGGCGGTCGGCGTCATGCGTCCGCAGCGATCGGGCTCCATCGTGTTGACTGCGTCAGTTTCCGGTCTGACGGCCTGGTCACATGCGGCTCCGTACTGCGCAACGAAGGCGGCCGTGATTCAGCTGGCGAAGGTCGCCGCGGTCGAGTACGCCCGCGACGGGATCAGGGTCAATTGCGTCTGCCCGGGGACCTTCCGGTCTGCGATCCATGACGATCTGCCGGCCGAGGCCCTCGATGCCATCGCCGCGCGCCATCCCCTCGGGCTCGGATCGGCCACCGACCTGGTTGGTGCGTATTCCTATCTGGCGAGCGACGCATCTCGTTGGACCACGGGATCGGCAATCGTCGTCGATGGCGGCTACTCGGCGCCGTGAGAACGGCTAATGGTGTCCTTCGATGATCGGGCTGGCGATGCCTCGCATGAAGATGTCCGCGAAGGGTTTGGCCACATCTCGAGCCGACAACCGTCCGCCCGTCTTCAGCCACAGGTACGTGTAGTTGTGCATCCCCAGCCACGCCATGGCCGTCAACCTGGGCTCCAGCTCACGGAACTCCCCCGAGTCGACGCCGGCCTGCAGGACCGCCTCGACGCGCCGCTCGTACTGGCGCCGGCGCTTCCGGAACTGCTCGGCTCGCTCCCCGGTGAGCGCGGGAAACTCGTGGAGGAAGACCCAGACGTGATCCGGGTAGCGGTGGATCACGTCGAGCAGCTCGTCACCGAGCTTGGCCAGCTGTTGCGACGGGGAACCACCCGCCTCGGCAACCCGATCCGCGCCGAGCATCACCTCGTCCATCACCCGATCGTGGATGGCGGCGAGGAGCTGCTCCTTGGAGCCGATGTAGTGGTAGAGCGCGCCCTTGCCCAGATCGTTCGCGACGCAGAGCTCAGTGATCCCCGTGGCGTGATAGCCACCGCGAGCGAAGATGCGCGCCGACGTATCGACGATCGCTTGGCGACGCACCTCCCAGTTCGCCCTGCGTCGAGAATCCCCGGACGCCTCCGCTCGTGCCATTTGGTAGCGAGGTTAGCGGGCCACCCACCCGGCAGGTGGCCACTCGATCCACGCCGTCGGTGCCCAGCTCGGCTCCTCCGTGGCCCCTCCCACCGCGGCGTCCACCAAGTCGGCCGGCGAGGATGACATCGCTGCCGACGGTGCAGTCGGACATGAACTGGTTCGCCGTCTTGGACCACCACGCGATCCGCACACCTGACAAGGCCATCACGGTCTTCGGAGGTGAGACGACCACGTACTCGGAAATGGCGAGGCGCGCGGCTGCGTTGGCCGGCGGCTTGTCCGAACGTGGTGTCGGTCGTGGCGAGGTCGTGGCTCTCCTCTCGTACAACTGCCCGGAGTTCCTCGAGACGGTCTTCGCCGCCAACTATCTCGGTGCGGTTGCGATGCCGATCAACTGGCGGCTCGCGGCACCGGAGGTGCGGTACATCCTCGAACACTCCGGAGCCCGCGCCCTGGTGTGCGACGAGGCACTCGTCGCCCTCGCGGGCGAAGCGACGAAGGGCATCGAAGCCACGCTGGTGCGTGCCGTTGTCTCGCCGGCCGTCTTGGACGGATGGACAACGCTCGCTGCTCTGCGCACGACCTCCACAAGGGTCGACCGCGCCGCAGTCGTGGGCGACGACGTTCACCGCCTCATGTACACGTCGGGCACAACGGGGCGCCCGAAGGGCGTCATGATCACCCACGCGAACCTCGCGTGGAAGAACCTTGCGCACATCATTGAGTTCGGCTTTTCGAGCTCGGATCTCGGACTCGCCTGCGGTCCCCTGTACCACGTCGGCGCGCTCGATCTCACCACAACCTCTCTGATCGCTGCGGGCGCCACCATCATCATCCATCGCACGTTCGAGGCATCTGCGGTCGTTGACGAGCTCGAGCGGTCGCGAGTGTCCACGGTGTGGTTGGCGCCCGCCATGGTCAACGCGATCATGGCCTTGCCGGACATCGAGCGACGAGATCTCTCGTCGGTGCGCGTGGTCATCAACGGCGGCGAGAAGATGCCGATTCCACTTATCGAGCGGATCCAACGCACCTTTCCCGCTGCATGGTTCGCCGATGCGTACGGACTCACCGAGACCGTTTCCGGGGACACCTTCCTCGACCGTGACAGCATCGTGAGCAAGCTCGGCAGCGTGGGTCGTCCGTGCCTGTACCTCGAGCTCGACATCTGGGACAAGGAAGGAAGATCGTTGCTCCCCGGGGAACGTGGGGAGATCGTCATGCGTGGCCCCAAGGTCTTCCCGGGCTACTGGCGGGACCCCGACGCAACCGCCGCCGCCTTCGCAGGCGGCTGGTTCCACACCGGCGACATCGGCGTCCGTGACGATGACGGCTACCTGTACATCCTCGATCGGCTCAAGGACATGATCGTGTCGGGCGGTGAGAACATCGCCAGCTCAGAAGTCGAGCGCGCGCTGTATGAGCACCCTGCCGTCCTCGAAGCGGCCGTCGTGAGCCGCCCGGACGACCGATGGGGCGAAGTCCCGGTGGCGTTCGTCGTCCTCCGCGAGGACGCGAGCGCGACTGCAGACGAGCTCGTCGAGCACTGTGGTACCCAGCTGGCGCGGTTCAAGGTCCCCAAGGAGATCACCTTCCTCGACGCCCTCCCCCGCAATCCATCCGGGAAGGTCCTCAA
>DAIQQM010000077.1:0-13006 GCA_036786805.1 Candidatus Dormiibacterota bacterium | reverse complement strand
ACTCGGTTGCGGCCCCGAGGTCCTCCGCGAAGGCGCAGCCGAGCCGCTCTGCGAGCGGTCGCACCCGCTCGGGGTCGGTATCGATGATCACCGCGAGGTCGGCGCCCTCGGACTCCGCGATCACCCGCGCGTGGTTGGCCCCCATGGCGCCGGCTCCGACCAGCGCGATGCGGGCGCGAGCACCCATGGGCGCAGTCTCAGCCGGGCGGGCCCGTCAGATCGTAAATGTGCAGGTCCGTTTCAAAAGTGCCGCGCGCTCGCAACAGGGGGAGCAGCAGCGCGGCCATCACGGCGGACGAGGCGACCGCACCGGCGAGCAGTCCCAGCTCGACGCGGAGGAACAGCGACGACCCGAGCGCGGTGACGGCGAAGAACACCAACGCCCCGGATGTCCAACCCATCGCGACCCGCCGGTAGCCTGAAAGCGAGATCAGGACGTAGCCGAAGATCTGCGTGAAGATGAACCCGATGCAGCTCGCGGAGAGCAGCGCGAAGTCGAGGTTGCTCAACTCGAACCCGTGGCCGAAGAGGATCCGGGTCACGGTCGGGCCGAGGAACGTGAAGCCGGCGATCGCGACGGCGCCGAGGCCGGCCATGAGGAGCAGGAGCCGCGTGAGCAGCGCCTGGAACTCGCGGTTCTTTCCTCCGGTCGCGAGCGTCGAGAGCTTAGGGAGGAGGGCCGATTGGACCGCCTGGAAGAGAAAGATCGGCACGTACGCAACAATCCGGCTCAGCTGGAACCTGCCTGCCGCCGTCTGCTGCGCCGGGGTTGCGAGCAACTGGACCGCGACGGCGCCGACGCTGAGCAGCAGTTGCGTGAACACCGAGGCGATGAGCAGGAAGCCAAGCGCGTGGGTGATCTCGCCCCACGGCGCCGGGGGGCCGGGGCGGAGCAGTCCGCGACGGCCGGCGGTCGCCAGGATGATCGCCGCGAACGAGGCGACGATCAGCGAGATCCCGTAGGGCCCGGCCGTCTGGACGCCGACGACCGCCAGGATCGCGGCGAACGCGACCCGCAGGGCGCCCTCGCCTCCCAGCAGGACGCCGTAGGCGCCGAAGCGCGCGTTGCCGGCAAGGGCACCCCGGGCGAGGAACTCGCAGAGATAGGCGGCGAAGCCGCCGACGAGCCCTGCGAGCAGCGCCGGATCGCCCTTGAAGACGTGCTGGTCGATCGGGCTCGCCATCGCCAGGGTGGCGACGATCAGGACCACCATGAGCACGCCGCCGAGCATCGCCGCACGCACGAAGACCGGGCGTCCGCCCTCGCCGCGAACCCGCCGCGCCGCTATGGCCCGGCCGGTCTCCTGCTCGAGCGGCAGGAAGAACCCGGGGCCGCAGACGAAGAGCAGCGCCCAGAACACCGAGAGCGGAGCGAACCGAGCCGTCCCCAGCGCCCGCGCGGCGACCACCAGGAAGCCGTACTGCATCAACCCGGCAAGCCCGAGCCCGATGGCGACCGGGATGGTCCCCACGGGCAGGGGCAGTGAGCGCAGCCGATCGACGAGCTTCATGACCGGGCTGCGGGCGGTGGACGCCGCTACGGGTAGATGCCCCGTACGGCTGTCGCGTCGGCCACGCGTTTGACTGCGACGAGGTAGGCGCCGAGGCGGAGCGACACGCGATGCCGGTCGGCCTGGTCGCACATCTGCGTGAACGCCTTCTGGAGGATCTTCTTGAGGCGGACGTTGATCTCGTCCTCCTCCCAGAAGAGCGACTGCAGGTCCTGGACCCACTCGAAGTAGGACACGGTCACGCCGCCGGAGTTGGCGAGGATGTCGGGCACGACTGTGATCCCGCGGCGCTCGAGGATGCTGTCCGCGTCCGGGGTCGTCGGGCCGTTGGCGCCCTCGACGATCAGCCGCGCCTGGATCCGTCCCGCGTTGCGCGCCGTGATCTGGTTCTCCATCGCCGCGGGGACGAGTACGTCGACCTCGAGCTCGAGGAGCTCGGTGTTGGTGATCGGTTCAGTGCCTGGGAACCCCTGGACGCCGCCATGCTCCAGCCGGTATGCGAGCAGCGCGGGAATGTCGAGCCCGCTTCTGGAGTAGACACCGCCGGTGACGTCCGAAACCGCGCAGATCGTGAACCCGGACTCGTGCATGAGCTGAGACGCCCAGCTGCCGACGTTGCCGAAGCCCTGGACCGCCACCGTGGTCTTCGAGGGATCCATACCGAGCCGTTTGCAGGCCTCGATGGCGATGATGTTCACGCCGCGCCCGGTCGCGCTCGGTCGCCCCTCGCTGCCGCCGATCTCGAGCGGTTTGCCGGTCACCGAAGCGGGGACCGAATAGCCGGCCTGCATCGAGAGCGTGTCCATGATCCAGGCCATGATCTCGCCGGTGGTGTTGACGTCCGGCGCCGGGATGTCCGACTCCGGGCCGACCAGCACGCTGATCTCGGCGGCGAACCTCCGCGTGAGACGTTCGAGCTCGCGGTGGCTGAGCGTGGCCGGGTCGACGGCGACTCCGCCCTTGGCGCCGCCGTAGGGCAGGTTGGCGAGCGCGCACTTCCAGGTCATCCACATCGCGAGCGCCTTGACCTCGTCGATGTCGGTCGCGGGATGGAAGCGGAGGCCGCCCTTGGCCGGCCCGCGAGTCACGTTGTGCTGGACGCGGTATCCCTCGAACATGCGGACGCTGCCGTCGTCCATCTTCACCGGGAAACGCACCACGAGCTCCCGTCGAACCTCACGGAGCACGGCGCGCAACCCCGGGGAGAGATTGAGGATCTCGGCGGCGTTGTCGAACTGGCGCTGTGCGTTCAGCCAGGGAGAGTCCACCACCGCCGGCGCGGCAACCGTGCTCACGGTCCGGAGCCTATCAGGCTCGCGGGCGCTTGGACCGTGGCGTCATCGGCGACCCCCCTATACTGCCGCGGATGCCGGAGAACGCCGAGGTCAGCCCCAAAGCCTCACGCGAAGCCATCGACGGCGGCGCGATGCTCATCGACGTGCGCGAGAAGTCCGAGTACAACGAGCTGCACATTCCCGGCTCGGTGCTGATTCCGCTCGGGGAGCTGCCGGCGCGCCTTGCCGAGGTGCCCGCGGATCGCGACGTCTACGTGCACTGCCGGATGGGCGGGCGGAGCGGCCGAGCGGTCGACTACCTGCGCGCATTCGGACGGACGAACTCGTTCAATGTGACCGGCGGGATCGAAGCCTGGCAGGCCGCCGGTCTGCCCGTGGAGCGCTGACCTCCGAAAAGCTCAGCGGACCGCGAACGCCGTGGAGCCGAGGAGTGCTCCACGGTAGGTGATGGTCACCGAGTAGTCGCCGGGCGCGAAGGCTCCACCGGGGGGAGCGAGCGGGATCACGGTGGCTCCCGACTGGCTGAGCACGTAGTCGCTCGCGATGATCGTCTGCTCCGGCTGGCCGACGCTCACGACGATGTGAACCGGGGCCTCGCCCGCTGCCCGTCCGGAGTTCACCTCGATGTCAACCACCTCCGTCTTCGCAGGAAACGACACCTGCGTCGCCGGGACGGATCCGGTGTCAGAGGGCGCGGCCGCCACCGGGCGGACGCCGGTCAGGGCGATCCTCCCGATGGAAGAGCGCGGCGTCTGGACGGCCGTGCCCCCGCTCAGCAGACGGATCGCGATCGCCGCGATGAGCACGAGCCCCAGGAAGCTCGACCCGATGATCGCCAGCGGCCGCAGGGATCGATGGTGCTCCGGGGGAGGGAGCGGCTCGGGCGCGAGGACGGGAAGACTGGCCCGCGGCGGCGGCGCAGCCTCGATGACGGGCGAAGGCAGTGGCTCCATGGCGGCGGCGAGGGTCCACGGCCGCCCCACCGACTCGAGCGGCGGCGGTGGCGGCGGGGGCGCGGTCGCCCGGGTGACCGGGGGACCGAGGCGCGAGACGACATCGGCGACGTCGTCGATCGCGACCGCAAGGCGGCCCCGGAGCAGCGCGCGCTGGTCAGGCATTGCCGAGCCCTGGAGCGGAGCGCATGGGCAGCGGCCGCGCCGGGTCCGCGGATCCCGGGTGGCCGGCGCGCCACACGACGGCGCCGAGGCCGGCAAGAAGCACGAGCGCGACGGTGCTCTCGTTGAGCGCGAGGAGGGGATTGAACAGCGACGCCGCGGTGTAGGCGGCCGCGAGCAGGAGCGCGAGTGCCGGGGCTCTCGGCGCGAGGACGGCGACCGGAACCGCAAGGAGCATCAGGCTGTAGTCGCCGAGGTGCGGAGAGAGCATCACGGAGAGCCCCACGCCCACGGCGACGGCGGGGAGCACGTTGGCCCGGATCACATCGCGCATCACCACCATCACCGCCACGGCGACGGCTGCCAGGCTCACCGAGGCGGCCCACGCCGCGGCGTTGCTGCCGAGCGGCCGCGCGATCAGCGCGGGTATCGAATTGCTCTGGAGATCGAGGTGGGCATAGGTGGGAGCCGTCACGAGGCCGACCGCATCGAGGAGATGGCCCGGTCCGGCGACGGCGATCGACCCGAGCAGCACGACGAGCGCACCGACGATGAGCGCGCCGAGCATCCGCCACTGCCCGGCGATGACGAGCACGGGAGGTACGAGCCAGACCAGCTGCGGCTTGAGCAGGAGCGGTGCCAGGAGCAGGCCCGCGATCACCGGATGACGCCGATCCATCGCCTCGACGGCGAGGGTCGCCCCGAGCAGCATCAGACCGTCCGACTGGCCGAGCAGGATCCCGGTTCCCGCCTCGAGCGAGAAGACGGCGATGACTACCAGGCCGGCCGCGAGCAGGCCGCCGAGGCGCGGTGCGGCGCGCCGGGTGAGGACGGCCGCCGAGAGCGCCATCGCGACGACGTTGAGCGCGACGAACACGTCGGTCCCCGTCTGCAACGGAAGCATGGCCAGGGGCTGGATCAGCCAGGCCATCAGTGCGGGATTGACGAAGGGCACCGGGAACGTGGCGCCCGCGGCGGGCGTGTAGCCGAGCAGCTGCGCCTGGGCCGCCCCGAGGGCGCTCACGCAGTAGACGCACGAGGACCCCCCGTGAACCACCCGTCCCGCGGACGCGATGGCGAGGTAGTCCACGGCGGAGCCGCCGCCGAAGGCAGTGTGCAGGTCGGCAATGGATCTGACCACCAGGTACACGGCGCACACGGCGGCCGCGCCGATGACCCATCGCCACCTCGAGGGTGCGCTGACCATCCGCGGCCCAACCTAGCAGAGCGAAATCGAATTGGAACCCGGTGTGCGAAACCGTCACCCGAGGGATATCCACTCGTTCGGACCGGTGCCGGCATGCGCCGGGGCGAGGAACGCATCGGAGCAACCGTCCCCCGCTCCCTGACCGCTCGGCAGCTCGGTGGGGTGCCGCCACAACCGTAGGATCGGGCGATGCCCGGCCCCACCTCGCTTCCGGCGCTTGCTCCGATCGCCACCGTCGTGGTGCTGCTCGAGGTCGCTGCCGGCACGACAGTGGCGGCCTACGCGGTGGACCTCGTGGGCAGGGTGGGACGTGGGTTCGTCGGCACCACCTCGCTCGTCTGCGGCGGGATCATGGCTCTCGATCTGCTCATCGAGGCGCTGCTGCCTTCGGGCACCACTCTCCTCGGTGCCGCGCTGCCGGCTGACGCGCAGGCATCGCTGTTCCACTGGTCGATCGCGTTCACCGTCGCCCTCCTTGGCTACGCGTTCTTCTGCGCGGTGATGACCGACGTCGCGCGCCGTGTGGTGGGTGCGATCACCATCGGGTTCGCCGCCATGGCGGTTGCGAAAGCGGCCGCGGCGTTCGGCCCGTCGCTCGGCGGCGTCGGCACCGCGGTCGTCGCCTTCGTTCCGGCCGCCCTGGTATCAGGCAGCGCGCTCGCCGGGATGCTGCTCGGCCACTGGTATCTGGTCGCGCCCAACCTCTCCTTCCGTCCGCTGCGCCGCGCCATCGACATCGTGTTCATCGCGGTGGCCGTGCAGGCCGCGGTGATCGTGTTCGTCCTCCTCACCTCGGCTTCGGCGGTTCGCGGCGAGCTGCTCTGGTCGGGAGACGCAGTCCCCTTCTGGCTGCTCGTGGTCGGTTCCGGCATCGTCTTCACCACCGGGGTGGCACTCCTCACCCGGCATTTCGCGCGGATCCGGGCCAACCAACCGGCAACGGCGATGCTCTACGTGCTGATCATCAGCGTCGTGATGGGGGTCGTCCCCGCGCACCTGCTCTTCTTCGTCACCGGCGCGCCGATCTAGCTGTGGTGCCCAGACACGTTGTTGAGGCCGTGCCTACCCGGCCGTCTGGCGCATGACGGTCGTCGGCCCGTTCTGCTCCTGCTCCTGCTCCACCTGCCAGCGGCCCTGCATCTCGAGCATGCCGCCGTGGCCACCCCGGTTATCGATGTGAAAGCTTGCGGCGGGGGCGGCGTAGTCGTAGATCTCCGACCCGCCCAGGTCGTGTGCGGACACCTGGACGATGTAGCCCCCGGCAAGCAGCGGGAGGGAGTCGATGGTGTAGCGAACCGACACCATCTCGCCGGGCGAGGGGCTCGACAGCGTGACGTGGTCCAGAAACGTGTTGGTGCCGGACAGCAGCACTCCGTCCGCGCTCCGGATGGCCATGCCGCAGGCAAAGTCACCGACGTCGCGGTGCACGAGCAGTTGCATATCGAGGGTCATGGGGCCACCGGTTTCAAAGCGCCGGCTGCTCTGGCCGTCCCCGTCGAGCAAGCTCACTGAGACGAATTCAATCGGCCGCGATCCCCACTCGTTTGGGTCCCCGCGCGAGAGCGTCGACGGCGTGTCGCGCTCGGCCGCCCGCGCATGATCGGCGATCATCCGGTGGTAGGCGGCGGTCACATCTGCTGCGGGGCCGTCGGCGATGATCTCCCCCTGATTGATCAGGAGCACACGATCACAGTACTCCTCGAGTGCGTTGAGATCGTGACTCACAAGCACGACCGTCTTTCCCTCGCGCTTGTACCTGCTGAACGTGTCGAAGCATTTCTCCTGGAAGCTCGCGTCGCCCACCGCCAGAACCTCGTCCATGACCAGCAGGTCGGTCTGGGCGAGGATTGCGACGCTGAACGCAAGTCGCACCTGCATGCCGGACGAGAAGTTCTTGAGCTTCTGGTCTGCGAAGTCCTCGAGTTCCGCGAACGCGAACACCTCATCAACCTTGCTCCGCAGCTGTGCGCGGGTCAGGCCCAGAACGGCACCACCGAGGAAGATGTTCTCTCTCGCGGTGAGCTCTGGATTGAACCCGACGCCCAGCTCGAGGAATGCGGAGAACTCACCGTTGACGCGTGCGAATCCCGAGTCGGCTTGGTAGATCCGGCACAGGATCTTCAGCAGCGTGCTCTTGCCGCATCCGTTCGGCCCCGCGATGCCGAGGAACTGACCTGGGGGGATTTCGAATGAGATGTCGCGAAGCGCAATGAGGTCCCGGTAACGCGACGAGCTACGCCAGTGCGTCGCTCGATACTTCAGCGTGGTGCTCTTGTCGAGCGGGAGACGAAACCGCTTGCGAAGGTGCGAGACCTCGACAACCGGATTCACAGGGACTCGGCGAACTTGGGTGTCAGCCTGCTGAAGGTCAGATACCCGACGACAAGCGCGGCGACGCTGAGCAGAATCGGAATGATGACAAGGGACCCGATGATCGCGCCCATCGACTGCAGCGACGGGTCAACGAGCGAATATCGGAGGTCCGTGATGATCTGTGCGACGGGGTTCAATCCGGCAAGGTCGGCCAGGCGCGGTGATTTTGCCTGAATCAGGGCGAAGGGGAAGACGATGCCCGATCCATAGAAGAGGACGAGCGAAAGGATCTCCCAGATATGCCCGAGATCCCTGAAGAAGACGAATAGTGATGACAACAGCAGTGAGAGTCCGAGCACCAGGACGATCAGTTCGAGGTAGTACAGGGGCGCCAGCAGACTCCGCCATGTGAGGTCGAGGTGGCCAAGCGCCAGCGTCACCACCACCACCAACACGGTGTTGATGGCGAAGGTCAGCAGAGCGCTCGTGGTTGACGCGACCACGAGGATCCAGCGCGGGAAGTACGCCTTGCGAATCAGCGCGCCGTTGCCGGCGACGGCGTTCATGGCCGTGGAGGTCGCCTCCGTGAAAAAGGTCCACGCCACGATCGCGATCAGCAGCTGGACGGGGAAATCCTTCGACCCGGTGCCGGCTTTCAGCAACAGGCTGAAGACGAGATACATGATCCCGAAGAGCATCAGCGGCTTGACCAGCGACCACACGTAGCCCAGCGCGGAGCCGGTGTACTTCAGCTTGAACTGGGTGATCGAAAGCTCGCGGACGAGATTGAGATCCCTCTGAAAGTTGCTCTTCGGCCGCTGGATCGCCTCGGGAGCGACGCTTCCATGCGCGGCGACGGTCATGTCGGAGTCTCCAATGCGGATCGCGAGTTGCCGGGGTCCCGCCCGAGTTCGAGCATACTAAGTGGCGGCGGATCACGCGCGCCCCGCATACCATCTTCGTTCGATGCACCTGAAACTGCCCGGCGCGACAGGGTGGGGGTCTGCCTCGTGACAGAGCCTCACGACGAGACCGACAAGCTCAGCGACGAGTTGCGGGCCGCGCGCCGCCACATCGCAGAGCTTGAGAGCGAGCTGCAAGCCCTCCGAGCCGAGCTTGCAGAGGCTACGGGCAGCGCCTCCGCCCGCATCGCCGTGGCCGTCGTCCGCAAGGTCCGACGGGTCGTGCCGCCGGAGTCGCGCCGCCAGCAGGCCCTGCACAAGGCCGCCTCCAGAACGCTGACGCTCGTGGACCACGGGCCGCCCGCGCTGGCGGGGCTGATCCGCCGCGACCGCGACCTTCGCCGCGCGATCGGGGTGGCCGACACCGCCGCGGCCCGTCGGCGGCAGTACCGCCGTTGGCTCGCGCTGCACACGCCGAGCCCCGCGGCGCTGGCCACCATGCGCCGCAATGCCGAAGCGGAGGAGGGCGCTCCCGTCATCAGCCTCATCATGCCGGTGCACAATCCCGAGCGGGCCTGGCTCGAGGCGGCGATCGCATCGGTGCTGGAACAGGCGTACCCGCACCTCGAACTGTGCATCGCGGACGACGGGTCGACCCAGCCGCACGTGCGCGGCGTTCTCGACTCCGCTGCATCGGATCCGCGGGTCCACATCGTCTATCGCGATCGCCAGGGCGGTATCGCGGCCGCCTCGAACTCGGCGCTCGCGCTCGCGACCGGTGCATTCGTGGGCTTCATCGACAACGATGATGTGTTGCGCCCCCATGCGCTCCACGCCATGGCCGCATACCTCCGCGAGCATCCCGACGCTGACGTCGTGTACTCGGACGAGGACAAGGTGCTCCATGACGGCAGTCTCGGCGCCCCCACCTTCAAGCCCGACTTCTCGCCCGATCGCCTGCTTGCGGAGAACTACATCAACCATTTCACGGTTGTGCGCCGGACGCTCACCGGCGAGGTGGGTGGGTTCCGCGAAGGCTTCGACGGCAGCCAGGACCACGACCTCATGCTTCGCCTCACCGAGCGCGCCGCGCGTGTCGGCCATGTGCCGGACGTCCTCTACGCGTGGCGCATGGTTCCAGGCTCCACGGCGGTGTCGGCGGGATTCAAGCCGCTCGCGCAGGACGCGGGTCGTCGTGCCGTCGCGGACGCGTTGCGGCGGCGTGGCCTCGAGGGGCGAATCGAACTGGGCCCGAGTCCGGGTCTCTACATTCCGCGATACGCCTTGGTGGGCGCTCCCTCCGTCGACGTGCTCATCGTTGCACGGAGCGGGGCTGACGCAAGGGAGTGCGCCGAGGACCTCGGGCGACGCACGACATACGCGCACCGCAACGTCGCGTCAGTCGTTGCGAACGCCGACACTCCAATGGCTGTCAACCGCGCCCTTCGGACGATGAGCGGCGACCACATCGTGCTGGTCGACGCGTCGACACGGGTGATCACCGACGCATGGCTCGAGACGATGCTCGAGCTGAGTCAGCGCGAGGGCATCGGCGCGGTGGGCATCCGGCTCCGCTATCCGGACGGGACGGTCGCGCACGAGGGCATGGTGTGCGGCCGCCTCGGTCTTGCGAACAGTGTCGATCAGCACCTGCATGTCATCAAGGAGATGAGCGCCGTCTCGGGTGCGTGCCTGATGACGGGGCGGGCCCTGTTCGAAGAAGCCGGTGGTCTGGACGAGCGATTCTCCGAGACGCTGTGGGACGTGGACTATTGCATGCGCACACGCGCACTCGGACACCGCGTGCTCTGCACGCCGCTTGCGGAGATGACCTGGGGCGACGCGGCGCGCGCCCGTGGCGCGGCGGCGACAGGTGAGGATGCCCGGGCATTCGTAGAGCGGTGGGGCGGCATCGATGAGATCGAGGATCCCTACCTCAACGTAAACGTGCTGTGGCCTGCTCCGCTGAGCCTTCGTCTCGACTGACGTAGCAAGTCGTCGCATGTGCGTCACTGCGGCGAATCCAACGTACACTCCTGCGCGAGGGCGACGGCACTGACGGGACGGAGGCAATGCGCGTGACATTCGGACGCCGGCTGAGTGGTGGGATCCTCGCCATCGCAGTCGTTGCTGCGCTTGCGGTGGTCGGTTCGCTGAACGTCGCAGCCGGAAGTCCCATTCGATCCACGCCATACGCGGGCGCGCCCACCTTGCACACCTCCGCTCAATCGAGGGCGACGCCGTTCCTGCCCCTGACTGCACAGGAACGCCAGGCGGCGCGCACGCGAACCCTGAAGCGCGGAGGAAGAAAGGCGGCGACGATCCTCGCAGTCGGCGCCGGTGCGCATGGCGGTGCCGGAGTCACGAGTGCGAGGCCGGGCACCGCCATGCGCTCAACGACCCGCGGTGCTGCTCTGATCGCCTCAACTCCACCGGATCTGCTCACCGGGTTTGCTGGAACATCGCAGGCAAACATGATCCAGAACTTCGGGCCGGACCAGGAGATCACTCCTCCCAATGAGGACATCGCCGCCGGACCAACCGACCTGATCGAGGTGGTCAACTCGACGATTTACATATTCAGCCGTGCCGGAGCGGTCATAGCCGCCGCGGATCTCAACACGTTCATGGATGTGTTCTCCGGCTATCACAGCAGCGATCCGCGGGTGATCTACGACATCGGCGATGGGAGATTCTGGGTGACCGTCACCGAAGTGCCGGACAGCTACTCGTCGCCGGGAAACTGCCCAGAAGCGGCTCCGGTGCTAATCGCGGTCTCGGGATCGTCCAATCCGCTCCCGTTTTCGGGCTGGACCGTGTACGGACTGCCCATGGCGCAGTTCGGCGGCACCACCGGGCAACCGCTGACCGAGTTCGGCGATCAGCCTGGGTTGGGAATGTCACAGGCCACGATCGTCGTGACATTCGACGATTTCACCTGTGCGAACCAGTTCAACGGCAGTGAGATCGACGTGCTCGAGAAGTCCGACTTCGAGCACGACACGGGCAGCAGCTCCCTGTACTTCTTCTACGACGGTCCTGTCGCACCACAACCGGTGCAGGCCGAAGGACCGATGACGGTGAACTACATCGTCAGCAACCAGTCGGACTGTGGCGGGGACGGCTGTCTGAGCGGCAGCCCGGCGGCGCTGGTGCAGGCGTTCACCGGTACTCCCGAAGGAG
Organism: Candidatus Dormiibacterota bacterium; assembly: GCA_036786805.1. Taxonomy (GTDB): domain Bacteria; phylum Chloroflexota; class Dormibacteria; order Aeolococcales; family Aeolococcaceae; genus Palsa-851. The sequence goes on along the minus strand of DAIQQM010000077.1, from coordinate 1,480 downwards.
GTGGCGGGGTCATCGACCAGCCATACGTATATGTTCCGATGGCGCCGACCGCCATCGATGACACCACCGGCCTCCTGCCCCCCGCGGACCAGCCGAGCCCCGGACCGCAACTGCAGACCAATGACGACCGATTCCTCAACGCGGTGTATAGGAACGGTCAGATCTGGACGGCAGACGGCACAAGCTGTGAACCACCCGGCGACACCGTGCAGAGAGACTGCCTCGACTACGTGGACATCGCAGCCGGCGGAGATGCGACGACTCCTCCCGCGACACTCGCCAATCAGATCGACAACGTCGGCATCCCCGGCGATGATCTGTTCTACTCGGCCGTGGGCCTCGATGGAGCCGGCGACATGATCACTGTGTTCGACGAGTCGTCGACGAGCATCTTCCCCAGCGTTGAGGATGCATCAGTCACCTCGACCAGCACGACGCTCAGCACGTTTCAGACCCTGCACGCCAGCACGACGTACTACAACGGAGACGATCTCTTTGCCGGAGCCTGCGACAGTGACGGATGTCGTTGGGGTGATTACTCCGGCGCGGCGCAGGATCCGGCGAATCTGAACGATATCTGGGTCGTCTCAGGATCGGAGGACGGCAACACCTCGCCGGGCTGCCCGACGATCCACGCATGCTGGAACACACGCATCGACGACCTCACCGTGATCGGCCCGACCATCACAGCCCTGACCCGGTCGCTCGGGCCCGTGGCCGGTGGGCAGACGGTGTCGGTCACCGGGCTCGACTTCGCCGGGGACACGACCGCCACCCTGGGCGGCGCACCGATCACCATCAGCAACCTGACCCCGACATCCTTCACGTTCGTCACGCCTCCGAGCGCGCCCGCCGGTGGGACGTACGTGGTGCAGGCCACCGATGCGCTGGGTACCAGTTCAGGGTCCATATACGGCGGGGGCAGATACACCTACATCGGCCTCGCGAATTACACGCCGGTCAGCCCCTACCGCATCCTTGACACTCGGACAAACGGAGGACCGCTCGGACCCGGCGAGGTCAGAACCCTGCAGGTCACGGACACCGGCGCGGGAACCCAGGTCCCGCCCACGGCCGGCGCTGCCGTGCTCAACGTCACCGAGGTGTTCGGATCGGCTTCGAGCCTGCTCACGATCTACCCGGCGTTCACGCCGCGCCCCGGCGCGTCGAACCTGAATTTCGCGGCCCACACCGTGATCGCAAACCTGGTCACGGTCACACTCGGCAACAACGGCGGCCCCCAGAGTTGGGTGGACATCTACAACGCGCTCGGCAGTGTGAACGTCGTCGTCGACGTTGAGGGCTACTTCACAACCGCGCCCTCGAGCCAGTTCCAGGGGCTTTTCCATCCGATCACACCGGTGCGAGTCTGCGACAGTCGCAAGCCGGCAGACTGCGACGGGCACGGAGCGGTGGGTTCCGGGAAGTCGATCGTTGTCACGGTGGCGAGCGCCGGCGGGATTCCCAGCGATGGGACGGC
>DAIQQM010000076.1:0-13062 GCA_036786805.1 Candidatus Dormiibacterota bacterium | reverse complement strand
CGCGACCCCGGCACCGGTCGCGACCACCGCCCCGGTGGTCACCGTCCCGCCGACCGTGGCTCCGACAGTCGCCCCTACCGTGTCGCCGTAGCCGTCGTGGGAGAATGAACATCGTGGTGAGCAACGCCGTTTCCGCCAAGGACGCCCGCTGGTACGTGGTGCACGCGTATTCCGGCCACGAGGAGAAGGTTCGAGCGAACCTCCTCAAGCGCGTCGAGTCGATGGACATGCACGATCAGATCTTCGACGTCCTGGTTCCGACCGAGGAGGTCATGGAGATCAAGGACGGTCAGCGCCGGAAGGTGAGCAAGCGGATCTTCCCGGGCTACATCCTCGTCAACATGGTCATGTCGGACGAGTCGTGGTACGTCGTTCGCAACACGCCCGGCGTCACCTCGTTCGTCGGCTCGGGCAACAAGCCGGTTCCCTTGCAGGAGCACGAGATTCGTGGCATCCAGAAGCAGGTGAAGGCAGAGGCGCCGACCAAGGTCAACGTCGAATACGAGGTCGGCGAGAACGTCCGGGTCATCGATGGACCGTTCACCGACTTCCACGGCAAGGTCACCGAGATCAACGTGGAGAAGGGCAAGCTCAAGGTGCTCGTCAACATGTTCGGGCGTGAGACGCCCGTCGAGCTCGACCTCCTCCAGGTCGAGCGGCTCCGCTAGACGAGTTCAAGGAAACCGATGAGCAAGAAGAAGATCAAGACCGTCATCAAGCTGCAACTCCAGGCCGGCAAAGCGACGCCCGCACCGCCGGTGGGCACGGCCCTGGGCCCGCACGGGCTCAACATCATGGAGTTCTGCAAGGCGTACAACGAGCGCACCGCCAACCTGTCCGGCGTCATCCCCGCGCAGATCACCGTGTTCGAGGACCGGACCTTCAGCTTCATCACCAAGACGCCCCCGGCGTCGGAGCTGCTCAAGAAGGCCGCCGGCGTTGAGAAGGGCTCGGGGAACCCGAACCGCGACAAGGTGGGTTCTCTGTCCAAGCAACAGGTCCGTGAGATCGCCGAGATCAAGCAGGCCGACCTCAACGCCCACGACCTCGAGCACGCGACCCGGATCATCGAGGGTACGGCGCGATCCATGGGTCTGAACGTCAACTGAGCAACTGAGTGGGAGGACGCTCGCTGCGTCCGCCAACACCACGGAGAGAGCGCAATGCCCAGACAACACGGCAAGAAGTACCGCGAAGCCGCGAGCGCCATCGAGGCGGGGAAGTTCTACGCCCCGGCCGAGGCGGTGACCCTCGTACGCCAGACCGCGGTCACCGCCTTCGACTCATCGATCGAGGCGCATATCCGCCTCGGCATCGATCCGCGTCACGCCGACCAGGTGGTGCGCAGCACCGTGACGCTGCCGCACGGCACCGGCAAGACGAGGCGCATCGCGGTCTTCGCCACCGGCGAGAAGCTTCGCGAAGCCGTCGAGGCGGGGGCTGACGTCGTCGGTGGCGAGGATCTCGTGAAGAAGGTGCAGGCCGGAGAGATCGACTTCGACGTCGCGCTCGCGACTCCCGAGGTCATGGGCATGGTCGGGCGCCTCGGCAAGATCCTCGGTCCGCGCGGGCTGATGCCGAACCCCAAGGCGGGCACGGTCACGTTCGATATCGCCAAGGCGATCCAGGACGTCCAGGGCGGGCGCGTCGAGTTTCGGAACGACAGAACCGGCATCATCCACACCGCAATCGGCAAAGCGTCGTTCGACGACGACAAATTGCGAGACAATTTCGCCGCATTGATGGACGCGATCGTTCGAGCCAAGCCGTCGGGCGCCAAGGGGACCTACGTCAAGACGGTCACCATCGCCGCGACCATGGGACCCGGTATTCCGGTCGACCCGGCGCAGGCAGCACGACTGACGGTGGGCTGAGGGTCCGATCGAGTTGATCCGGCTCCTCATCGTCGACGACATCGCGAGCACTCGGGACAACCTGCGCAAATTGCTCGGGTTCGAAGAGGACATCGAGGTAATCGGCACCGCCGGGGATGGCAAGCAGGGCCTCGAGGAGGCGCATCGCCTGCTGCCCGACATCGTGCTCACCGACGTGAACATGCCGATCATGGACGGGATCCAGCTGACCGAGCGGCTCGCTCAGGAGCTGCCCGCATCGCCGGTGATCATCATGTCGGTGCAGGGCGAGCGCGACTACCTGCGCCGTGCGATGCAGGCGGGAGCGCGCGAGTACCTGATCAAGCCGTTCAGCCACGACGAGCTCGTCGCGGCGATCCGCCGGGTGCACCAGCTCGAGGAGAAGAAGGGGACATTCGCCCGAGCGGCGGCGCCGGACGGCACGATCGCTCCGCGTGCCGCGGCGCTTGGCGAGGTCATCGTGCTGTTCTCCGGCAAGGGCGGCGTCGGCAAGACACTCCTCGCGACCAACCTCTCCGTCGCGCTTGCGGTGGAGACGGAGTCGCGTGTCGCACTCGTCGATCTCGACCTGCAGTTCGGTGACATCGGCGTGATGCTCAACCTCGATCACAGCCGGAGCATCACCGACGTGGTGGACTCCGAGACGCTCGAGCCCGAGATGCTCAACGAGGTCATGGCGCAGGGGCCGAACGGCGTGCGTGTGCTGCTCGCTCCGATCAGCCCCGAGCTCGCCGACCTGATCACCAACGACCACGTCCGCATGGTCATGGGCGAGCTGCGCAAGACATTCGACTACGTGATCGTCGACACGTCCTGCCATCTTGCCGACTTCAACCTCGAGGTCATCGAATCGGCGCAGCACATCCTGGTCGTCACGGCGCTGACGATCCCGGCGATCAAGGACGCGAAGCTGGCGCTCAAAGTGCTCGAGTCCCTCACCGTCGATCCGAGTTCGATCCTCCTCGTGGTGGATCGCAGTGACTCGCACTCCGACTTCAACAAGGACTCGATCGAGCAGAACCTGCGTCACAGCGTCGGGGCTCAGATCCCGTACGACCCGAGGGTTGTCGGTGACTCGATCAACCGCGGCACCCCGTTCGTGACGTCGAGCCCGGAATCCGACATCAGCCGCTCCATCCGCGAGCTGGCCGGTGCGCTCGTGCCGGGCGGTGGCCAGCCGGTCGGCGCCGGGGTGGCCGCCGGCAAGGCCGACGACAAGCGCAAGCGACGCATCTTCGGCCGCTGACCGGGCGACCGCGTCAGTCGCGGGCGAACCCGAGCCGGCGCCGGCTGCGTTTCTTTCCGGACGGCTCGGCGGCGGACTCCGGCGCTGCATCGCCGGTGAGGGCGGCCGCAAGACGCTCGAAGGCCGCGGTCGCGGGGGAGGAGTGGCCGGCGATCACCACCGGCACTCCGGAGCTCACCGAGCCGCCGATCGCGGTGGCGTCGTAGGGGATCTCCGCCGCGACCGGGTGGCGGAGGAAGTCCTCGATCCGCGCCCGGTCCATGCCGCCGGCGAGCGGTGCGTCGCGGTGATTCGCGACCACCACGATGCGTTCGGGATCGACCTGGAGGACACCGATCACGGACATGATGAGCCGCGTGTTCTTAACCGACGTCACGCTGAAATCGGTGACCAGGACGATGTGATCGGAATTCTCGAGCGCCTCCAGGGTGATCTCCGACAGCTGCGAGGTCGTGTCGGCGACCACGAGCTCGAACGTGGAGCGCAGCTCGGCCACCAGTGAGCGGAGATGCGCGGTGGTGACGTAGTCGGCGAGTTCGGGGCTTGGCGGCGCGGCGAGCACGGTGAGCCCCTGCGGACCAAGCGTCAGCGCCTGCTGGATCACGTGGCGATCGCTCATCCCGGCATCGCTGGCGGCGAACTCGGCGATCGATCCCTCGGGCGTCATCGCGAGCAGTGCCGCCACGTCGCCGAACTGCAGCGACAGGTCCACGAGCACGACGCTGCCCGGGTGCGGCCGGTTGAGCACGAGGGCCAGGTTGGTGGCGATGATCGACTTGCCGACCCCGCCCTTCCCGGAAACGATGGTGATCATCCGTCCGTCTCGACGCCTCGCCCCGTCGGGGGTTGCCCCAGCGCCGTCCGCAGGCTGGCGGATCGTCTGCGCAGCCCGCTTCCGCGCCTGGAACGCATGCACCCGGTGGATGGCGGCAACCAGGTCGTCGCCGGCGAACGGCTTCTGGAGCACCTCACGGGCCCCGGCGAGCATCGCTCTGCGGAAGAGCTCGCTGCCGCTCTCCATCGACATGAGGATCACGCCCGCCTGAGGTGCGTACTCGGCGAGCATCTCGGTCGCCTGCACACCGTCGAGACCGGTCAGGCCGGCATCGAGGACAGCAATGTCCGGGACCAGGTGCAGCGCTTCCTGAAGCGCCTGCTCGCCGTCCTCAGCCGTGCCGCACACGGTGATGTCCTCCTCGGCGGCGAGGCGGCGAACGAGGTTGGCGCGAATGCGCTCGCTGCCGTCGGCAACCAGAACGCGGATCACGGCGCCACCTTACCTCCGCCCCAGGCTGAATCGCCGCCGGTAGGTGGGCGGCGCGGGGGCCGGGAGGTCGAGCTCGGCATGCTCGGCTTCGCGGGCGGGGGCCGCGAGGAGCTCCGCCAGCGCGGCCAGGCGGCGAGCCAGCTCGGCGCGCGGCTGCGCGAGGACGATCGGCGTCCCGGAATCGAGTGACGGGTCGACCCGGGGGTCGTACGGGAGGTCGGCGAGCACGGGCCTGCCGAGGATCTCCTCGAAGTCCTCGCGGCGGTAGCTCGTGCGTGGGCGTGTGTGGTTGAGGACCACGTCGACGCGATCCGGATCGACGCCGAGCGCTTCGAGCAGCAGCAGCGTCGCCTTGGTCCCACGGACCGCGCTGAGGTTGTAGCTGGCGACGAGCAGGAGCCTGTCGGCAAGCTCGAACGTCTCGAGCACCCGCTCGTCAATGTGGGACGGGGTGTCGACGACGACGAAGTCGTGCGTTCGCGCGGTGGCTCGGATGACGGAGCGGATGCCGGCGGCTGTGATGGTATCGGCGAGCTCCGGGCTGGACGGGGCCCGCAGCACCCGGACCTCCCCTGGGCCGGTGGCGAGGACGTCGTCGAGGAGATCGTTCTCGATGTCGTCGCCGTGTGCAGCCAGGTCCGCGATCGACAGGAGGTGGTTCTCGACGTGGAGCATGCCCGCCGCATCGCCGAATTGCAGATCGAGGTCGATGAGCGCCGCGCGCCCGCCTGCAGCGCGCGCGAGCGCGATCGCGAGGTTGGTGGCGACCATCGACGTGCCGGTCCCGCCCTTGCCGGAGAAGGCGACGATCACGGTCGCGCGCCCCTGCGGCGCTCGAAGGTCGCGCCGGGTCTCGCGACCGACCGTTTCGAGCGCGCCTCCGTGGGGGGCCTCGACGAAACTTGTCCCAGCCGGCGGAACGAGCCCGGCGGTGATGCGGATGGCTTCGAGGAGCTCCGGACCGTCCGCCGACTCGCCGACGGTCCCACCGGTCCAGCCCGCCGCCGGCGCGCCGTCTGAGGTCATGAGCAGCACGCGAGTCGCCGGCGACACCGAGCCGAGGTGCGCGGCGAAGTCGGCTCCGGTCAGGTCGACGAAACGATGGTGCAGCATCAACACATCGGGCTGACGCAGCCACGCCTCCTCGATGACCGCGGACGCCTGGTGCGCGACGCCGCACACGTCGACGGTGTCGGTGTACGGCTCGAGCTTCTCGAGGTCGCCGACGATTCGTGCGATCTCGTCCGCGATGAGTACGCGGATCACCTCCGGCCCCCGCATGCCCAGTGCATCGAGCGCATGGTACGGCGAATGGCGCACGGGTGGACGCGGTGCGCCGCGACGCGACACAGTGTTACAGCGCAACGAAAAAGAGGAGCCGGCCCGATGGCCGGCTCCTCTTGACTGTCCTGGTTGCTTGCGAAAGCTACTGGGCCAGGCCGTTGCTGATGTTCGAGAACACGTTGTTGACCTGCTTGCCGACGACTTGCAGGATAACGATAACGACGATGGCGATAAGGACGAGGATGAGCGCATACTCAACCATGCCCTGGCCTTCCTCAGCCTCCTCACGCTTGCGAGCGATGAACTCTGTTGCGCGAAGGTACAGGGTGCTCAGCATATCCATTTCCGTTTTCACCTCCTTTCGGGTTGAATTTTCGAGGCCGAGACGATTGCTCGGATTCGACTGATGCGAGTGTGGACCCCTGCTGCAGCAACGGAATGGCCTGCGTGCTAAATATTGGTAACGAAGGATCGGACAAGCGCCGGACGGTGCGCGGCAACGAGAAACCGTGGTGATTCGATGACAACCGCGCTACGGGAGCGTCGCCCTGAATTGGCCTGACCTAGACTCGGGCCATGGCCGAAGCGGTCGCGATTCCTGCACGCCGTGGCGACCTGGAACGTCGCGTCGAAGAGATCCGTTTCCTTGTCTTCGGACGCTCCCTTCCGGCCGTGCTGTTCGCGCTGCTCGGATGGCGCGTCTCGCTCAACCTGCTCTCTCAGGTTCGCGCGCTCCCCGTCCACGCGGGCTTTGGCGACTATCTCGCCGGTCCGCTCACGACGGCCGTGTACCTGCTCTTCTGCCTCATCCCGGTGGGCATCTATCTGGTACGTCCGCGTCCTCGTGCCCGTGACGGGCGCGCGATCGCGCGGGCTGCCGGCCTGGTGGGGACGACCATGCTCCTGGTCGTCGGAGCCTTCCCGAACCCGGTGCTCCTCACGCCACCAACCTTCATCCGCGACATCTCAGCGCCGCTGGCACTCGGAGCCTTTGCTCTGGGCGTCTACGGTCTCCTGTATCTGCGGCGCAGCCTCAGCATCATTCCCGAGGCTCGCCGCCTGGTCACGGGCGGACCGTACCGATTCGTGCGCCATCCCCTCTACGCCGCCGAGATCCTCGCCGCCGTCGCTCTGATCCTCGCCCGCCCGGGACTCTGGGCCACTCTGACTCTGGTGCCGTTCATCGCGGTGCAGATGCTCAGGGCTCGGTTCGAGGAGGGGCTGCTCTCGCGAATATTCCCCGGATACAGGCCTTACGCGGCGCGGACGCGTAGGCTCATTCCGATGGTGTGGTAGTTGGCGACGGTTCGCGCCCGGCCGGCCGATGCTAATGTGGATGCGGTGACGCCCATCGAGCCCACGCATCCTTGCACGCAGGCCGGATGCACGTCCCAGGACGGCGCCCCGTGCGCGTACGTCGATCGCCGCGGCCGCGAATGTCGCACCGCGTGGTGCATCGAGCACCGCGTCACCATCGAGGACCGGGTGTACTGCCGGCGTCATGCGGGGGTGGTGAGCGCTCTGCCGAGCCTCGACAGCTCGCTCGCCGTGTCGCTGCCCGACCTCGACAACCGCGCGCCCTCCCTGGTGGGATGGGTCTCCCGGCAGATCGACGGCGACGTCTGGCGCCTCCTGCTCAAGGAGCTGTCGTCAGGCAGCGGCGGTCAGCTGGTCGCCGATCCCGTGACGCTCATCTTCGTGGGCATCGGCCGGCAGCGCGCGTGGGAGCGGGCCTGGCGGCTCGACAGCCACGTCGGCATCGCGTACCGCGTGAGCATCGTGGTCGAGGAGGCCGACGACACCATGATTACCGTCAAGGTCGGCGGGAACACCGTGGAACAGCTGGTACCACCCTGGATCCAGCATCGCGTGCGCGGCGAGAGCGTTGCGCCGGACGAGGACCGCAAGGAACGGGAGGAGTTCTACCAGCGCGTGCTCGACTCGATCGAGCGCGGCCTCGGGCACGAACGCGATCTCTCGCGCTACATGGCAGAGGGCCGCCTCAGCGCGCCACAGGGCGGAGCGGAGGCGTAGGCATGACGCGGGGTAGCATCCTCATCGTCGACGACGATCCCAGGCTCCTCCACATCGTGGCCATGTACCTGGGCATCGAGGGGTATGACGTTTCCACCGCGGAGAACGGCGAGGACGGCCTCGCGCAGGTCGAAGCCCGTGCCCCAGACCTCGTGATCCTGGACATCATGATGCCGGGGATGGACGGCATCGAGACGTGCAAGCGCATTCGCGGCAACGCGCCCACAGCGGACACCCCCATCGTCATGTTCAGCGCGCTGTCGAGCGACGACGACATCGAGCGCGCCCGCCTTGCGGGAGCAAATCACCTGATCACCAAGCCGTTCAACCTCGTCGGTCTCGGCTCGGTCGTCAAGACCTTCTTTCCAGCGGACGTCGGCTCGGCCCGCTGAGCCGGGACGGTCGCGTCAGACGGGCGGGGTGACCACCACCGCGTTCTGAGCAAAGTGATCGCCGAGGTTGGAGGGGAGCACGGGCGCGAAGAGCGTCTTCATCTGCGGCTCGAGTCGCACCGCCTGCCCGCTCAATGTGGCCGCATGGATGTCCTGCGACATGGTGGTGCGCGTGACGGATGTGGCGCCGCTGACCGAGATCGCGACGAGGAAGAGGATGAGCACCTCGGCGACACCGACGATCACGCCGAGGAGTGCGCCCCCGATCCGGTCAAACGCAGCGACCACAATCTTCTCGAGGCGCTCGTTCAGCAGGCCCCCCAGCACCTCGATGACGATGATCACGAAGAGGAATACGGCCACGAAGGCCCATGCGTTGGCCTGCTCGTTGTGCGAGTGGACCAACGCGGCGATCGCGTTGCCCAGGTTGGAGGCGGCAAAACACGCGAGAAAGACCCCCACCGCCGTGAAGAGGCGGCGGATCAGTCCGTGACTCCAGCCCAGGTACGCGTTCACCGCCACGGCGACGACCAGCAGTGCGTCTGCGAAAACCTGGCCCGGAGTGCTGTCGATAGATGCGGCTATCGCGCCCACCTCACGACCGTAACACGCATCTGCCGCGCTGGAACGAGGGATTTCGTTACAGAATTGCTCTGTGCAACCGCTTCTTCGAACGTCCCGCAGTGACGTCTCGGCGCGCAAGACCTACGATCTGCTCGACGAGCCCACCGGGCCGGACTATGCCGGGCTGCTCGAGTGCGCGCTGGTCCAGTGCACCACCGCCGTGCTCACCGTGCCGCCCGGCGAGATGGACCCCGAGGGGCAGGCGACCGTCGAGAGCCTGGCGCGATTCCAGCAGGCGAAGAGCATCACCGCCGCCGGCAGCCTGGTTCGATACGCGCTCAGCCGCGAGAGCGTCACGGTGCTCCAGGAGGCGACGGGCGGCCTCTACGGCTGGCAGCACCCCGGACTTCCGGACAACCTCTGCCTCTACCGGGGTGACGGCAGCCCCTGGCTCGTCTCGAGCGCCGGCGCTCATATCGGATACCTCGAGGTTTCGCCGTTCGAGAAGCTGCTCATCGGACGCACCGCGCCGGGCCTCATCGCGGTGCTCGCGCATCAGAGCGCGCGCGATGCGATCCTCGCGTACATGGAGCGGCGCTTCGAGTCCAACGTCGCCTCGCTCACCGAGCAGCTGACGGACTACGCGCGCATCGTCGTCGGCGATGGACGCGAGGGCCTCGTCGACGCGCTCGAGGACTGGATGCGCTCCGGTGAGGAGGCACGCATCTCGGCGGCGCTCGAGGTCGCGCGCGCGCTCAGGCTCGTGGAGCTGCGAGACACGGTTGGGACGATGCTCCGCGAGGCCATGCACGAGGATGCGGTCGCGCCGGAGGTGTACCGGTCGGTGCCGGCGCTGCGATCGCGCTGGCGCATCGCCCGCCGGCGTCAGCTCGAGCGCGTCCTCCGCCAGCTGTCCTGAGGGACCGGGCTCAGGCGCCGGAGCCGAACTGGTGGGCCACCTCGATGACCGCCGGTCCGAGCAGGACGATGAACAGCGTCGGGAAGATGCAACCGACCATCGGGAAGAGCATCTTCAGTGGCGCCTTCTGACCCTGTTCCTCGGCACGCTGACGGCGCTTGCGGCGGATCTCCTCCGACTGGATGCGGAGGACGTTGGCCACGCCCACACCGAGCTGCTCCGACTGGATGATCGCCTGGATGAAGTTGCTCAGCTCCTCGACCTTGCAGCGCCGGCCGACATCGTCGAGAGCCTCGAGACGCGGGCGGCCGAGGCGGACCTCGTTGAGCATGATCGTGAGCTCACGGGAGAACTCGTTGTTGTACTTGTCGACGACACGCGTGAGCGCCGCATCGAAGCTGAGTCCGGCTTCCACGGAGATGGTCAGCAGGTCCAGCGCGCTCGGGAGCGAGAGCAGGATCTCCTTCTGCCGCTTCTTGATGCGCCGCGCAACCACCATCTGGGGCATGAGATAGCCGAGGATGAGCCCGCCCATGGGGACCACCGCGAAGAGCGGCATGGTCAGCGCGCCGAAGAGCGCAAGGGCGAGCCCGATCGATGTGCAGAGCAGCATCGAGAGCAGACGCAGTGCGAGGAAGCCCGAGGCGTTGAGCCCCATCGGCCGTCCCGCGAGGTTCAGCTTCTCCTGTAGCGCGTCGGAGCTTCCCTGTCCCGCGTTGCGGTTGAGCCGGTTCCCGATCTTGTCCAGGAACGGGCGCACCACGCGGTCGAAGAGGGGCAGCGACATCTCGACTTCGGCGAGCGTCGCCGGCGCGCGGCCGGCCTCGGCGAACTGGGCCAGCCGGGCCTCGAGCAGGTCGCCCTGCCGCGGCGAAACGGACATTGCGAGGCCGAAGGCGATGAGCAGGATGCCCGCGCCGAGAGCCGCGGCCAGACCGATGGCGAGAAGACTCATGTCAGACCTCGATCTTCACGATCTTCTGGATCGCGACCGCGCCCACGGCGATCGAGAAGATCGCTATGCCGAGCATGATGTGCCCGAGCGGGTCGGTGATCATCGGATCGAAATAGGACGGGGAGATCAGGGCGAGGAACCCGGCGAGCGCAATCGGGAGGATGGTGATGATCCAGCCCGATGCGCGAGCCTGCGCGGTCAGCGTCCGGATCTCACCCTGGATGCGCACGCGCTCGCGGATCGTGAACGCGATGGTGTCGAGGATCTCGGCGAGGTTACCGCCCACCACGCGCTGGATCTGCACGGCGGTGACCATGAGATCGAAGTCCTCGGACTTGTTCCGAGTCACCATGTGGTTGAGGGCTTCGTCGACGTTGATCCCGAGCGCGATCTCACGGGTTGCACGCGCGAACTCCTCCGAGATGGGGGGGTTGGCGTTCTTCGCCACCGACGCGAGCGCCTGGGCGAAGGAGTGGCCGGCCTTGAGCGCGTTGCTCAGGAGCATCAGCGTGTCGCCGAGCTGATTGTTGAACGCACGGGTGCGCCGCTTCTGGCGGAACTTCAGGAAGAATCCGCTCAGGAAGTAGACGATGATCGGGCAGGGGATGAATGCAATCGGGGAGCCGTAGCGGAACGCGACCAGCAATCCGACGAGGACGCCGAGCCCCACCACGGCGAGCAGCCATTCCGATGACTTGAGCTTGAGGTCGGCCTTCTGGAGGTCGTCGGCGAGCTTGCCCGTGTGCGATGTGCGTGAGAGCAGCGGGTTGAGCCCGCTGGTGAGCCCGTCGAGCAGGTCGCGGAGGGCGTTGCCCGTCTTGACGCGGGGCGGTGCGGTGGCGACCACGGTGTCGCCTCCGTATTGATTGAGGCGCCGCGCCATCTCCCCAGCCTGGTTCTGTCCACGGCTGAGGAGGAAGGCGAAGATCGCAAGGACCGCACCCGCGGCCAGGGCCGCGGCGAGGACTGCGGCTGGCGTCATTGCTGTCAGCCGCCGAAGAGACTGTCCAGCGTGCTTGGCGTCACGATGGTCTGCTTGACCGATGGGATCGCAGGCGAGCCCGCGTTCTCGTAATTCGGCGAGTAGCCGGTCGCGCTCAGCTTGCCCCACTCGGACTCGGGCCGGAGGACGTACTTGATCACGAACTCGTGCCCGTCACCGACCATGAGTCCCGCAAGCAGTGGTGCCTCGGCGCGAGGGACCTCGACGAGCAGCACGTCCGGAGCCGCGGTGGCCGCGCCGCCGGAGTCACCGACGCGAAGCACGATGAGATCCTGGAAGGTGTAGCGCACACCCTGCGTGCCCGTGGTGGACTGCACCAGGACGTCGATGTGGTCACCCGGAAGGATGTAGTAGGCGGCAGAGACGAGCGGGCCGTTGAAGTTGTTCTGCTGCAGCGAGGTGAGCGCCGTGGGGACAGACGCGCTGGTCGGGATCGCCACGGCGACGTAGCCCTTGGTGATCTGCGACTCCACGTCGGTCACGGTCGTACCGGTGCCGCTCGAGGTGATCGACAGCGCCGGCGTCGAGAAGAAACCCGGCACCAGCGGTGTGTTGTTCGCGAGCGCAACCTGCGTGACCTTACCGACGACCGCGACAGGATCCGTATACGCGTCGCCGGGCTTCGCGGTGAGGGGAACCTGGGCGACGACAACCATCGCGGGTGTCAGCGTGGTGCCGGCGGGAATGCTCGTGTCAGACACGACGACGCTGACCTCGTTCGCCGGTGCATTCGAGCGCACCAGGAGCAGCACGGCAACTGCCGCCGCCGCAGCCAGCACGACTCCCAGAAGCAAGAAGATTCGGCTGTTCGGTTTGTTCGCCTGGATGGCCACCTGTTCTCCTCGGTTGTCTCAATTGGTGTCGGTCACGCGGTTGCGGCGACGCTGCATCCAGCGCAGCGACGCTGACGTGGATGACGGCCGCATCGAGTGTGGATCGAATGTGCCCTGCCGTTCATCGCCTTTCGGTAACAAACGCATCGCACAGCGGACGAGCTTGGCCACGCGGGATGTGACCGGATGCCCTGGACGAAGCGCTATTCGTCGAAGCGACCGTTGGCCTGCGCGCGCATGAGCATGGCGAGAATGTCGTCTCGATACGGCGCGATGGTCACGATCTTTCGATACAACTTCAGTGCACCCTTGTCGTCGTTGCGCAACCTGCGAAGGCGGGTCACGCGTTCGAGGTACGAGACTGCAAGGTCGATGTCGTGATCGTCGATGCAGATGTCCGCGAGCCGCAGCAGTGGCGTCTCGTGGACCGGGTCCGCACGCGATGCAGCGAGGTAGCAGCTCAGCGCGGCGTTCCCCTTGCCGAGGGCGCGGCATCGGTCGCCGGCATCGAGTGCCAGCTCGGCAAGCGCGCGACCTCCGACGTCGTTCGCGAGCCGCTGGAGCAGCGCGGCCGCCTCGTCACACCGGCGGCGACGCAGCCGATCGTTGATCTCGAGACGAGCCTCGACGACCTCCCGGTCGGTTTCGAAACGGTTGTCCTCGTCGGTGTCGGAGCCGAGCTCGTGAGCCT
>DAIQQM010000075.1:0-13074 GCA_036786805.1 Candidatus Dormiibacterota bacterium | reverse complement strand
GCCGAACTCGCAGGAGTTGGTCGCCGCTGCCGTGGTCCGATCGGTCACAACCTCGGGCGTTCCGTAGAAACCATTGTCCGTGGTCGCGTACATCGCGGATGCCACCTGGTCGGCGGTCACCGTCTGCTGGCCGGTGCCGACCGTGTTCACTAACGGAGCGCAGGTCACGGGGTCGTCCTGGGTCCACTGTGCCCTTCCGAAGAGGACGCTTCCCATCGTCAGGGACTGACCCGTAAGCCCGTTGGCGGCAGTCCCGTATTCGAAGTCCAGTTGAGCGGGCGTGCCACTCGGGAAGCCCCCGGTGGGGAAGGTGCCGGCCGTGCTTCCAGGGGGAAAGAATGTCTTGTTGCCAGCGGCGTCAAGCGCCTCGACCTGGAGGGCGTAACTCCCGTCTACGGGCAGCGACAAGCTGCCGTACAAGGCACCAGGACCGCACTCGAAACTCGTGCTCGCCGTATTCGGATTGCTTAGGAAGCACTTGAAAAAGTAGGCGCTGCTCCCGAACGACGTGCTATTCGACTGCAAGTAACAGAGCGTGTCGATCGGCTTGGCGTTGATCGTGCACGCCCCGCCGTACGTGCCGTGGATGCCGATCTTCACCATGACCTTTGAGATCGTCGACCCGCTCGAAGTCGCCGTCCCTGCGATCCAGGTGTCGGCCTGCGTCCCAGTCAACCCCTGATCTTCCTCGGGCGAGGTCATGGAAAGAACTGGTTGTGATACCGCTCCGACGACCTTCGGGAGCACGGTCCCACTTATCCCTGCGAGCGCCAAGGCCGCGACAGCCGCTCCACCGAGCAATCGCTTGTAAGACACGCGTTCTGCCCTCCTCGAGCAGCCGCAGCGAGGCCAAGGGGGCGCTCGTCGATCCAGCGGCTGACCCGTTAGCCACATTCTCTCTCGTACTCGGTCAGACGTGAAAACGCCGCCGAGCCGCTGGATCGAATCAGATCGAGACCCGGTTGTCGATCCTCATTCGGTGGGCGATCCGGCGCGGTCCCTCCCTCGCGGGCGATTGGACGTTGATCACGCGTCCACTAGCGTGCGCGAAGGCTGGGGAGCGAGGACTCGAGCCGCTGATCGGCTGAGCCAGCGTTATGCGTTCTTGCCGACGACGCTGCTTCGAAAGCAATGGAACGTGTCAAGGTCAGGTAACCCTGAAGGTCTGTGCCTCTTGATCGAGTAATCCTGCGGCGATCCTGTTGGGAGCCTGATGGGCCAACACAACAACATGAGCCTTTGCGACGGCCGGCGCCGGTTCACGAGAGCACGGGCGGTGCCCTTGAGCATGCCAAGCGGCCCGGAGGTTTCAGGTGTCGTGGAAGTCAGGCTCGTATCGACGTCTCTCGGCATCCGCACGGCGGACGGCGTCTATAACGGGCCTCCAATTGCGATCGGGACCGTCGCCGCCTTGCCGGATCCCCTCTCCTGCGTCCAGCCGGAGCCCGTCGAAGAGCCACTCGATGCGCCCCTTCGATATCGGCCAGAGGGCAAACGCCTCGGCATTCCCGGAGAACTTAGTGACTATCGACTCGACCGCGTCGGCGACATGGGCCGCAACGATTGGCAGGATCTTTTCGCGATCGGGATACGGGTAGGCGGGGATCGCGCTCCAGAGCCGAGCCACCGTTGCCCGCGCTCCAGGATCGCCGTTGATCAGGCTTCTGATGGCGTCCACGAGATCCTCCGGAGCGCGCCGCAACTCCTCTTCGAGGGTCTTCGTCTTTACTTGCCAAGACGCCGCCGCACGAACCATCTCGTCCAGCTGCGTCCGCGTGGTCGCGAGCTCGCGGGCCGCCCCTTCGAGCGAGATTGCTCTGATCTGCAACGACGCGTACAGGCTGTTGACGCGATCTAGCTCCGCGCGAGCGGCATCGAGCTCGGCACCCATCTCGACCCCTGCTTCCTCCCGGGCGAGCTCCAGGGCACGGACGGACATCGTGACTCCTTCAAGTATTGCCTGACGGGCGAACTCCGATGGCTTGAGCCCGGCGCGTCCGGCGAGCGCGTCGGCTGCCTGTCGCTCGCTCTCGGTCAGCCGAAAGGCGAGAGTGCGACTGCGAACTTCCTTCACCGATCGTACCGGAGGTGCGTTTGGCGCGTGTTGATCTTGGGAAGTATGCGCCGTTTGCGAAGCGTTTGCTGGTCGTTTGCGCCGAGTCGCCGTGCGCGGATTGACGCGTTCCCCGCGGGCGGGCACGGGCGCGGACGACGCCCGCGCGTGGAAGAGCTCCGCCCCGGAGAGCGGCCGGCTCAGCTCGGATACAGTCGGCGTCTGGCTCAGAAGCGCCAAGACCACCGCGCTCCGAACTCCGCGAGGCCACAGCCAGCGCGACGCTGCTGACAAGGGTCATGGTGCTCAAGGCGGCCGTGTCCGTATGGCAGCGCGCCGACGCGGCCCGTCAACACACGTCGTTGCCCACCCTCTGCCGGTCGTCGGATCGAGATGTCCGAGCTCGAGTCTGCCTCAGAGAACGCTCCGAATTGATCGAACGGCGCGTCTGAACGAAACGACTTTATGGTGCGGTGCGGTGAATCGTTGTGCTGTAAGGAGAAAACGCCCGAATTTTGATACTTCGCCTGTCGAAGTATCCCGACAAAATAAGGGATATCTGACCATGAGCGCACGCCATTTGGGGTAGACTTTGGCGGCGACCGTGTGCATCATCGAGACCATGGTGACCGCACTGCCGACAGACCCACCCCGACCTGCAAACCCGCTGGCCTTCCCGACAGTGGTCCACCCCTGGGGGATCAGCGGACCGGAACGCTTAGGTCGCGAGACCGATCGTCATCTTCCACCGCAGCGTCTCCGAGGAGCCCGAGCGACGTCATCGTCGGCCGGCGTCGCGTTCGGCGCCCACCGGCAGTCCCGGCCTCGCGGTATGCCGAGGCCGCGGTGACACCGACGTTGTTGCGTGAGGCGCGCGCCGTCCTTGCCGAAGTCGACGAGTTGGCGTTGGCAGCTCCGCCACCTTTGCGGATGTCGGCCAAGGGACCCGATGGCCGTGCGAGAGGTGTCGGTGCAGTCCTTGGCGAGGCCCGCCCAGGAGTGCGCCAGTGAGCGTGAAGGTCGACCCCGAGCGCCTGGGCTACGAGCTCGCCGTTCGTGGCCTGAGTGCCACGGACCTCTCCCGGAGGGCACGTTTGAGCCCAGCGACCGTCAGCGCAGCGCTCTCGGGCCGACCTATCTCGGCGACATCGCTCCGCCTCATCGCCAAGGTGCTGGTCGAGACCCCCGTTGACACGGTCATCAGTCAGCTCCTCCCGACCGCTCTGCGGGCTCGAACCCCACTTACAGCGGCGCTAGCCGAGGAGCGAGCTTAGAGCGAGAGTCGCTTGGGCGTCATCGTTGCATTCGTCGCATGAGGGCTCGGATCATCGAGTCGTATGCGTCTTCCTTGGTGAGGTGCGCGTAGCACGCTGCGATTACTTCCGGGGACGCCCCGGCGATGAAGCTGAGCTGCACGGAGTTCATGTCCCTCCGCAGCATCTCCGTCATCCACGAATGGCGGAGCAGATGCGGGAAGACCCGCTTGGTGATTCCCGCCCTCGCCACCGCATGCTTCACGACCTGGTAGACGCCACCCTTGGTGAGCGGCTCATAGTCGCCGAACGGGCCGCGTCGGTGCGCGAGGAATATGGCGTCTGTGCTGCGTTCCTCGGGGCGGGCGGCGATCAGCCGGTCGAGACGGCGCACCAGGTTTGGCGGGACAGGCACATCGCGGCTTCGATCTCGCTTGCCATGCACTCGGAGGTGTGCCTGCCGCCCGCCGCGAATGAGATCTCCAGCGGTGAGGCGGGTGAGCTCCTCAAGTCGTAGTCCGCAATCCGCAAAGACTCGGATGATGACTTTGTCGCGCTCCTTCTGCATTGCCTGCTCGAGTTGGTCAAGCTCGGCACGGCTGAGCACATCGCGGGCGGGTTGTCCCCGGCGCGGCAGCTGAGGCATCGCCTTGACGGCTTCGCCTTCCCGGCTCGCCCAGTGGAGCAGCAAGCGAATCGGCCGGACATACGTGGCCACCGTGTGTCTGGAGAGCAGCTGGCCAGCGCGTGTCGTGCGTCCTAGCAGCTCCGACGTGAAGCGATCGACGGCGCGGCGATCGAGCTGGCCGACCTCGGTGATGCCCTCGCGCTCGCACCACGGGAGCAACACCGAGCGGATTGAGTAGGTGTACTGGTGCTCGCTGCGCGGGGAGAGCCCCCGAGCACGGCAATGGTTGAGGTAGTCGTCGGCAAGGCGGGTCAGGTCGGAGGGGGTGCTGGTCTTGAGCACGCGGAGGGTCATGGTTGGCAGCCCTTTTGGGTGAAATTGCTTTCTCCATCGTCACGGAGTCCACCCGAAAAACCAATGCTGAGCAGTGACTAATCGGGTGACTCGTGGGGGAGTTATCCACAAGTCGAACCAGCCCGAAAAGGCCCGAATTGAATTCAAAATTCGGGTTGGCTGGGGAGGGAGGATTCGAACCTCCGATTGGCTGATCCAGAATCAGCTGCCTTACCACTTGGCCACTCCCCAGCGGAGGGCATCGAGTGTACCGGACGCCCCCCGGGACCCCTGTTTGCCGCCTCCGCACGCGGCATATACTGGGCAGTGATGGATCTCCTCGAACTGCTCCGCTTCCAGGCCCGGCGCTATCGCTGCTCGGCCTGCGGCGAGAACATGGCCGACTGCGGGATCAACGTGCTCGCGCAGCAGGGGAATCGCGCCCTGGTCCGGGTCACCTGCGCGTCCTGCAACGACGAGAACCTGCTCCAGATCATCTTCCAGACCGAGGCCGAGGAGAACAAGGTCCCCACCATCGATGAGGGTGTCCCGGACGTCGCCGACCCCATCACAGGTGACGAGATGCTCGAGCTGCACTCGCTCCTCTCCTCACACGAAGGTGCCCTCACCGAGCTGCTCGTCAAGCGCTGACCGCGATCCCCGCCGGGGGTCGTGCGACACTTGCCCGCCGTATGGCGAGCCTCGACCCCGAGCAAGGCATGGTCTTCGACGCCCTCTACGGACTCGAGTTCGGCGAGACCACTCCGGAGCTGATGACCGCGACGTGCAAGGTCACCCCCAAGGTCCTGCAGCCCTTCGGGATCGTCCACGGCGGGGTCTTCTGCGCCATCGGCGAGACGATCACCTCGGTGGGCACCTACCTCGGCGTGAAGGATGCCGGCAACATCTCCATCGGGCAGTCCAACCACATGAACTTCCTGCGGCCGATCACCACCGGCTCCATCCACGCCGAGGCGAAGCCGCGCCACCGTGGGCGGAGCACCTGGATCTGGGACGTCGAGATCACCAACGACGACGGCGCACTCTGCGCCATCGGCCGGATCACGATCGCGGTTCGGCCCCGGCCTTAGCCTCCTGGCGGTCGACGAGCCGCTTGGCGGCGTAGGCGCCGCCCGCCGACCCGGCGGCGGTGACCCCGCGGAGCACGATCTTCTGCCAGACCGGCGTCTTGTCGCCGCCCTTCTTGACCTCCCTGCGGAGCGCGTGGAGCTCGGCCACGAGGTCGTCGAGCGTCGCCGGAGCCTCCTCCTCGTCGACCTTCTCACCGCGGAGCCGCGAACGGACGAAGACGATCGTCCCGATCAGCAGCACCGTCCCGCCGGCGATCGCCGCATAGCGCGGCCCGTCACGGCGCAGGCGCGCCTTCCAGTCGAGCTCGGCTCGCACCTTCTGCTCCAACCGGCCGGCGCTCTGTTCGAGCGCCTGCTTGGTCAGCTCCCGCTGACGCTGCGCTTCGTCAGTTCCCGGAGCCACTCGGCATCCTCCTTCAACGTTCCTTCGATCGACTTCCGTCCACGTTTGATCGCCTTTCTCGCCTTTGCCTGCCCGAAAAAGACGAGCACGGCTGCCAGGATGAAGAACACTCCGCCGAGCGCCAGCCAGCGCACCCATTCGGCGCCGAGGATGCCGAGCCCCGAGGGCAGGGCGCCCAATGCCTCGATCACTCCAATCAGCAGGAACGTGATCGCCACGACGATCAGGACGGTCGCGATCAGCAGTTGAATGATTGCCCGCTTCAGCTCCGCGCCGATGACGTTGAGCTCGGCCCGGGCCAGCTTGACGGCGTCCTCGACCACCTGACGCGCGAGCGTGATTGGGTCGGTGTTCTCAGGCGCGTCGCCGGCCACGGTACCTCCAGACATCGGATCGGGAGCTCAACGCGACACTGCAGTGCGGCGCGTCGCCCGCAAGCTCACCCAAACTCGCAGGGTTGCATGATACTTGCGCGTACTGCGGGGGGCGTAACCGGACCCCTGCCCACCCCGTTGGACACAGCAGATGGCGGAAATCTCTCCAGTTCGACGACTCCCCCGGACCGGGCCCGACGGCTCTGCCGACCTCGCCGTTCGTCGCCGCTACCTTCGCCGCAGCCGTCGCCTGGCGACCGGTCGCGTGTGGATCACCCTCTGGGTGACGGCGTTCGCGGTCGTGGGTTGGCTCTTCATCGCGGGGTTCGCCGGCTTCAACCACTGACCCGCGGATCCGCCCGGCGCCAGACCTCCTAGTCGATGAGCTCGCGGAGATCCTGGAGCTGGAGCGAGATCCAGCGCGTGATGTCATTGGTCCGCACCATGTCGCGAATCTTCGTCTGGCGCGCCTTCTTCTGCGCCTCGTCCATCATCAGCCCGAGGTAGAGCGCCTCCGCGGTCTCGTCGATGTCGAACGGGTTCACCGTGATCGCCCATTCGCCGAGCTCCTCGTGGGAACCGGCGTTCTCGCTGAGCACCAGGACACCGTCGCGCTGATTGACGAGCGGCCCTTCCTTGGCGACGAGGTTCATGCCGTCGTAGATCGGATTGACGAGGAGCACGTCGAACATGCAATACCCCGCAATGGCTCGCTCCATGTTGTCATCGATCTCGACCCGGATCGGGGTCCACCCGCCGCGACTGTATTCGCGATTGATGCGCGCCGCGACGCTGAGCACGTGCCCGAGGTACGCGCGGTAATCGTCGATGTCCTGCCGGCTGGGCTGCAGGAACGCCCAGAACAGGACGTCGCCGGTGAGCTCCGGATGCGCGGCGAGCAGTCGTTCGTACGCGAGGAATCCGCGCACGATGTTCTTGCTGAGATCCGTGCGGTCGACGCGAAGGATCAGGTGCTTCGGCCGCCACTGCTCGATGCGCTCGATCTCGGTGAGCACCGCCGGCTGTTCCGAGTGCTGGATGAACGTCTTGGGGTCGACACTGATCGGGTAGTTGCGCACCCACACCGCGCGGCCTTCGGAGAAGACCGTCCGCTCGCGGTGGTCGACCGTCAATCCGAGGTTCTGCTCGCAGGTCATCAGGAAGTTGCGCACGTCGCGCGACGTCTGGAAGCCGATGATGTCGGCGCCGAGCAGGCCGTGCACGATCGCATCGCGGATGTGCCGGGGCAGCACCGTCCAGTACTGCGGCGTCGGCCACGGGATGTGCACGAAGTGCTGGATGCGCACGTCCGGCCGCCGCTCCCGGATGAGCCCCGGCACGCAGTACATCTGGTAGTCCTGCACGAAGACGACCGCCGGTTTGTCGGAGCGCTCGACCTCGGCGATCACGCGGTCCGCGACCAGGCGGTTCACGTTCACGTAGCCGTCCCGCCAGGCGCGGTGGATCATCTCGTCGACCACCGGCTCGCGGGCGAGGTCCCAGAGGTAATGCTGGATGAACCAGAGCAGCGGGTTGGCGATCACGTTGTAGTAGAGGTCGTATGCCTCGCTGCTCGGCTGGACGAAGGCGACCTTGATCGTGGTGCCGTCGTCCGTGGTCAGCTCGGCCGGGTCACCCCGCTCGGCGAGGATCCGATCCCCGGCGTCGCGCGCCAGTGCGACCCACACCGCGTCGGTCGCGGAGGCGAGGGAGGTCATGGCGGTGACCAGACCCCCGGCACCCTTGACTAGCCTCTCGGGAGTGCCGCGGTACGGATCGGCTGCGTGCAGGACGAGCGGCGCCCGGTTGGCGACGATGATGGGCTGGACGCTCCCGAGGATCCTGCGCGTGTACGGCTCAATCGCCGACAAAGCTCGTCTCCTTCACAGGCCGAGCGGGGCCTGCCCGCTGACCCATGCTAGCGGGCCGATCGTTTCCGGGGGCGCAGCGGCGACAATTCCCCGGCGTATGCGCCACCCCGTCGCCGAGTACCGCGTCGACACGCCCCGCCTGGCGCTTTCGGTGCGCGATCACGCCGGTGGGGAGCCGGCGATCCTGGCGCTCCACGGACTGGCGAGCAACGCGCGCTGGTGGGACCTGGTCGCCGACCACCTGGCGCCCGCACACCGGGTCATCGCGGTCGATCTCCCCGGTCACGGGAAGAGCGATCGGCCGGATACCGGCTACGACTTCGACATCGTGTCCCGCGACCTCGAGGGCCTGCTCGCGGCGCTCCACCATCCCGAGCCGCTCGTGGTGGTCGGGCACAGCTGGGGGGCGACGGTCGCGCTCGCCTTCGCGGTGGCCCACCCCGCGCTCACCCTCGGCGTCATCTGCATCGACGGCGGCGCCGGCGACCTCAAGGCGTACTTCGGGCCGAGCTGGGAGATGGCCGAGCAGACCATGCGGCCCCCGGCGCTGCACGGCATCACGCCCGCGATGCTGCGGGCGTGGATGGAGTCATCCCCGCTCCGCGACGGGTCCGACCCCGACACCGCCGCCGAGATCCTTGGCGGCAACTTCGAGGATGACGGCATCGGCGAGGGCACGCTCCGCCCGCGGCTGTCGCTCGAGCACCACATGGAGATCGCCCACCACCTCTTCGACGCGAACGGCTACGAGCTGATGGCCGAGGTGCGCAGCCCGATGCTCTTCATCCCAGCAGGCCACCCCGACCACGAGGACACGCCGAAGGTGCGATCGATCGGCCGGGCCCAGGAGGTGGTCGGCGATCGGGCCCGGTTCGTGTGGATCGACGGCGTCCACGACCTCCCCGTCCAGCGGCCGGTGGAGGTCGCGGTAGCGATCGCCGCGTTCGTCGGCGAGCTCGGCGGTCAGCCGAGCAGCACGTCCCAGAAGTAGCGCTCGCTCCGGGGCACGCCCTGGTCGACGTGGATGTGCTTGGTCTGCGTGTACTCGATCAGTCCCTCGCGTCCGTGCTCGCGGCCGATGCCGCTCTGCTTGTAGCCGCCAAACGGCGCGAGCGGATTGAGCAGATGCCAGTCGTTGATCCAGACGGTCCCGGTGCGCAGCTGCTTGGCGATCTCGATCGCGCCGCGCGTGTCGCGCGACCAGACGCCGCCGGCGAGCCCGTAGATGGTGCTGTTGGCGCGGTGGATCACCTCGCCGAGATCGCTCCAGCGCTGCACCGCGAGCACCGGTCCGAAGATCTCCTCGGTGCCGGCGTGCGACTCGTGCGAGACGTCGGTGAGCACCGTCGGCTGCACAAAGAAGCCGCGATCCCCGACGTTGGGCGCCCGGCCACCGCCGCAGGCGACCGAGGCCCCCTCGTGCTTGGCGCGCTCGATGGCCGCCAGGATCATGTCGTACTGCGCCCTGTCGATGACCGGACCGACCTGCGTCTCGAAATCGGCGGCATCACCGACACGGAGCGCGGACGCGCCCTCGACCAGCCGGTCGACGAAGGTGTCGTAGATGTCGTCGTGCACGAAGATCCGTGTCCCGGACTCGCACATCTGACCCTGGTGGAAGAAGGTGCCGAAGAGCGCACCGTCGACGGCGATGTCGAGGTCCGCGTCCGGGCACACGATGTTCGCCGACTTGCCGCCGAGCTCGAGCGTCACCTTCTTGATGGTCGGCGCCGCGGCGGCGAGGATCTTCCGGCCGGTTGCGGTGGATCCCGTGAACGCGACCTTGTCGACCTCCGGGTTCTCGACCAGCTCGATGCCGGCATCGACGCTGTCGCCGGTCACGACGTTGAGCACGCCCCTCGGCAATAGGCCGGTCTCGTCGATCGCGCGCACCACCTCGAGCGCTGAGAGCGGCGTCTGCGGGGCTGGCTTGAGGACGATCGAGTTGCCCATGGCCAGCGCCGGCGCGATCTTCCACATGGCGAAGATGAGCGGGTAGTTCCAGGGGATGATCCCGGCGCAGACGCCGATCGGCTCACGCTGCACGAAGTTCCAGGACACGTACGGCGAGTCGATCCAGGGGAGGGGCTCGTACCAGGGGATGCTCAGCGCCTGCTCGGCCAGGCTCCGGAACCACTCGATGGCCAGCGGCACATCGACCACGGCGGTCTTGCGGAGCGCGGCCCCGGCGTTCTGCGACTCGAGCAGGCCCCAGTGCTCGGACACCTCGGCGAGGTGCTCCACGATCTGGAACATGATCTGGGTGCGCTGCAGCTGCGTCTTGTGGCGCCACTCGCCGGCATCGAACGACCGCCGCGCAGCCGCGACGGCCCTGCGCGCGTCGGCGCGAGTGCTCGCCGGTGCCAGGGCCATGACCTCTTCGGTGGACGGGTTGATCACCGGGTAGGTGCGCCCGTCCTCGGCGCCGGTCCACTCGCCGTCGATGTACTGCTGAAACGTCGCCACTTCGGGCTCGACGATCGTTGCCATGACCACCTCCACCGCCCTGGGCCGATATTGACACCCGTGTCGATTATGGCGCGCCGGCGGGGTGGGGCCGGCGTGTTTGTCCGCGAACTGAGACCAGTATACCCCTACGATACTGTCATTCTGCGAGCGCACACAACGGAGTGGCGGGATGGACCAGATCGAGTTCGCCGACGGTTTCGACCGGCCCGACACCCTGGCGTTCGGGCTCGGCGCAGGGCAGCTGGCGGTGGTCATGGCCGGGACACTGGCCGCGTACTCGCTGGTGCGGTCGCCGCTGCCTCCGGCGATCGTGGACCCGCTTGCCGCGCTGATCGCGCTCGGCGCCGCCGGGCTCGGGTGGCTGCGAGTTGCGGGGCGCCCGGCGCTCGACTGGGCCGTGTTCGCCGGGCTCTTCTGGATGCGACCGCGGCGGGGGACGGTTCGCTGGGAGCTCGCCACCGCCGCACCGCCGGACGAGGGCGCCGTGCCGGATCCGGGTGCGGCTCGGTCGGGTTCGATCCTCGAACTCTTCGGCGGGCGCGGCCGTTTGCCGGGCGATCGCTTGACGTCGCCGGCACCGGTTTCGTCTCTGGCGACGCCGGGGCTCCACTCGCAAGCCGGTGGGGAGAGGCCGGGGCTCCGCTCGCAAGCCGGTGCCGACACGCCCGTGCTCCGCCGGGCGAGCCGCGAAGGCGCCCGGCGTGTCACCTTCTTCTCATTGCGCGGCGGCACGGGTCGCAGCACGCTCGCCACCGAGCTCGCGTGCCTCATCGCGGCAGGCCGAGGCGAGCACCAGGACGCGCCGAAGGTCGCCCTGGTCGACCTCGACCTCCGCAGCCCGAGCGTCGCAGTCCGCCTCGGCGCGCCGGACCGCACATTGCTCGACTTCGCGCTCGCGCCGCCCGAGGATCGCAGCGTGATCGACTTCATGGCCACACACCCCTCCGGGGCGCGTGTTCTGCTCGGGCCGCAAAGCTCGGTGAACCCGGAGTGGCCGATCACCCCCGCCGTTCTGCGCGAGGTGCTCCGGGAGCTCGACATGGAGGGATTCGACCTGGTGGTTCTCGACGTCTGTCCGGAACTGAACGCGCTCACCACGAGTGCCCTCTGCGCCTGCGACGACGTCTTCGTCGTCGTCGTACCCACAGCGGGAGGCGTGCACGACGCGTACCGCAGCACCGAGGCGCTGCGCCGTCTCGGGTTGCGCCACCAGCTCCGGTACATCGTCAATCGCTCGCGTCCCGGCACCGACCTGACCGAGCCGATGGCCGACCTCGGTGGTCAGCTCATCGGCGACATCCCCGACGACGACGCGGTGATCGCCGCAGAGAACGCGCATCGTCTGGTCGGACTCGACGAGTCGGGGGCGGCCGCAATCGCGCTGCGGCGTCTGGCACGCCGACTCGGCAACGAAGTGCGTTCGCCTTGGCCGGCCTGATCTTCAGCAGTCTCCGGACTGCCGGTCGCACCCGGGCACCGGTCGATGAACGCGTCAGCATCCACTCGGACCGGTGCGAGCGTGGTGGACAGGTTTCCGCGGTCATCACAACCGGCGACCTCGACGTTGAATCGCTCGACCCGGCGCGCAAAGCCTCCGCGGCAGCCGCGTTCGCGCGCATGTGCCACACGCTCGAACGCCCGATGCAGTTGCTCATCCGCGTGCGGCGGCTGGCCGTCGTCGACACCCCCGCGGCGACCGGAGCGCACGCCGGACTCGACGGTGCAATGCGCGCGTACTGGGCGGAGCAGATGCGGGAAAACGAACGCCACACCCGCGAGGTCCTCGTCGTCCTCTCGGCACCCTCGCCTGGCGCGCTCGATTCGGCATGCGCTCAGACGTGCGATCGCCTTTCTGCCATTGGAGTCAACGCCCGCCGTCTCGACGGCGCCGCGCTCGCCGCGACCGTCACCGACGGGCTCGATTGCGATGCCCCGCTGCGCTGGTCCGAGCATCGCGACCACGTGCGCTACGGAGATCTCGTGCTCCGCGGCCACGCGCTGCAACGGCTCCCGGGCCACCCGGTCGGGCCGGGATGGCTGGCGCCGCTCCTCACCGTGCAGGCCGAGGTCGACATCGCCATCCACCTCGAGCCGGCCCCGCTCGGCGATGCGCTCGGTCGCCTGAATCGGCGCCTCCGGGACTTCTCGGCGCACCGCATGCTCGAGGTGGAACGGGGCGCGCTCGGCGACGTCCACGTCGATATCGGGCTCGACTCGGCGACGGCACTCCGCGACCGGCTCGCCCGCAACCTCGGGCGTCCGCTGCGCCTCTCCGTGATCGCCACGGCGCGTGGACATTCCCTCGATGAGCTGGATGCGCGCAGCGACGTGCTGCGGCTCGGATTCGCCTCCGCGCTGATCGGCGTCGAGGTGACGCACCTCCGCCACGCCGCGGCGCTGATGAGCACGCTGCCCCTGGGGATCGACGCGCTGGGCGCGAGCAAGCTGGTCGATTCGGCGGCCGCGGCAACGTGCATCCCCTGGGTCGAGGCGGGGTGCTCGGATCCAGACGGCTACCGGATCGGGGCCGCGACCCGCTCGGGGCTCCCGGTGCGCGTGGCGCCGTTCGACACCACGCGTCATCCCAACCCGAACATCG
>DAIQQM010000074.1:10093-13114 GCA_036786805.1 Candidatus Dormiibacterota bacterium | reverse complement strand
GCGGAGACATCGTCATCCCATCAGCGACTGCCTCCCCGGGCTTGTTGATCACGCCGCCTGCCGCCTCCAGCACCGTCACGGTTACCAGCGCCGACGCGGGAGCCACGGTGTTCCTCACACCACCGCAGCATCTGATTGTCGAGATCGGATTCCCAGGGCCTCCGACTTGGACCGGGACCCCTCGGGGCGCCGACGTGTTCTGGACGCCTCCCGCTGCCCCCTATCCCGGTCCCCTCTACCGGTCAGGGACGGCCACCTGCCCCGGGGGGAGCGCTGCTGCAGTCTTCACTGCCGTCGGCACCGGAGGAACCACCGTCGATGCGACCACCGACTCGCCGTGCTTCCACACTCATCCCGCCTGCGAGATGGCTCAAGAGGGCTTCGAGATCTACGTGGTCGTGCGGCCACCCCGGTAGCCGTCCGGAGGTCGCTCAACCCGGTAAGGGTGCATTCGCGGATGTCCGGCCTGGATCGGTCTGTTCGCGCTCTTTGGTTTGGTGCTGGTTGCGATCGCCGTCGTCTTGGTGATCGCCATCACGCATGGCGACGGCATCCATGCGGTCCGGTAAGGGGCGTGCGTCTCGCGACCTGCGCTTTGGGCCGGCGTTCACGTCGCTCGGTTTCGCACGTCACGGCGACCCCGAACATCACGGGACGACGATCGACTCCTCCAATCGGGACGGCGGATCTGGCATCGACGCGCAGGCGACGGTCATCACGAACTGACCGTCGAGACGCCACCAGCCTTCGAGGTGAGATTCCTGAATGCGATCACGCACACCGAGGCGACCCCAGCCGTCGACGCCCGCGTCGGTGACGCTGTCGACGACCACGGTCCTCGTGTCTCGGCGCAACCCGGTATGGATCGCCTTGAGTGCACTCTCTTTCGCCGACCAGATCAGCGTGACCATGATGTCGTGGTCGCGGTGCGCCGCCGCATCAACGAGCCTTCGCTCCGAGGTGGTGAACCAATCCTGCTCGAACACGTCCGCCCGAGGCTCGACAACCTCGAGGTCGCAACCGATGTCAACCGGCGGAACCGCCACGACGCACAGTCCCACACCCGCGCTGTGGCTGAGAGAAAGTGTCGCGGCGATCGGCGCACCGGCACGGCACGCAAACGGGGCCCCGTCAAGGCCCGCGCGAATCTCGACGTCAGCAGGCAGGTCTCCCATCGCGGCGGCAACCCCTCGCTTGGCTATCCACCGGCCCAGGCGCCAGTCCCCGCGCCGCTTGACCTGCGCCAGCCCCGCAAGGGTCGCCTCCTCCGACGGAAGCAGCCAGTCGTCGCCCGAAGGCACCTGATCGTCCCTGCCCAGCAGGTAGGCGATCATGACACCGTGGCGGGGACGGGCTCGCTGCCCGGCGTCACGAAGCGACCCGCGACCGACACCATGCCGGCTGCAAGCCCCCGCTGGATGCCTCGATCCACCGCATCGATGAGATATGGCCGCAGCGTTCGCGCGGAAATGATGCGATGCACCGAGCCCATCCTCTGCGCTCGCTGAACGGTGTGAACCGAGTCGAATTCAGCAGCGACCTCGCCGAGCTTCTCATTGCGAGCCCGCTCGAGCATCAGGGACATGCGCGCTCGCAATGCCGCCTTGTCGGACCCCGTCGCAGCCTCGATCGCCGCCGCGAGCTCGAGGACCCGCGGGTCGGCAGCGGTGCGACTCTCAACTTCGCGGGTGAAGACGACGGCAGCTGCCGGTGCACCTCCGATCACCGACGCAAACGAGCCCTCCACGGCTGCGACCTCCATATTCTCGTTGAGTGTCGCCGAGAAGACCACGAACGCGCCGCCGTGGTACCGCGAGATGACGCAGAACACCATCGGCCCTCGGAAGTTGACCACCGCACGCCCGATCTCCGCGCCGAACTCCAGTTGCAGGCGGCGCATCGACTCGGGGGAGCCGTCGAATCCGGAGAGATTTGCAAGGACGACCAGGGGGCGATTGTCACTCGCGCCGTTGATCGCCCGAGCAATCTTCTTCGACGACTGCGGGAACAGCGTGCCTGGCGTCCAGTGATCCGGACCATCCGCTGGGACGAATCCGCGGCGAATCAGCGGGCGTGACTCGATCCCGATCAGACACACCGGGTAGCCGCCCAGGTGGGCGTCCCAGACCACGGCGTTCGCGGCCTCGTCCATGTCGGTCCAACGTTCCAGGGGGCGATGATCCTGATCCGCGACGGCGCTCATGACCGCGCGGATATCGAAGGGCTTCTTCCGGCCCGGGTTGCGCTCCTCCGAAAAGATGTCACCGATGCACGCGAAGTCACTGGCCGAGCTCTGCGGGTGCGGTGCGGTGCGGACATCCCGTGTGAAAGGATCCCGGGTCTCGGCTCGACGTGGGAACCGCTCCCCCGGTGCCCGGTACGTGTGCTCGTAGTGGCTCAGCAGGATCCTGCAGGCGTCGACCAGGTCTTGAGCCCAGTACTGTGCCTGACCGTTGGGCCCCATGATCCGTTCATAGCCGCCGATGCCGAAGTTGTCCTCGGCCGACACGCCGCCGGAATACTCGAGCGCTTGCTTGCCGGTCAAGACCATCGCGCCCTGCGGCGTCATGATGAGGATGCCTCGGGTGTGCATGAGCATCGTTGCTTCAGCGTTCCAGTACGGCTGGGCGCCGACATTGATGCCGTCAATGATGAGATTCACCTCGCCGCCCGATTGCGTGAAATCAATAAGGCGTCGAAGCACCCGAGCGATCCAGTCCATGTTCTCGGTACCCGACTCCATCGAGATCCGGGCGCCCGATGAGAGGGTGAACCACTCGAGCGGGACATGCATGCGGTCCGCCAGGTCGAGTGCTGCGATGATGCGCCGGCACTCCGGCTCCGCCAGCGCACCGAGGCTGCGGCTCGGATCGCCGAGCAGGATCACGCGCACCATCCCGTCCGGATGCTTTTCGGTGTAGTTTCGGACGACACCGGCCACAAGGTTGGCGGTGTTCTGCCCGAACCTTCGATGCACCGGCACGAAGCGCCCGTCTTCGTCGACGTCGTACTCCACGAAGT
>DAIQQM010000074.1:6209-10083 GCA_036786805.1 Candidatus Dormiibacterota bacterium | reverse complement strand
GGTGGGGATCCCCCGGACGCCCCGTCCGGCGCCGGTGCGAGCAACGTGATGATCTCGTACGGGTACGTCAGCCCACGACGCCGCATCGACACCACCTTCTGTGTCAATTCGTCAAGGGGTTGGAGCGGCTTCCTCGATGGTTTGGTGACTCGCATGACCACGGCGTCGGAACCCGTCGGATGCGTGAGATGCAGCACGAGCGGTCGCATCCTTCCGTCGGCGTCCCGCATGGTGACCTCGACGTCGATGCGATCGAGACCCATATCCTCTGTATCCGGAGCGAGCCGCGCTGCGATATCGCGGATCTCGCCAAGGTCGAGCTCGAGCGGCGGCAGCACCACGAGGGACACGCGATTCCATTGCAGCCGCTTCCCCGGAGCGCGGTGGGACTGGAAGGCGCGAATGCCGGCCAGCCCCTCGGCGAGCATCCGCTCGAGGTACGGGAGCCCGACCACTCGACCGGAGGCGTCGCGAACGGGAGTGATATCGCGCACCTCCGCCACGACATAGAGCCGCTCGTCACCGGGGTTGGCGCGTGCCACACAGCGGAGAATGTAGACGTCCTCGACCGACGGAAGCCGTTCGACAGTGAAGTTGCGCAGACGCCCCAACTGCAGCCGCTCCGCAATCATCGGGTGAACCCCGCGATACGGCCGGTCTTCGCGATATCCCGCGCCGTGGCGCCGGAACGTGAAGTTATGCGCGGACGGCGTTTCGAGACCCTGCCAGGGCTCGCTGACCATGACGACAACACGCCGGGCCGCTGCCGGCAGCTCCGCGGCACGGATGGCGGCGTGAAGATGGCGAGCGAGCACATCTCCCTGGTCGTCGGTGTCGGACCGCCACACGTATGCGTCGATCATCGCTTCGGCGCCGTTCGGCAGGTCGATCAAGAACGGCCGCATGGCGGCAAGCGCCTGGGTCAGCTCGCTCATCAGCGCGAAGGTGGTGACCACTCGGACCGGCACGTTGTGGTACAGGTGCTCGGCGATCGCGACCGGGCGTCCATCGGCTTCCACCGTCGTCACCTGATGGACGTTGCGAGTGCGGTAGTAGCGTCGCGTGAGCACGCTCAACATGACCGCGCGTAACGCCGGAGTCGCGTCGGGGAAGCGGCTCGCGAGCAGGTGGTGCACCGGCTGCGGGCACTCCACCAGCGCCGTCATGTGCTCCTCCCGCTGCGCGTGTGGATGCCGCTCGAGCGAGTCGAGATGGCCGCGCGCCTCCTCGAACACCGCTTCACGGGCCTGTTCCATGAGCGGGTGGTCAAAGAGGCGGAAGCGAACCTCCCGGGCGAGGTCGGCGACTGCGGGATGCCGGTGGCGCGCCGCGGCGTGGACGCGATCGAGTATCAGGCGCAGGTCGTCGCCCGCAGATGGCGCCCGATCGCCGGCGCGCTCGTCGAGGCGATCGAGCAGCGAGAGAACGACGGGGATCTGCGTCGATGCTCGCTGCTGGGAACGGACCAGCCAGTAGAGGGAGTCCTCGAGGGCCGGCGTCCGCGCAAGTGTGTTGATGCCGTAGTGCGAGAGCGCCCGGCGAAGGTTCTCCGCGAAGGGTGTCGAAAGTGAATCCGGGTCAAGGGTGGCCAGGTACGCAAAGAGTTGTTCCTGATCGCTTCGCCTTGAGCCGGCGATTTCGTCGGTCCCCTCCGGACGTCGCCGAGATAGTGCGCACACGTCCGCGAACGAACTGAGCACTTCGTCCTTCAGGAGGCGCAGCCCCCTGTCGTCGGAGTCCCCAAGGGCATGGTCTGCGACCTGATCCGCGAGGGCGGCGGTGGCCGTGGCCGCATCAACGTCGTACCCCAGCATGAGACGTCGCAGGACATCGAGCGACTTCCGGCGCAGCTGCTGCGGGTCGTCGTCGTCCTCGGGCGCCTCGCGCAGCGAAATGCGCTCACCCGGTTCGGTGAGGTTGCCTCCGCCGTTCTCCGGAGGATCGTCGCTCACTGCCTCGATGCGGAGCAGCGAATCGCCTGCGGCGACTTGGACGTTGGATTGCACCAGCACCCGGCTCACTCTGCCCGCGAAGGGCGCGACGATCGGCATTTCGAGCTTCATGGCCTCGAGGACCGCAACCACATCGCCTCGCGCAATCACGCTTCCCGGGGCAACGTTCATGGCAACCACCACCGCGGGGAACGGGGCGCGAATGACGCCACCATCCGTGTGGCCGGCGTGATGCTGCACCCCGTCCACCTCCACGAGGTATCCCCCTGCCTCCTCGACGCAAAGGACGCGGTGTGTCTCACCGAAACAGGTGATCCGTCGCTCGAACACCCCGAGACCTTCGGTCTGGACGTCCACGTGCCGCCCGTCGAGTGAGATCCGGCAACTGTCGGGGCCCAGACGCCGGACATCCAGCCGGTATCGGTGGCCCTGCAGCGTGATCTCCACCACGCGCCCGACCGCGGCTCGGACCATCGGGCGCCCGCGCGCCGCCGACATGAAGAAGCGCCGCTGGTCGATCGCCAGTTCGGACTGGTCGACCTCGACGGCTGCCGCGAGCAGGGCGACCTCGGGATTCCGAGGTGCCCAGGACACGCCGGCGTCGATGCGGTCGAGCCACCCGACGTCCGCAGTGCCATCGCGCATCTCTGGCCGGCTCAAGAGGTCGAGGAGGAACGCTCGGTTCGTCGTGCCGCCCTCCACGACCAGGGTCGTCTCCGCGACGGCTCGGCGCAAGCGGGCGAGTGCCTCTCTCCGGTCGCGCCCCCAGGCAGCCATCGTCGCGATGTTCGTGTCGAACTCGGGGGGCATGGCGTCGCCCCGAGCGACGCCGCTCTCCACGCAAAGGCCCGGTCCCGAAGGGCAGACATACTGGGCGATCGTCCCCCGAGCCGGAGCGAACTCCTTGTCGGGGTCTTCGGCACGCAGATGAGCTGCGATTGCGCACCCCCGGCGCTGCGGCGCCGCGTCCGGGAGGCGGCCGCCCTGTGCGATGTGCAACTGCAGCTTCACCACGTCGACACCGGTGGTCATCTCATCCAGCGAATGGCCGGCCTGCAGTCGCGAGGTCATGTCACTGAATGAGATCGTCCCGCGGCCCGGTGCGACGAGGAATGCGACGGACGCAGCCCCGCGATAGCCGGCTCGGTGACACAGACGCACGGCGGCAGCTTTGAGGCGCCGCTCCTGCGCCGGCGTCAGTGCTGTCGAGGCGGACTCCTCGATGACCTTCTGATGCCGGTGTTGCACCGAGCAGTCGTGCACGCCCAGCGCCCAGACGGTCCCGGCGCCGTCCGCGACGACCGCGACTTCCACGCAGCGCTCGTCGCCATCGCCGCTCGGCGGGTCGACGGCGATGCGACACTCGCCGGCGAGTCGCTTTGTCGCACTCTCATCGCCGAGGAGACGCAGCACCGCGGCACCCGGACCGATGAAGGCGATGTCCAGTCGTTCGCACAGCTCGGCGAACCCGGCATCCTCGGCGGCAAAGCCCCATCCGACCCATGCGGCGTCAGCACGAGCTTCGAGCAGCGCCTGCTCGAGGAGCCCGAGATCGGCGTATGCGCTGTGACCCTTCATGCTCGCATCGACGACAACCGCCTGGCCGAGCGAGATGGCCTCATCAGCCTCCCTCACATACATGGCCCTGCGGTCGGGTTCGGTGAAGAGGGCGATGGTCCGAGCTCGCGTGCCGAATTCTTCGTTGAGTTCGCGCACCGCCGTGATGAGGCGTAGGGCGGCCTCGCCCCGATTCACGATGACGATGCGCTGGAACTGACGGGTCGTGGGGCGTACCGCCGGCAAGGCGACGGCCGTCGGGGTCACACCGGCGTCACCACCGACGTCCCTCGGAGCTTGCCGTCGACGGCGGCGCGATCCATGACGAATCCGATGACGTGGTTGATGGTCGGGAAGTCACGCAG
>DAIQQM010000074.1:0-6109 GCA_036786805.1 Candidatus Dormiibacterota bacterium | reverse complement strand
ACCACCTCCCGGTCCGGTCCGGGCGCCGCCTCCGCAGCGGCCGGCTCCGGCGCGGCCACAGCGGGCGCGGGCACGACCACCGGGACGGCAGGGGCAACCGGTGCATGGCCGGATGCCGTGCTGGTCCTCGTTACGGCGCGATCCATGACGAATCCGATGACGTGGTTGATGGTCGGGAAGTCACGCAGCTTCAGTGACTCGTCGCGCTGGATCCCGTAGGTGTCCCGGATCACCGCGAAGATCTCCGCCTGCTTCACCGTGTCCACCCCCAGGTCCGCCTCCATGTCCAGCTCCGGGTCGAGCATGTCCTGCGGGTACCCGGTCTTCTCGGCGACCAGGTCGAGCACCGCCTGACGCACCACCTCCCGGTCCGGTCCGGGCGCCGCCTCCGCAGCGGCCGGCTCCGGCGCGGTGGCGACCGGCTCCGGCACGACGACCGGTGCGGCCTCTGCGGTCCGTGGAACCTCCGGGATCCGCGGCGCCGGCGACGTCTCCTGCTGCACCCGAAGCGTGCGCTTGACCACCTCCAGCTCGGGATCCGGGCGGCCGCTGATACTGGTCAGCCACCGGTTCCACGTGATGCGGTCGGCCACGCGATAGGCGTAGCCAAGCTGGTCGGGCTCACGACGGATCCCGTCTGGCGCCGGAGTCCACCGCATCAGGGTCATGGCAATCTGCGATCCGAACCCGGCTGCCAGTCGCAGGGCGTAGCGGATCGGATACGAGCCTCCCTGCGACAGATGCAGCGTCCCGAGCTCCGGGTCGACCTCCTTGTAGTTCGGCACCGGTGGCACGATGCCGGTCTCCAGTGCCTTGACCGCGACGACATCCTCGATCCCCACACCCATCGGGTGCCCGGTGAAGCCCTTGGTGTTGGCCACCAGCACGGCATTCGCAGCGTCGCCGAAGACGGCGCGCAGCGACTCGACTTCGGCGGCCGCGCTGCCGCCACGCGCCGGCGTGTAGGTCTCATGCGACATGAACATCAGCTCGGGAGCGATCTCCTGACGCGAGATGCCCCAGTCACGCTCGGCGTTCGAGATGAGTTTCTCCATCACCTCGGTGATGTGGGAGACGTCGAGTCGCGTGCCGTGGAAGGCACTGTTCGCGGTCACGACACTGAGCACTTCACAGATCGGCGCAATGCCCCGCTCCCGGGCGGCGGCAGCGGACTCCACGACCATGGCCGCGGCACCCATGCCGATCAGCATGCCGTGACGGCGCCGGTCGAACGGGAGCGCCGCCTCCTCGACGACTGCGTCGGTGGCCGCCGCCCCGGAGGCGAGGAAGCCCGCAGCCACCCACTCGAGCATGTTGTCCGACGTGACATCGTCGGCAGCGACGATCACGACACGGCGGCAACGCCCGGTGCGGATCCAGTCCTCGGCGACCGCCACCGCCTGTGTCGTGCTCGCGCAGGCTGCGTTCAGCTGGGTGTTTGGGCCGCGCGCGCCGATCAGCTCGGCGAGTTGCGAGTGACCCATGGACAGGACGCGGAACAGGAACCGGCGGTCGAACTCGTAGGGAGTGCTCGCGATCGCGGCCGTCAGCGAGTGAATGCGGTGGTCGATCTCCGTGAGCGCGTCTGCTCCGGCGGTTTCCGCAACGTGGAGCCGCAGCGACTCGAGCTGCTCCAACTGCTCGCGCCGCGCACGGTCGCGCTCGTAGGCGGTGATCATGCCCACCAGAGCGTCACCCCCCGGAAACGCTGAGGCGAAGATGATTCCGGTGTCGTCGCGCATGTCTTCGGCGAGCTGGTAGCGATCGGGCAGCTGTGTCCCCAGGCTCGTTGTGCGAAAGTGCATGACCAGCGGAATCCCCGCGTCGCGCAGGGCGTCGATCCCGGCGGCGATCGCCAGTACCGTCGTGCGATCGAGCGCCCCGATCCGCTCGGGGCTGACGCCGTACTCCTCGACGAGGTCGACCGCACCACCGCGGCCGGCGAGCTTGATCACGTCCGCGGCGTTGTCGATGACCTCGAAGGTCGGCGTGCCGTTCTCGCGCTTCACCAGCCGTGTGATGTGCTTGTCGAGGATCGCCTCACGGATATGGGTGGGGATGACATCGATGAACTGCTCTCCGTCGAGAATGCGAGCCAGGTTGCCGTCGTCGAAGGGATGGGGACATGGCAGCCCGAGCGCGGCGCCGGTGATCACGACGGGCTCAGCTGCGACCGGCTTCTGGTCCTGCTGTGCGGGTGCGGTCTTCGGCTCGTTGATGAGCCGGTCACTCTCGTCGGTGAGGTGGGGTGGAGTGGTCATGGTTGACGCTGTCTCCGTGGTGTCGTCGGTGGACTCAATTGTCGAAAGGGCAGCCACGTCGTTGGCACCGGCGCCACTGCCGAGACCCGCGGCGTACAGGCCGCACAATGCCTGGTTGAAGGAGACGATGTCTCCGATCTTGGGATGGTTCGTGAAAAGGCTGACGACATCGTCGCCGAGAACATCTTCGGCGAAACCCTGCAACGCCTTCTTCGGGCCAACTTCGACCATAACGCGCGCGCCCTCGCGATAGAGGGTGTGCAGGCCCGCGACGAATTGGACCGGTGAGGAGACCTGTCGTGCCAGGAGGTCGAGGACCTCGGGCCCAGCCTGGTCGCCGGTCGGATAGAGGTCGCCCGTCACGTTGGTGACGATCGGCAGCGACGGCGGCCGCAGCCCCAAACGCGTCAGCGCAGCCCGTAGCGGAACGCTGGCCGGTGCGACGATGCTGGTGTGAAACGCGTGGCTGACCGGCAACTCCACGACGGTGCGGCCGGCAGCGACGAGTTGATCCATGACAGCGTGCACCGCATCGGTCGCCCCGCCGATCACCGCCTGATTGGTGCTGTTGACGTTGGCGACGATGCATCCATCGACGCCGGCCACAGCCGCTTCGACCTCGGCAAGCGGGGCCAGCACCGCCGCCATGACGCCGCGGTCCTCGACCTCGAGGTGGCTCATCTCCCGACCGCGGGCACTCACCGCCTCGAGTGTGTGCTCGAAGGTGAGGCAGCCGGCCGCCATCAGCGCGCCGTACTCGCCGAGGCTGTGACCCATGACGATGTCCGGCGCAACGCCGTAGGCGGCGAGGAGCCGGGTCAAGGCGAGGTCCGCGGCCATGATCGCCGGTTGGGTGATCTCGGTCTCACGAAGCGACTGCTCCGCGCGCTCGATCGCTAACGTGTCCGCGGCATCGACGAAGATGTAGTCGCTGAGGGGCCGCCCCAGCAGGGGGGTCATGATCCGATCGGCCTCCGCGAATGTTTCGGCCACGATCGGCTCGATCTCGCGAAGCGACGCCAGCATGTTCGCGTACTGGGATCCCTGGCCGGTGTACAGGAAGGCGACCTTCGCGGCCGCTCCACGGCCACGATAGATACCGCGGGCACGCAGTGCTTTCCACATCCCGGATGCGTCGGCATGCTCCTCCAGGGAGAGCGCCCGAAGCGCGAGGGTGATCTTGTCTGCCAGTTCATGGGCGTCGCCGTAGTCGATGGCGACGCGCTCCGGAGCGCGCAGATCACTCTCGAGGGGCGGCGCCGGTTGTTCCGCAACGCCGTCGCCGGCGACGCGCAGTCGCTCGGCAAGCTTTCCCGGCGTTGCGGCGCCGACGACGAGTGCTCCACGCAGCGGCGCCTTGACCGCGCTCGATGTCGCGGCAGGCACGGCCGCAGAGACTGGCGCCGGGACTTCGAGAGAGGCGCCTGCAGGTGCGGACACGGCAAAGCTCCGGCTGCCGTTGCCGTTCAATCGCCCAGGGATGTGCTCCTCGAGCACCGCATGGAAGTTGGTACCACCGAAGCCGAAGGCACTCACCCCGGCGCGACGGACGCCGTCACCGCCCGGGATCGGCCACTCCGCCAGGTCGTGATTCACACGGAGGGGGGAATGAGCGAAGTCGATGCCCGGATTGGGAACCAGGGCGTTGATGCTCGGCGGCAGCACCTTCTCATGCAGGGCAAGCACGGTCTTGAGGAGACCGGCCGCTCCCGCGGCTGCCTTGAGATGTCCGATATTCGACTTCACCGATCCGAGCGCGATCGACGAGGTGGCTGCGCCCGCCGCGCCGAACACCTCTGACATCACCTGCGCCTCGACGAGGTCGCCGACAGCGGTGGAGGTGCCATGGCCCTCGATCAGCGTGGCGGTTGCCGGTGACAGCCCGGCGGCGAGCCACGCGCGCTCGATGGCAAGGCGCTGACCGATCGGATTCGGTGCGGTGATGCCCTTGCCCTTCCCGTCGCTCGAGCCGGCGATGCCCCGGATGACCGCGTAGATGCGGTCGCCGTCGCGCTCCGCATCCGCCAGCCGTTTCAGCAGGAGCAGCGCGGAGCCTTCGCCCGGCACGAATCCGTCGGCGCCGTTCGCATAGGGGCGAGTGCCCGTGGCCGAGAGGGCTCGGATCTTGCAGAACTTCACGTACGTCGTTGCGGACAGGTTCCCGTCGGCCCCGCCCGCGAGGACGGCGTCGAACTGACCGTTGACCAGCCCCTCGACCCCGGAGTTCACCGCGGCCAGTGCGGACGCACACGCTGCGTCGCAGATGTAGTTGGGGCCTTTGAGGTTGAGCGCGTTCGCAATCCTGCCGGCGACGATGTTTGCCAGCTCGCCGGGCATGGTGTCCTCGGTGATCTCCGGGTAGTGGCCGCACATGGCCTCATGAGCCTCGGCGATGATCGCCTCCTGGGCATCGCCGGGGAGCGCCTTGAAGCGCCGGCTCTGCTCGAGCTCGCGAACGAACTCCGGGAACGAGACCCGCAGCGACGTGCGTGCTTGCTTCTCGCCGCCCATCGCGTTACCGAGGATGACCGCGGTGCGCTCGAGGTCAAGCGACCGTGCGGGCCAGCCGAAGTCGACCATGGCGGCGCGGGCACAGTTCAGGGCCCACTTCTGCACGTCATCCATCTGATCGGCTACCCGGGGCGGCAGGGGCAGATGCCAGGCGGCGGGATCCCATTCCCACTCACGCACCCACCCGCCGATCTTGCTGTACGTCTTGTCGGGCGCCTGCGGATCCGGGTCGTAGTACAGCTCGGGATCCCACCGGGCGGGATCGACCTCGCTGATGCTGTATCGGCCGGACTTGACGTTATCCCAGAAGCGGACGGCGTCGGGAGCGTCCGGAAGGATGGCGCCGACTCCGACGACGGCGACGGCGATGCGCGGCGTCTCGGTCATGCCGGCTGCCTCACTCCCGCAGCCAGCAGGACAGGTTCGCGCTGACATGACGGCGTGCGGCCGTAGAGGATGTCCGCAACACCGTCCATGTCGGCAAGCAACCCTGCCTGGGCACGATGCGCGTCGGTGAGACGGAGTTGCTCTTCCACGATGCGAAGACCATTCGCGTCGCCCTCGGTGCCGCCACTCCCCCACACCCAGCGCAGCCCTTGCTGGGCGACGAGAAGCGCAGTGTCTCGAGCGTAGACGCGGCTCAGGCACGCCAGGGCATCGGCGGAGAAACGATGATCGGCCTTGGCTGACAAGCCACCCGCGGCGGCGGCCGCAGCGCGTCGCACCAGGGCTCCGGCACCCTCGACCGTGGCGATGAGCTCGCCGAGCCGGAAGAGGATGTGCTGGTTGCGCGTGAGGTGGCCCTCGCGGCAGCGTTCGAGCACCGCGGCCAGGGCGTGGGTTGCGGTGGCGGCGACATCGGCGCCGACTTCGGGACGCTCCACGTGCAGCGTTTCGAGGAGCCGTGCCTGATCACGGTAGTGCTCGCCTCGGGTCTTGATGTGGAGCTGCCAGCGGTCGCGCGCGATGGTCATCTCCATGATCTCCGACGTGCCCTCGTAGATCGTGGTGATGCGAACGTCCCGCTTGATCTTCTCGACCATGTAGTCATGGGTGTACCCGTAGCCGCCAAGAGCCTGGATGGCGGCATCCGCCGCCAGATTGCCGGCCTCGGTGGCGAGGTACTTGGCGATCGCGCCCTCGGTATTGAGGCTGCCCTCGCCGTCATCGATGCGGGTCGCGGTCTCCTCGATGCAGGCGCGCGCCGCCTCGAGCCGGACCGCATGAGGAACGATGAGCTTGTGCGTGTAGCCCTGCTTCTCCGCCAGGGGCGAGCCGGCCTGCACGCGATCCCGCGAGTACGCGATGGCACGGTCCAGCGCCGCCCACCCGGCACC
>DAIQQM010000073.1:0-13181 GCA_036786805.1 Candidatus Dormiibacterota bacterium | reverse complement strand
GCGAGGAGCGCGTTGTCGTAGAGCATCTTCTCGAAGTGAGGGACCGTCCAGCGGGCGTCGACGCTGTAGCGGTGGAAGCCGCCGCCGACCTGGTCGTGAATGCCGCCTCGCGCCATCGCATCGAGAGTGAGCACCGCCGCGTCGCGCAGCGCCACCTCCCCCATCACTCGGTACCTGCGGAGCATCAGGTCGAGCGCCTGCGTGTGCGGAAACTTCGGCGCGGCACCGAACCCGCCGTGGGCTCGGTCGGTCTCGCCCGCGAGCTTCCTCGCCGCAGCGTCGAGGAGTGCGGCGGTCGGCTCGCCGGCCGGTGGAAGTTGACTCGGGGTGACCGCCTCGCGCACCCGCTCGCCCATCGCGCCCACCTCGTCGCGGTTGGCGTGGTAGGCGGCGGCTGCTGCCTGGAGCACCGACGGGAAGCCGCGCAGGCCCGGGCGGTCGTCCGGAGGGAAGTACGTGCCGCCGAAATACGGAAGCCCGGCGGGCGTGAGAAACACCGTGAGCGGCCAGCCTCCCTGAATGCCCATCGCCTGGGCGGCGCTCATGTACACCGAGTCGACGTCTGGACGTTCCTCGCGGTCCACCTTGATGGACACGAAGAGGGCGTTCATGAGCGAGGCGATCTCGGGGCTCTCGAACGACTCGTGGGCCATCACGTGGCACCAGTGACACGCGCTGTAGCCGATCGACAGCAGCACCGGGCGGTCCTCGCCGCGAGCGCACTCGAACGCCGCGTCGCCCCACGGATACCAGTCGACCGGGTTCTCCGCGTGCTGGAGCAGGTAGGGACTGGACTCGGTGGCGAGGCGATTGGCCATGCGGCCACGCTACCCGAAGCGCTCGGCCGCGCGGGTCAGCCGCCCAAGCGGCGCGGCACCAACCTCGTCATCCCGAGCAGTGCGGCGATCGACGCCACCAGCGTGACCGCGCCGATGCCGAGCCACTTCCAGACGAGCGCCGCGTCGGTGTACGCGGGAGGCGCCGGCAGCTCCTGGAGGACGTGCTCCCAGAGCCCGTCGGACGTGCCCGCGTACACCGTCTTGCGCCGCGAGTCCGCGGAGAGCGCGTACACCGAGTCGGAAAGCCCCGGGCCGGCGCGGATCCAGTCGTCGCCCCCGTCGGTGCTGATGAGGACCGCATAGCCGTCGGTGCCGAGGTAGATCGCGTCGCTCAGCGGCGTGGTGAACGCCGCCACCGAGGTGACGTGCGGGACGCCCTGGACGAGGCTCGCGGGGAGGAGCAGCAGCGCCTGCTTCCAGTCGCCGTCCTGCCCCCGGCGCCAGACGGTGCCGCTCGTGCTCACCGCCACCACGACGCCGGGCAGCGCCGCGGGCGCGGCGATCAGGTCAGCGCCCGCGCCGAGGTTCGGCGACCCCGGGTCGGGCACGGGAGCGCTCTGCTGCGCGGCGTCGCGAGCGTGCACGACACGCCCGGCTGAATCGATGCCCCAGCTCACGGTTCCGATGGTCACCGCGCCGGTCGGCGGGAACGCCGCTCCGGCCGGCGCGGTCGCAAAGCTGCGCCCCCCGTCGGCCGAGCGCAGCGTCTGGCCGGCCCCGGTGCGTACCGTGATCGTGTCACCTATGGCAGCAACCCGTGTGACCGCGACGCCGCGGAGCGCGACCGGGCTCCACCACGCGGCCGCCGCGGCCGCCGGCGTGCTCCCCGTGACGAAAACGGTCGCCAGCACGGCCGCGGTGACGATGAGCATCGCGGCGCGTCGACTGCGATCAGAACCCATACAGCCCCTGGACGATCCCGAACTGCAGCGCGATGTCAGCGACCGCGTGGATGATCACCGCCGGCCAGAGCGAATTGGTGCGTCGGACCAGCCAGCCGAAGGCGAGACCGACCAGGAAGGTGATCGGCACGAATGGCGCCTCCGGACCGCCGTAGCTGATCGCCAGGTGAGCGAGCCCGAAGACGGCCGCCTGGCCGGCGTTGGCCCAGCGCGGACTCATGGTGCGCTCGAGCGCGCCGAGCAGCATACCCCTGAACTGCACCTCCTGCGAGAAGGCCTGGAGCGCGTTCGCGGGACCCAGAAAGGGAAAGTCGCGACCCAGGGCGACCGGTTGGAGGGCGACCCTCCCGAGCACGCCCGCCGG
Organism: Candidatus Dormiibacterota bacterium; assembly: GCA_036786805.1. Taxonomy (GTDB): domain Bacteria; phylum Chloroflexota; class Dormibacteria; order Aeolococcales; family Aeolococcaceae; genus Palsa-851. The sequence continues at coordinate 11,076 of DAIQQM010000073.1, read as the reverse complement.
CAGCGCCAGACCGAGGCCGATGAGCACGACGCTCCCGATCACCCCGGCAGCGATCCCCCCGGCGCCGGCGTGCGCGAGGCGGAGGGACGGACGCCATGCCGGGGCCACCGTGCGCCGGGCTGCCAGCGCAATCAGCAGCGTCCCCAGGGCCTGGGCGACCGACGACCAGAAGACCTGCGCATCGAAGCTGCCCGACCGCGATCCGAGCAGGTCGAAGAGGATCTGCGGACCGGCCGACAGGAGCGTGTACGTGGCCGCAACCGCCGCGAGCGCGAAGAGGATGGGACGGGCGGGCTCGAGGCGCCGCACCAGCAGCGACGGCAGCGCGATGAGCACCGACGCGACGCTCAGGCGGGCCAGGTACGGGTCGACCCCGTTGGGATCGCTGAAGGTGATCGGAATCAGGAGGGCCGCGCCGAGGCCGAGCTCGGCGATGACGAGCGTGGCCGCGGCCGGCCACCAGGGCCTGGTCCGGTAGCGGCGCAGGCGAGCGCGAGCGGCCTCAGCGGCCATCGGGATTCGCGGCGACGGGAGGGAGGCCGGCACCGATCCGGGCGGCCACTGCCTCGAGCTCCTCCCGCCGGGGCTGGCTGCCGTATCCGGGGGGAAAGCGGAACCCGAATCCGTCGTGGTCACGGCGCGGGATCAGGTGGATGTGGACGTGCGCGACTTCCTGGCCCGCAGCGGCGCCATCCGCCACGTACACGCTCACCGCCTCGGCGGGAAGGTCACTCTTCCGGATGGCCCTGTTCAGGTCGGTTGCGATCGACCAGAGCCGCGCGAGGCTCTTCGGGTCGAGTTCCGGCAGCAGCTGCGCATGCGCCCGTGGCACGACGAGCAGATGCCCCGGCTGCACCGGCCGGATGTCCATGAACGCCACGACGAGCTCGTCCCTGCGCAGGAAGGTCGCCGGAGCGTCGCCCCGGACGATGGCGCAGAAGATGCAGCTCGCCGTCTGCGGATCGGACGTTGGCATCGTCCAGGCATCGTACCGATCCCCCCGGCATCGTCTCGATTGCTGCCCGGGTTCTCTGGTTCCTGCGGCGTGAGATCCGGCTAATGGAGAGGTTGCCCCCCGGACCCGCCGGCTCGACAAGTCACTCGATACAGCCCTGTCCAGTACGCTTCCCGCCGCGATGAGCGTCACAGTTCTGGTCGGCGGTCAATGGGGCGATGAAGGCAAGGGCAAGGTCATCGACCTGCTCGCCGACACCGTCGACATGGTCATCCGCTCGCAGGGCGGCAACAACGCCGGCCACACGGTCGTCACCGGCGGCACGGAGCACCGCTTTCACCTGATCCCGAGCGGCATCCTCTACCCGAAGACCACCTGCATCATCGGCCACGGCGTCGTCGTCGATCCGAAGGCATTCCTCCAGGAGCTCGACGAGCTCCAGTCGGGCGGAATCCCCGCGGAGAATCTCGTCATCAGCGAACGCGCGCACATGGTGATGCCGTACCACCCGGTGCTCGACCAGCTCGGCGAGGAGATGCGCGGCGACGACCGCCTCGGCACCACGTGGCGCGGAATCGGACCCGCATACGAGGACAAGGTGCGACGCATCGGGTTTCGCATCGGTGACCTCCAGAAGCCCGCGTTCCTGGAGAAGAAGCTGCGCTTCGTGCTCCGTTTGAAGAACGAGAGCTTGACCCGGCTGTACGGCGCGGAGCCGTTCAACGAGCGAGAGATCCTCGACGAGTATCTCGGCTATGCGGAGCGCATCGATCCCTACATTCGCGACATCTATCCGCTCATCCAGGACGCGCTCACCGGCGACCGGCGAATCCTCCTCGAAGGCGCCCAGGGCGTGATGCTCGACATCGACCTCGGCACCTACCCGTATGTGACATCATCGTCACCAACTGCGGGGGGTGCGTGCACCGGCAGCGGCATCCCTCCTTCACGCATCACGCGCACGGTCGGCGTCTTCAAGGCGTACACGACACGTGTCGGGTACGGCCCGTTTCCCACCGAGCTGACCGACCTGCTCGGGGATCACCTGCGCGAGGTCGGCGCCGAGTACGGCACCACGACCGGCCGCGCCCGCAGGGTCGGATGGTTCGATGCGGCGGTCTCACGCTATGCCGTCGCCACCAACGGCATCGACGCGATGGTGCTCACCAAGGTGGACGTGCTCGACGAGTTCGAGACCTTGAAGATCTGCACCGGGTACATGAGCAAAGGCGAGTACTGGGACCATCCGATGGCCAACATCTCGCACCTCAAGCACGTCGAGCCGATCTACGAGGAGTTCCCCGGCTGGATGTCGCCGACCCGCGAATGCCGCCGGTACGAGGACCTCCCCGAGGCCTGCCGCGCCTACATCGAACGTATCGGCGAGCTGTGCGGCGCCGGCGTCAACGTGGTCTCGGTCGGACCTGACCGCGAGCACACACTGGTTCGCACCTCGCTGCTCGACTGAACGCGCGCGGTCGGCCGGACGTTCTCGAGAGAAGTGGCAGGGGGCGGAGGGCCACCCCCTGCCGGTCAGGAAGGGATAGGGAGAGTTTCAAAAGAGTGTTGACCGATAGCAGCACTACCCCCAGGCCGCCGGCCGGTGCACCAACCTACCTCTCCCGGCATTATACCGAGGCGCCTTGGACGACCGCCTTCGGCTGTCACAGCGCGACACCGCCGCGCGGGATGATTGCACGAGCATGACGACGACACTCGGACGCGTCCGCGCGCCGGAGCTTCGCGGCGCCGGTGGATGGATCAACACCGACCATCCACTCACGCTTCGCGATCTCCGCGGCCGTGTCGTGGTGCTCGACTTCTGGACGTTCTGCTGCATCAACTGCCTGCGTGTCGTCGATGAGCTGCGACCGCTCGAGGAGCGCTTCGGTGACCGCCTGGTCGTGATCGGCGTGCATTCACCGAAGTTCCCGCACGAGTCCGACCACGCGTCCGTGGCGCGGGCGGTCGCCCGCCACCGAATCGCCCACCCGGTGCTCGACGATCCCGAGTTGGAGACGTGGCAGCAGTACGGGGTCCGCGCGTGGCCGACGCTGGTCGTCATCGATCCCGACGGCTACGTGGTCGCGATGGCCTCGGGCGAGGGGAACGGGCCCGCGCTCGAGTCCGCCGTCGCCCACCTGCTCGAGGGCCGGAGTGATCTCGCCACCGGTCCCGCCTTCCGGCCGGTCCCGGTCGGCGCGGGCACCACGCTCGCCTTTCCGGGCAAGGTGGCCTCGGACGGGCACGGGAGCATCGCGATTGCGGACACCGGCAACGATCGCATCCTTGTCTGCGACCTCGACGGCAGTGTCCGTCATGCGTTCGGAGGCTTCCATCAGCCGCAGGGGGTGCGTTTCGACGGCGAACGCCTGCTGGTGTGCGACACGGTGGCGGGAGAACTTGTGGCCGTGTCCCTCCCCGACGGCGAGCACCGGGTGCTCGCCTCGGACCTGCGGTCGCCGTGGGACGTCCTGGTGCTGCGTGATGGACGCATCGCGGTTGCCGAAGCGGGTCTGCACAGGATCGTTGCGGTTGGGAGCGGAGGTGGTCCGGCCGAGGTGCTGGCGGGCAGCCGCGCGGAGGGGCTCCGTGACGGACCGGCGCGGGAGGCGCACCTGGCGCAGCCGAGCGGGCTCACCGCCCTCGACGGTGACGGCATCGCCTTCGCCGACTCCGAGGTCTCGGCGCTCCGTGTCCTCCGGGACGGCCGCGTCGAGACCCTGGTCGGCACGGGCCTCTTCGCCTGGGGGAGCGAGGACGGCGATCGCGCCACCGCACGGCTGCAACACCCCCTCGGCGTCGCGGCACTCGCCGGCGGGTCGATCGCCGTCGCGGACACATTCAACTCGCTCCTGCGGATCTGGGAGAGCGGCGCGCTCCGCACCCTGACGCTGAGCGAGCCGGTGGATGAGCCCGGGGGCCTCGACGTGTTCCCGGACGGTCGCCTCGTGGTTGCCGACACGAACCATCACCGCGTGATCACCGTCGATGTGGACACCGGTGTGGTCGCCGAGATCCCAGTCATCGACCATCGGGACCAGGCCGCGCCCGTGGGGACGCCGCTCTCAGGGGCGGCGGGTGGCAGCATGACGGTCGGCGCCGATGTCGACCTCGCCGGCGCGGACCTCGATCTTCAGCAGGGGCCCCCCGTGCACGTCAACCTGAGCGCCGATCCACCCACGCTCCTCGGTGCCGGGCCGCGATCGTGGGCGCTCGACACCCTCCCCGTGTCCCTCGAGGTGCGCCTCGGGAGCCCTGGAAGCGGCGTGCTGACCCTGGACGTCATCGCGTCGACGTGCAAGGGCGACGTGTGCACGATCCGCCGGAGCACACGCGAGCACGAGCTCACGGTCACCTGAGGGGCTCAGCCCGAGGGCGGCGTCTGGTGCGTGGCCGCCCAGGCGAGGAGTGCCTCGGGCGTCGGATGTGGCAATCGCACGTCGACGGTGGCGAGGAGATCACCCGCGCCCTCCCCTTTGAGATGGGGCATCCCCAGCCCGCGAAGTCGCAGCCTCGCGCCGTTCTGCGTTCCAGGCGGGATCGACAGCTGCGCGGTCGTGCCCCGCAGCGTCGGGACGCCGACGGTGCCCCCCGCGACGGCGGTTGCCAGCGGCGTCCTCACGCGTACGGTGAGGTCGTCTCCGGAGCGCGTGAAGACATGGTGCGGGCGGATGTGCACGCGGATGAAGAGGTCGCCCCGGGGGCCGCCACCCCGGCCGGCGCCGCCCTGACCGGTCGCGCGCACCCGCGCACCCTCGTGGATGCCCTTCGGGATCTTCACCTCGACCCGGTGCGGACCGTCCGTTGAGCTGAGATCGACGGTGAGCGTCGAACCCGCGAAGGCGTCCTCGAGGCTGATCTCGGCGTCGCCCTCGACGTCCTGGCCGCGCCGCGCCACGCGGCGGCGCTGACGACCGGAGGTGAAGCCCTCCGGGGCCTCCCCGCCACCGAAGAACTGCTGGAAGAAGTCGCTGAACGGCGCCCTGGTGCCGAACATGCCCTCGAACTCGTCGGGCGACACCGTGCGGTAGCCGAACTGTTCGTTGCTCTCGAAGGGATTCGGGCCGGGCCGGCCGGCGCGCTCCCACTGCTCGTACTCCTGCCAGCGTGGCCCTAGCTCGTCGTACTTCTTCCGCTTCTCGGGGTCGCTGAGCACCTCGTTGGCCTCGTTGACCTCCTTGAAACGGTCCTCGGCGGCCTTGTCGCCCTGGTTCACGTCGGGGTGGTGCTTGCGGGCAAGCTTGCGGAAGGCGGTCCGGATCTCCTTCTCAGTGGCCGTCCGGGGAACGCCGAGAATCGCGTAGTAATCCTTGAAGGTCGTTGGCATCTGCTTCGCAGATACCGCGGCAAGGCGGCCGCGAAACCCGGAACGCGCGGTATTCTGGTGCCGTCTCCCCGGATCGCGGCGCGAGACCTCGCGGCGCCGTCACTCCCCATCGACCCCCACAAGCGCCCTGCAGTGAGAACGCATCACCCCGCCCGCTCCTGTCTGTCCGCCACCCCGCCGGCACGCTCGCACCGGCGCCGGCTCGGGGCATCGCTGCTCGCCATCTCGGTGCTCACCGGGTGGGCGGCGCTCGGCGCCCGCGTTTCGGCGGCCCTCAGCGGATTCTCTGAGGCAGGCCCGCTCGCAGGCCTCGGGTCCGGGAAGATCTGGAGCCTGGCGATCGAGCCGTCGATGCCGAGCACGATCATGGCGGGCACCGACGCCGGCGTCTACGTCTCCCACGACACCGGCGCCACCTGGACCCAGACGCTCAGCGGCTTTCGGGTCTGGGCGGTCGGCTTCGACGCCCGCAACTCGAGCGACGCATTCGCCGGGACCGACGGCAACGGCGTGTATGCCAGCGGCGACTCGGGGGCGACCTGGGCGGACGCCTCCGACGGCCTGCCCAACCTCGACGTGCGCGCCTTCGCCTTCGGCCTCGACGGCATCGCCGCCGGGACCAACGAGGGAGTCGCGCTCAGCCCGAACGGGCACGTCTGGCATGACGGCGGGCTGGACCGCTACGCGATCTCGGCGGTCGCCGTCGCCGCCAACTTCCCGCAGTTCACGGTGATCGCGGGGGCGGACGGGGCGATCAGCGGAACACTGGCGTCGGGATACCTTTTCAGCAGCACCGGTGGCGGGGCCTGGGAGGTGCTGCAATCCGGCCTCCCCGCCGGAGCGGTGGTTTCGTCGATCACGGCCGGTCAGATCGACAAGGCGGTCCCGAAGCGGCCGGTGATCGTGGCGACATCTCAGGGCATCTTCCGAAGCGGCGACGGTGGTGCCACATGGACCGCCGGGACCGGGGTCCCGCAGGCATTGACACTGACGGTGGCCCAGTTCGGGCCGCTCGATCCGAACCTCGCCTACGCGGGGGCGGACGCCGGCGGGAGCACCGGCGGTGATCTCTTCCGGTCGACCGACGGGGGCCTGACGTACCACAAGGCGGACACGGGCCTGCCCACCGACAGCAAGAACGTCGAGGCGATCGCCGTCGCCAACACAACGCCTCCGGAGGTCGTCGTGGCGCTCAACCCGCCGACGGGCGGCAGCCGGGTGTACCTGGAGAGCGACGCCGGCGCGCCAGCGCCGCCGGCGCTGGTCGCCGAATCCTCAGGTGCACCCGTCCCGTCGTCGGTGCCGACTCCGATCCCGACAGCCACCCCCGTGGCGCAGGCCGTGAAGCCGGCTACCACCTCGCCCCCGGCGAGCGGCATCCAGCGCTTCGCCCAGGCGGCGTTCCACTGGCCGACGCCGCTGGTCTACGAGGTCTTCTTCGTGCTCCTGGCGCTCTACGTCTTCATCCGGTGGCGGCAGCGCTACTACGTGGAAGGACCTCCCTAGCACCTGCCGACCTACGCTAAGGCCGTGATCGGGGTATCAGCGGGGCCGTCCATTCCGCTCGCGTTTCTCGCGGGACTCGTGTCTTTCCTCTCGCCATGCGTGTTTCCCCTCATGCCCGCGTACGCCGCCTATCTGAGCGGGCGCGCGGGGCAACCGGCACTTGCCGCAGCCTCGGGGGGGACGGTGGCCACGCCCTCGGTGCGGAGCTCGGCGATGACGACCGGCGTCGCCTTCGTGGTCGGGTTCAGCGTGGTGTTCATCGCCGAGTACTACCTGCTCGAGGGGGTGCTCGCCATCACGGTGTTCCAGCGCAACCTCGACCTCGTCAACCGGGTTGCGGGCGCGATCATCATGGTGCTGGCGCTGCAGACGATGGGCGTGCTGCGCTTCGGCTGGCTGGAGCGCGAGCGGCGGTTCCACCTCCGTGTGTCGAGCGGTGCGGCGGGTGGGCTGCTGCTCGGGTTGACCTTCGCCGCCGGGTGGCTGCCCTGCCTCGGCCCGCAGCTCGGCGCAATCCTCACCATCGCTCAGAACCGCGAGTTCGGCGGCCTCCCCTTCATGGTCCTGTACTGCCTCGGGCTGGCCATCCCGTTCCTGCTCGTGGCCCTGCTCGCGGATCGGCTCCAGGGAGTGCTGCGGAGCGTCAACCGCCACCTTCGGGTGATCAGCATCGTCGCCGGCCTGATCCTCTTCGGCTTCGGGCTCCTCATGGCCACCGGGCAGCTGACGGTCCTGAGCGGGCTGTCCTTTCAGTCGCCGTTCAATCTGTAGGGGGCGGCGGCGGAACGGGAGCGAGCGGGAGCCAGACGGTGACCGTCGTCCCCATCCCCTCGGCGCTGCGGATGGCCACATCGCCTCCCTGGGCACGCGCGAGGCCCTGCACGATGCTGAGACCCAGTCCGCTCCCACCCTCTTCGCGGGCGCGCGTCTTCTCGCCGCGGAAGAAGCGCTCGAACACGTGAGGAAGATCGGCGGCGGCGATCCCGGGCCCCTCATCACGGACCTCGAGCTTGGCCCAGCCCGCCTCCACCGCCGTGCTCCAGTGCTGGGCGGCGCCGTGCGCGTACTTGCAGGCGTTGACGAGCAGGTTGCGCACGATCGTGGTCACCGCGCCGCTGTCGGCGCGAACGGTCAGGGGCAGCGGTCCCAGGGTGCGCTGCACGACCGAGGGCATGCCCGGCACCCCCTCGTCGAGGAGCCGGTTGACCGCGGCGTTGAGGTCGAAGTCCTCCGGGTGCGATTGACGCTGGGCGTCGAGCCGCGCCAGGGTCAGCAGATCGAGCACCAGGACGCGCATGCGCTCGGACTCGTTGCTCATCGCCTCGAGCGCGGCGTCGAGCGCCGCCGGTTCGCGCCCGGCGCCACGGCGCAGGACATCGATGTAGCCCTTGAGCGCCGTCAGCGGCGTGCGCAACTCGTGCGACGCGTCGGCGATGAACCGGCGCACCTGTGCCTCGGAATCCTGCTGCGCTGCAAAGGCTTCCTGGATCCGGTCGGCCATGTGGTCGAAGCTGCTCGCGAGCTGCCCGACCTCGTCGCTGCTCGGTGACAGCCGGCTCCGGGCGGTGAGATCGCCGGCCGCAAGCTGCTCGGCGGTGGCGGTGAGACGGCGCATTGGTCGGAGCGTGCGCCCCGTGAGCATGACACCCAGAACGGTCGCGAGCCCCAGGATCACGAGGCCGCCGGCCGTGATCAGGAGGATCTCGTCGTGCAGGACGTTGGTGATCGGCGTCATCGCCACCGACAGCTGCGCGACGCCGCAGGCGCCGGTTCCCGCGACCACGGGAAAGCCGACGACGAGCTGATCACCGCTGTTGGTGCTGATCTGCTGGGCGGTGGAACGCGTGCCTCGGTTGACAACGCCCCGCAGCACGGCGGCGTCCAGGATCGGTGGGCTCGATCCGACCGGCGCGACCGCCTCCTGGGTGAGGTTGCTGTTGAACACGACCACCTGCACGGTCTGCCCGGTCACGGCCGACACGGCGCTCGCCACCGCGGTCCCGACCAGCGCCGGGTGCGTGTTGCAGAGGCGCAGCGCCGCGGTCGTGGTCGCGCCCAGCGCCCGTTCCTTGTTGGCGATCAGCCGCTTTGCGGAGGTGAAATCGGCCTGCAGCTCACCAACGCGGTTGGTGATGAGGCTCGCGCGCAACGTGAGGTACTGATACCCCGCGAGCAGCACCAGCAAGGGCAGCAGCAGCGCGATGAATGTGAGAGTCAGCCGCCATCGCAGCGAAGCGAGGGCGTGTCCGATACGACGCACGTCCTACCGCGCCGCGGCGTCGCTCCCGTCGACGGTGCTGCGCAGCCGGTAGCCGACACCGCGCACGGTCTGAATCCGTTCGTGAGTCGTGTCGCCGAGCTTGGTGCGCAGGTAGCGGATGTAGACCTCGATGTTGTTCTCATCGCCGAAGAAGTTGTAGCCCCACACCTCGTCGAGAATGCGCTGGCGGGGCAGCACCTGGTCCACGTTGCTCGCGAGATACAGCAGAAGATCGTATTCGCGCACCGAGAGCTCCACGGTGCGCCCGCCGGCACGCACCTCGCGCGTCGCCGTGTCGATGCTGAGGTCACCGGCGTGGATCACTCGGGTGAGATCCGGATTGCGCCGCCGGAGCACGGCCCGGATACGGGCGAGCAGCTCCGCGAAATCGAAGGGCTTGACGAGGTAGTCGTCGGCCCCGAGCTCGAGCCCCTGGATGCGGTCGCTGGTCTCGTCGCGCGCGCTGAGGATGATGATCCCGCGCGAGCGGTCGCCGGAGAGCGCGCGGCAGAGCTGCCAGCCGTCGACACGCGGCATCATCAGGTCGAGCACGACGAGGTGCGGCTTGAACTCGTCGACGACCCTGAGTGCGACGTGTCCATCCGGCGCGGTGCGGACGTCATATCCCTCGTGGCGCAAGCCAAGCGCGATGAAGTCGGTGATGCTCTGTTCGTCGTCCACGACGAGGATGCGGGTCGGCCCACTCATTGCTTCGAGTATATGAGTCGACTCGCCACGACTCGGCCACGAGATGATCGCAAAGAGCTCTTCTCAGCGCACTCTCAGCGGCCACTACACTGGATCGATGACGCAGAGATCGAGCGCGCGCACGCGCGCCGCCGGCGGGCTCGGCATCGCGGAGGTCCACGCGCATACGCTCGCCAGTGACGGGATGGTCAGCGCCGTGGACCTTGTCCGCGCCGCTGCCGCCATCGGCCTGAACGTGCTCTGCATCACCGACCACGACACCATCTCCGAGCTGGGATCGGCGATCGAGACCGGCGCGGCGCTTGGCGTCGACGTGGTTCGCGGCGAGGAGGTCACGGCAGCGTTCCCACCCGGAATCCACATCGTCGGGCTGTTCCTGGAGCGGCAGATCCGCATGCACATGTCCGTTGAGGACACGGTTGACGCGATCCATGACGCCGGCGGTCTCGCGGTGATCGCCCACCCCTTCATGCCCACGTGGTTCGCCTCGATGACCCCCGGGAAGGCCCGGAGCCTGCTCGAGAGCCGCCGGGTGGACGGCATCGAACTGCGCCACACGGCCCCGGTGCTTCCCCGGACCTGGGCCCTGCTCGACACGTTCTATGCCGAGCACCGCGAGCGGCTCGGCGCGGCCCTCGGCGCCGGGGACAGCCATTTCGGCGAGCACGACCTGGGGCGCGTGCTCACCGTCTTCCCCGGGAACAGCGCCGCGGATCTGCGCGCCGCGATCGAAGGGCGGACGACCTCGCCGATGTCCGGGGTGGTCTCGCCTGTGCCACCGCCACTCCGGACGCGGCTGGCTCAGCAGTACCGATCGATGATCTGGCTGGGCGGGGAGCGGCGCGCCGGCCGAGTCGGCGGCGGGGCCGGGCCGAGCGGCCGAGTGACCCCCGGTTAGAATCGGGCACTCGCCCGTTTAGCTCAGTTGGTAGAGCAGGGGACTCTTAATCCCAAGGTCCAGGGTTCGAATCCCTGAGCGGGCACCAGTTTCTGAATACGAAAGCGTAGACTTTCGGGCGTGGTGGACAGCGAGACCGACCCGATTGACAGCAATTTGACAGCAAATGCTGGCGAACGTGAACGGATCTCGCCGACCACCGCCGGTCGCGGGCGGAAGGGGCGGCGTGGCAACGCGGAGGGGAGCATCTACCGGCGACAGGACGGCCGCTGGGTCGCCCAGGTCAGCGGGGTGGCCGGCAGGGGACGGATCTTCAGGTATGGGAGGACCCGCGCCGAGGCGGCTGCAAAGCTGACCACGGCGCTGAAGTCCGTCCAGGACGGGCTCCCGATACCGGGCGAGCGGCAGACGCTTGGGAA
>DAIQQM010000072.1:0-13228 GCA_036786805.1 Candidatus Dormiibacterota bacterium | reverse complement strand
GCCACGCCTTATCGCCCTGCAGCACCTTGGTCAGGCCGGCGATAACCTGATCGCCTCCCACTCCCACCCGACCCAAGGCATCAGCCGCCTCCAAGCTAACCCAGTCATCATAGCCCTCAAGGAGCGCGATCAGGCGCTCCCGGCTTCGCTGCTGCAGGACGCCAACAACTTCATCCCTCCTGCGCTGTTCACGCGCGCCGCACGGCTCACCTTCGCGTGGACGAGCAACCCGCGACTCCGTCCAACCTGGAATCTCGTCGTCTCGAACGTTCCCGGGCCGCAGATCCCGCTGTACTGCGCCGGCGCGCTCCTCGAGGCCATCTACCCGGTCTCGGTGATCATGGACGGCCTCGGCCTCAACATCACCGTCATGAGCTACAACGGCAGCCTGGACATCGGGATCGTCGCCGACCGCGACGCGATGGCCGACGTGGGCTCGATGAACCGCTGGCTCGCGGACGAGCTCGAAGCACTCGGGGAGCCCGCCTTTCCGGAGCGCCCCCCGCACTCGCCGGTCCGGCCCCGCCGGCGGCGGGCCCGCGCCGCGGCCAAGGCCCGTCCGGCGTAGTCACCGAGCGGCGTCGGAACCCGGGGTCCGTGACAGCCCATCCCCTTGCGAACGCTCGTGAGATCAGCGACGGCGTGCTCTTCCCCGGGGCGCTCGAGGTCGATGAAGCGGAGATCGTGCCGGTGGACCGGCTCGACCGCCTTGCCGAGGCCGGTTTCTACGGCCTGGCGGGTCCTGCCGACGCCGGAGGCATGGGTATTGCGGATATGGCCACCGCGCTCGAGGTCATCGAGATCATCGCCTCGGGATGCCTCACGAGCGCGTTCGTCTGGATGCAGCATCACGGCGCCGTCCGTGCGCTGAGCACGGCGCCGCCGGCACTTCGCGACGCCTGGCTCGCGCGACTCTGCAGCGGCGCCACCCGCGCGGGCGTCGCGTTCTCCGGGCTGCGCCGGCCGGGGGCGCCGATCCTCACGGCCGAGCCGGACGGCGACGGCTGGCGCTTCCACGGGTTCGCCCCGTGGGTGACCGGGTGGGGGCGGATCGACGTGGTCCGAGCTGCGGCCCGGCGCGCGGACGGGGATATCGTCTGGGCGCTGGTGGATGCGGGCGCGAGCCCGACGCTGCGGGCGGAGCCGCTCCGCCTGGCGGCCGTCAACGCGAGCGCGACCGTGACGCTCCGGTTCGAGAGTCACGCCGTGCCAGCCGACCGCGTGATCTCGATTCAGCCGTTCGACGAGTGGCAGGCGGCGGATCGCTCCGGCCTCCGTCCCAACGGCTCGCTCGCGCTCGGCATTGCACGCCGGTGTGCCGCGCTCCTCGGCAGCGAGGCGCTCGAGAACGAACTCCGTGCGTGCCGCAATGCGCTCAACCGGGCATCGCCGGACACGATGCCGGAGCAGCGCGCCCGCGCATCGGAGCTGGCGCTCCGGGCGGCCACGACGCTGGTCGTGTCAGGCGGCGGCCGCTCGATCGGGGTGGATCACCACGCGCAACGTCTCGCCCGCGAGGCGCTCTTCCTCCTGGTGTTCGGCCAGACGCCCGCCATCAAGGCCGTCCAATTGCACCGGCTCTATGATGGGTCGCATGGCTGAAGAAGAGATCGCGTGGACCGCCGTCAAGACGGGTGAGGCAGTCGTGACCAGCGAGGGCGTCAACATCGGGAAGGTCGTGGAGGTCGCCGCGCTCGCCAACGAGGACATCTTCCACGGCATCGTCTTCGAGCACGCCCACCGCCGCAAGCACTACCTGGCTCCTGCCGCCGACATCGATCACATCACCACCGAGGCCGTGCACCTCTCCGTCGACGGCCCCGGAGCGGACCGGTTCGAGGAGTTCGAGCAGCTGCAGGTGTCGCGCCTCGGGCTCTCCGGGATCTTCCGCTGGAAGCACTTCGGCTGGAAGGACTCGAACGAGTAAGCGACAGGATCATCGGCCCGGAAACCCTCAGGGAACAGATCGACCGCGCCACCGGGGCCTGAGCCGCAGCCGGGCTACCATGCGGCGGTGCTCCACACAAGCCTGGTGGGCCGGCGTTGAAGCGGATCCTCATCACCGGCGCCGGCGGCTCACCCTCGACGAACTTCGTGCGCTCCCTGCGCCTGGCACCTGAGCCGTTCGACCTGGTCGGCACCGACGCCGACGAGTTCCTGCTCATGCGCGCCGAGACCGACAGCCGGTTCCTTGTCCCGCTCGCGAGCGACCCCGCGTACCTCGACGTGCTGAACGACATCATCGACGAGCACGGCGTCGACCTGGTCCACGCGCAGAACGACGCCGAGGTGCGCTTCCTCTCGGATCACCGCGACGCGGTGCACGCGCGGACCTTCCTGCCATCGGCGGAGACGGTGCGAACCTGTCAGGACAAGTTCCTCTCGTACGAGCGCTGGCATGACGCGGGGCTCGTGGTCCCGGAGACCGTGGTCATGCACACCGAGGCAGACCTGAAAGGTGCCTTCGACTCCTTCGGCGGGCGGATGTGGTTGCGTGACTCCACGGGCGCGGGTGGCCGTGGTGCTCTCCCCGTCCACGATCTCGATACCGCGCGATCGTGGCTCGACCTGCGCCAGGGCTGGGGAAGGTACACGGCGTCAGAGCTTCTGGAGCCTCAGACCATCACCTGGATGTCGATCTGGCACAGGGGTGAGCTCGTCCTCGCACAGGGTCGCAAACGCCTCTACTGGGAGCTCTCGAAGGTGTCGCAGTCGGGGGTCACGGGCGCGACCGGCGCGGCGATCACCGTCGCGGATCCGCAGGTGGACGACATCGCGAGGGCGGCGGTGCTCGCGATCGACCCCACGCCGGATGCCCTCTTCGGCGTCGACCTCACGTACGACCGCAACGGCATCCCCAATCCGACCGAGATCAACATCGGCCGCTTCTTCACCACGCACCTGTTCTTCACCGAGCTTGGCGTCAACATGCCGTATGTCTTCGTGAAGCTCGCCTTCGACGAGGCGCCGCCGGACATCCCGCAGCGGCTGAACCCGGCACGGCAGGGAATGGTGTGGATCCGCGGGATGGATTTCGAGCCCGTGCTCGTGCCGATGTCCGACATCGAGTCGCAGCGCGCGGGGCTCCAGCGGCGGAGACAGAAGCTGCGAGCATGAGGGTGCTGCTCACCGGCGCCTCGGGGTTCCTCGGCAGCCGGGTCGCCGAACTCGTGGTCGCAGCCGGTCACGACCTGGTGCTGCTCGGCCGCTCGGCGCCCGACCGGTCCGGCCTGAACGCGGCGCAGTGCATCCAGGCTGACCTCACCGACGCCGTCGCGATCCACAGCGCCGCACGGGAGTGCGGCCCTGTCGACGCGATCATCCACCTCGCCGCATTGGTGCCCCGGAACCCGGCGGAGGACCAGGCGGCGCCGGTCTTCCTGGCAAACGTGATGGGCACCGTCCACCTCTTCGACGCCTTCGGGCGCGCCGGGCAGGCGAACGTCGTCGCGAGCACCGCGGAGGTCTACGGGCTGCCGATCGGGAGCGCGCGACTCGGAGAGGACACGGAGCCGCGTCCGCGGAGCTGGTACGGCGCCAGCAAGGTCGCCACCGAGGTCTTCTGCCGCACGGTGGAACTCCGCGAGCAGATGCGGATCGCGATCCTGCGCTTCACCGTGCTCTACGGAACCGGCGACACCATCCAGCGGGCGATCCCGAACTTCGTGCGCAGCGCGGTCAGAGGTGAGTCGATTCGCATCTTCGGCGGCGAGGAGCTGCGCGACTATCTGCACGTCGACGACGCCGCGAAGGCGGTCACGGTCGCCTGGGAGCGCCGGCTCTCCGGCACCTACAACGTGGGCTCCGGGAGCGGGGTCAGTGTCCGTGACGCCGCCGGCGCCGTGCTCCGGCTGGCCGGCGGTGGCTCGGCGCTCGAGCAGCACCCTCGACAGAAACCCGCGGCTGATATCGTGCTCGACGTCACGCGGTTCCGCGAGGCGACCGGATTCTCTCCGGCTCGCGTTTTTCCAGACGGGTTGGAGGAGCAGATTGCCAGCGCAGCGGCCGCCGACGCTCGTCTTTGATCTCGACGGAACCCTGCTCGATGTGTCGGCACGACACCACCACGTCTACAGCACGGTCTGCGAGTCGCTGGGCGGGACACCGCTGCCGCGCGCCACATACTGGCAGCTGAAGCGGCAGCGCACCGGCTGGCCGGAGATCCTCGCGGAGAGCGGTCTCGCCGATGGCAGCGTCACGGAATTCCATGCGAAGTTCGTCGAGCTCATCGAGGAGCCGGAGAGCCTCGGCTTCGACGTCCTTTTCCCCGAGACCATCCCGGTGCTCACCCGGTGCGCGGCGACCTTCCGCTGCACGCTGGTGACGCTCCGATCCTCAGCGACGGCGCTGCGCGCTCAGCTCGCGGTCTTCGCGCTCACCCCCTTCTTCGACGCCATCGCGGCAGCCGGGGCAAGCCCGGATCCGGCGTTCCAGAAGGCACGGTTGATCCGCCAGACCGTGCCGGATGACGACCCGGCGGTCGTCATCGGCGACAGCGAGGCCGACGTGACCGCCGCCAACGCGCTGGGCCACGTGTCGATCGCCGTGTGCTCCGGGATTCGCGACCGCGACGTTCTGGCGCGCGATGATCCCGGATACCTGGTCGATGGGATCGGCGACGTCGAGGACGCGCTGCGCAAGGCTCACCTGCTCTGAGATGACCGGGCGCGGCAACGGCGAGGCGCCGTTCGGGGTGCTGATGCACCGGCAGCTCAAGCTCATCCACCAGATGCTGCGCAGCGACCTCGCGGTCTGCCGGGAACTGGCCGGTGACGTCGCCTCGGGTGCGCCGGCGGCGGAGATCACCGGGCGGATCGCCGCGTTGCAGACGCGCAGTCCCATCTGGACGCTGCGGGTGGACTGCCTCTACCACTGCAGAGTCGTGCACGCGCATCACGGTCACGAGGATGCCGCCATGTTTCCCGCGCTGCGCCGGTCGAATCCGGAGCTGTCAGCGGTGGTCGACAGGCTCGAAGCCGACCACAGGGCGATCTCAGATCTGCTCGATGACGTCGAGGAGTCGGCCAGGCATCTCGATGACAGCGCGGCGCCCCCCGCGCGCGAGCGCCTGGTGGACGCGTTGCAACGGCTCGAGGATGACCTGCTCGCCCACCTCGCCTACGAGGAGGAGTCGATCGCCTCGACCATGCGCGCCTGGGAACAGTGGCCCTAGCGCTGCGGCCCGTCTGACGCGGGGATCACGATCGGGGTTCGCGTGAATTCACTTGGTGTATCACCGGTATTGACCGTCGCCGTGGGCTCGATGAGCAGGACCTCGGCGCCGTCACGGGACACGGGCTGGTGGGACATGCCACGCGGGATCACGCAGAGATCGCCCTCGCCCAGATCGACGTCGCCGGCGTCCATGCGGATCGTCAGTGCACCCTTCAGCACGAGGAAGAGCTCGTCGGTCTCCGGATGGCTGTGGCGCGTGAACTCCCCATTCGTTTTGACGACGCGGACGTCGTAGTCGTTGAGCGTTGCCACGGTGCGCGGTGCCCACGGATCGGAGAAGCTCGCGAGCACCGCGGCGAGATTGATGACTCCCATGAGCCGAGCATAGCCGGGCGTTCGGCGTTCGAGCGATCTCGTAGAGTCATTGCTCCGGTCACCGTCCAACTCAACGCGAGGCACCGTCATGCCCCAGCAGGTTCGAGGCGTTGTCGCGCGCACCCGGGGTGCGCCGGTCGAGGTCGTCACGGTGCACGTCCCCGATCCCGGTCCGGATGAGGTCGTCATCCGCGTCGATGCGTGCGGCGTCTGCCACACCGACCTGCACTACCGCGAAGGGGGGATCGGCGATGACTTCCTATTTCTGCTGGGCCACGAGGCTGCCGGGAGGGTCGAGGCGGTCGGCGACGGGGTGACCAACGTCGCACCGGGAGACGTCGTGGTTGTCGCATGGCGGGCACCCTGCGGGACCTGCCGGAGTTGCCTGCGGGGCCGGCCCTGGTACTGCTTCGACAGCCGAAACGCGCGCCAGCGCATGACCCTTGACGACGGCACCGAACTCACCGCCGCGCTCGGCATCGGCGCCTTCGCCGAACTCTGTCTCGTCCACGCGAGGCAGGCGGTCAAGGTGGATCCGACCGTTCGCCGCGAAGCGGCGGCGCTCATCGGGTGCGGCGTGATGGCCGGCTACGGGGCAGCCGTGATCACCGGGGCCGCTGCAGCGGGTGACACGGTTGCGGTCATCGGATGCGGCGGGGTCGGCAACGCGGCGATTGCCGGCGCCACGATCGCGGGGGCGCGCATGGTGATCGCGGTCGACGTCGTCGCAATGAAGCTCGAATGGGCGCGGCGGTTCGGCGCGACCCACACCATCGATGCCACCCGAGAGGACCCGGTCGACGCCATCCGCGCGCTCACCGGAGGATTCGGCGCCGACCTTGTGGTTGACGCGGTGGGCCGACCCGAGACGTATGTCCAGGCATTCCTGGCGCGAGACCATGCCGGGCGGCTGGTGAACGTCGGTGTCCCGCCGGAGCAGGGTATGACCGTCGCGCTGCCGATGTCAGAGGTGTTCGGCCGCGGCGGGTCATTGCGATCGTCGTGGTACGGCGACTGCCTGCCGACCCGCGACTTCCCGGTGCTGATCGACCTCTATCGCAAGGGCCGCCTCGACCTCGACGGATTCGTCTCGGAGGTCATCTCCATCAACGACGTCGAGGCCGCATTCCGCAAGATCGTCAAGAGCGAGGTGCTTCGGTCGGTGGTGGTGTTCAGCACGAGGTAGCGCGTCAGCGGAGGCGGGCGCTCAGGTATGCGAGCGACTTTGGATACCTGTAGTCGATGCCCATGTGTGTCGCCTCGAACAGTTCGAACTGAACGTCGGTGACACCGATCTTCGCGAGTTCATCGCGGAACGCTGTGGCGGCCAGGTCGAGATACCAGTCATCCCGCGTTCCCGCGTCGATCCAGACCGCGCGCTGCGACCGCAACGCATCCGCATACTGCGGGACCATGCGCACCGGGTCCCACGCGAGCCAGCGCGCCCACACCTCGTCGCGCAGCCGTCCGGTGCTGGGGTCGAACGGAAGCTCGGGGGTGCCGTCCTCGCGAGCGGAGAAACACGCTGCGACACCGAGGGTCATGACCAGGACGTGATCGGCCTCCTTGGTGAACGCCACGCGCGACTGGAAGTCCTTCCACCACGCGAAGATGTCGCCGTCGTAGTCGCGAAGGAATCGGGTCGCCTTGGCGAACTCGGGGATGTAGCAGCACTCGTAGAGGCCGTCGCCCGCGTGGGTTGCCATGCCGCCGAAGAGGTCTGGCCGAAGCATCGGCGTGATCATCGCGCCGAAGCCGCCGCTCGACTTCCCCATGATGCCGCGGTGCGCCGCGCCGGCCATGGTGCGGTAGTGCTCGTCGACAAAGGGCACGATCTCTTCACACAGATAGGTGTGGTAGCGCCCGGTTCCCGGCGAGTCGACGAACTGGGAACCGCCGTACGCCGTCCAGGCATCGACGTACACGACGATGCACGGCGACGCCTCACCGCTCGCCATGATGCGATCCGCCGCAGCCGGGAATCCCTCTCGAAACGGCGAGCGACCCCACCACATCACGGCCTGCCCGGTGTATCCCTGGATGACGTAGACGGACGGGTAGCGCTCCTCCGAGCTGCCGTACCCGGGCGCCGTGTAGACCCACAACGGTCGCTCCGCCGGGTCGCCGAGATGATTGCCCGCGAGGACGCGAGACGTGACCACGTGCTCGGTGAGACGGCCGGCAAGGTGCTGCTCCCACCAGCGCGCCGGCGCCGAACCACTGTCCCAGAACCGTCCGGCGTCAAAAGTGCTCATCACTGTCCCCTTCAGTCCGTCGAATCCGGAGCTCGACCCGAGCGATCGTACGCGCCGGAGGGAACCAAACCGCTAGCCTGATGCACGGCACCCGGAGACCTGGAGGTTCACCCATGCAGCACCGCCGCCTCGGGCTGGCAGGCCCCACCGTCTCGGGAGTCGGGCTCGGTGCGATGAGCTTCGCCGGCGTCTACGGGGGAGCCGAGGATGCCGAGTCGGCAGCGACCATCGCGCGCGCCCTCGAGCTCGGCGTCACCTTCATCGACACGGCCAACATCTACGGGTCCGGCCGCAGCGAGGTGGTGGTGGGCCGGGCGATCGCGGGTCGCCGCGCCGACGTCGTGCTCGCGACCAAATTCGGTGGCGGCGGCGGCGCGGGCCTCGGCAAGCACGACCGGGTCCGTCCGGCGCTCGAGCAGAGTCTCGCGCGCCTCGGCACCGATTACGTCGACCTCTACTACCTGCACCGTGTGGATCCGTCGACGCCGATCGAGGAGACCGTGGGGGCGATGGGTGAGCTGGTCTCAGCAGGGTTGGTCCGCTACCTCGGGCTGTCCGAGGCCGCGCCGGATACGATCCGGCGCGCGCACGCAACCCACGCGATCACCGCGCTGCAGACCGAGTACTCGATCTTCAGCCGCGACCCCGAGGCGGCGATCCTGCCGACCATTCGCGAGCTCGGGATCGGCTTCGTCGCCTACAGTCCTCTCGGACGGGGGATGCTCACCGGTCAGTTCCGGCGCCTGGACGAGATCCCGGCTGACGACTGGCGGCGCAGCGTCCCGCGCTGGCAGCAGGACAACTTCGACCAGAACGTCCGCCTGGTCGGGCATCTCGAGGAGATCGCGCGACGGCACGACATCAGCACCGCGCAGCTGGCACTCGCCTGGGTGCTCCACCAGGGTGAGGACATCGTGCCGATCCCGGGGACGCGCAAACGCGAGAACATCGAGGCCAACGCCGCCGCGGTGGATGTGACGCTGACCCCCGACGACCTTCGAGAGATCGACGCCGTGGCGGCCCCGGACCGGGTTGCCGGCGCGCGCGGCGCCGACGCGTACATGGCTCGGGTCAACGCCTGATCCGCGCCTGCTCATTGACCTCGGCACCCGGAACGTGGTGTCATCCTTCCGAGAGCAGCATCAGGGGGATCAATCATGCGCGCACTTCGTTTGACGGTGGCGACGGCCACGCTCGGATTGGCTGGAATGGGTCTCGGGTCGGTCGCAACAGCTCCGGCTGAGGCGACGATCGCCATACAGCCGGACATCGCCATGTCGCAGCTCGTGTCGACGGCGGGGCCGCCGACCACCGCGCAGTGCGAGTCAGACTTCCACGTCGCCTGCTACGACCCGGCGCAGATCCAGCGCGCCTATGACCTGCCCGCTCTCTACGCCAAGGGCTACACGGGCGCCGGGAAGACCATCGTCATCGTCGACTCGTTCGGCTCGACCACGGTGCGGCACGATCTCGCCGTCTTCGATGCGGCGTTCCATCTCGCACCTCCTCCGTCGTTCAAGATCATCCAGCCGGCAGGCGCAGTGCCGCATCCGAACTCCGGGTGGGCGGGAGAGACCGATCTCGACGTGGAGTACGCGCACACGATCGCGCCCGGCGCGAACATCCTCCTGGTCGAGACCCCGACGTCCGAGAACGAGGGAACGACCGGCTTCCCGCAGATCGTCGCAGCCGAGAACTACGTGATCAACCATCACCTCGGCGACGTCATCAGCCAGAGCTTCAGCGCGACCGAGGAGACCTTCCCGACCAAGCAGTCGCTGCTCAATCTGCGTTCGGCGTACATCAACGCCGCGGCGCACGGCGTCACGGTGGACACAGCGTCAGGCGACTCGGGAGCCGCGGACGTCGGGTTCTTCGCCATCAACTACAAGCTGCACCCGGTGACCTCATGGCCCGACTCCGATCCACTGGTCACGGGCATCGGCGGCACCCAGTTGCACCTCAATGCCAAGGGCAACCACACCGCTCCGGACAACGTCTGGAACGACACCTACAGCGTGCCGACCAATGAGTTCATCTTCGGCGACGCAGGGCCGAACCCCCTTGCCGGCGGCGGTGGTAAGTCGATCATCTTCTCGAGGCCCGACTTTCAGAACGGCGTCTCGTCGGTGGTCGGCGACCAGCGTGGCGTGCCCGACATCAGCATGAGCGGCGCCTGCGACGGCGGCGCGATCATGTATCAGAGCTTCAAGGGTGGCGGTCCGCCAGGGTTCTACGTGACCTGTGGCACCAGTGAGTCGACGCCACTCTTCTCCGGCATCATCGCGATCGCAGACCAGTACGCTGGACACGACCTCGGCGTGATCAACCCCGCCCTCTACGAGCTGTCGCAGGCGGGCGCACCTGGGATCGTCGACGTCGTCAGCGGTGACAACACGGTCACCTTCACCCAGAACGGCAAGGTGCATACCGTTGTCGGCTTCTCGGCCCTCCCCGGGTATGACCTCGCGAGCGGGGTGGGCACCGTTGAAGCCGCGATGTTCATCCCGGAGCTCGCCGCCGCAGGCTAGCGATCGGCGAGGGGCCTCGCCAACGTACGGCAGCGGGCTGCGAGCGCGGAACCGGACGATGTGGGTAGGCTGAGACCGATCGTCAGTTCTGCAAGGAGCCACGCATGACCGTCGAAAGCAGCGCCAGCGCGACGTGGGAAGGCAGTCTGGTCAGCGGTAAAGGAACCGTGCGCCCGGCGAGCGGTGCTTTCCCGGAGCTCGCTCTCACCTGGAACCAGCGGGCCGATTCACGCGCGAGCGGCACGAGCCCCGAGGAGCTGATCGCCGCAGCACATGCGGGCTGCCTGTCGATGGCGCTTGCGCACGGGCTCACCGGTGCCGGGCACCCACCCGAACGGCTCGACACGATCTCCAAGGTGACTTTCGGGGCCGCCGAGGGGATATCCGGGATTCATCTGATCGTCAAGGGCAAGGTTCCGGGCATTGATGCCGCCGTCTTCACCGCGGCGGTCGAGGATGCCAAGGCGAACTGTCCGGTCTCAAAGGCGCTTGCCGCGGTGCCCATCACCGCTGAGGCCACGCTGGAACTCTAGGGGCGTCAGGAGAAGTCCTTCAGCCGTCCCCAGACCGCCGGCAGGGGGGCGCTCAGGTTGCAGAAGGTGACCGGTGCTCCCTGCTCGAGGTTGACCACGTGGTACGGGACGACCAGATGGGCGACGACCTGTGCCGACCTGCACATCCAGGTCACGTCGGACGGCGCATAGCCGGTCATGAGAACGCTGCTCGCGGCCAGGTGCCGCGGCAGCCAGTACCAGTCGCTCAGCTGAGGACTGAAGCTCTGGGGCAGGAGCCTCGGATTGCCGAAGATCTGCAGCGCCCCCGAGACGCCGTAGTCCGACGACACGATCACGGTGCTCGCACGCTCGGCCGGCGAAAGCGCTCCGTAGATCGCGGTCAGCTGCTGGGTGATCTGCGGCCATCCCACCGTTGATGCAAAGTCCGGTTCCTCGGTGTCGAGACCCGTGGCGTGCAGCCGATCCGCCGGCGTGCTGGGGATCGTGATCTTCATGAGGCTGACAAAGCCAAGCAGGCTGGCGGCGACGACCGCGATGGTGAGGCCGGACCGGAGCCTGCTCCGCTCGACACGGGAGAGCGCCATCAGCCCCGCGGCCATGACAATGGGAATGGTCGGTGACGGGTAATAGAACTTCCCCACGAAGAGGTAGACGAGCATCGGCGTGGCGCACGCGACGCAGACGGGACGAAGATCGCGAGTGCGGAAGAGTGAGACGAAGCCGGCGACCCAGAGCGGAGCGAGCAGGAAGAGCAGGACCAGGAAAAGGACAAGAAAGTCAGCAACTCCTCCGCCCGATTGGATGCTCCCCTGGTGATTGAGCACGTAGGACAGCGTGGGGAAGCCGTTGGCGATCTGCCAGACGATGTTGGGCAACCAGATGAGGAGCATCAGGGTCGCCCCGATCCATGGGGCGACGGTGCGCAGGTCCCTGCGCAGTGAGGGCGTGAGCAGCACCCCGATGCCGATGCCCACGATGAGCGGCAGGATCAGATACTTGATCTCGAGACCGATCCCGAGCGTGATCCCCAGCAGGATCCAGTTGCGAGGCGTGCGGTCGATGACCAACGAGAGGAACAGGTAGAGGGACAGCATCCACGCAACCTGATCGAAGATCACGGTCTGGAAGAGAAAGGTGCCGAGGATGATCGGCTCGGTGACCCCGATCAGCAGTGCCAGCCCCTGGAGCGACAGCGAGCCGCCCAGCTTGCCAACGTAGGCACCGCAGAGGACCACGCTGACCCCGCCGAGCAGCGCCGGGAGCAGGCGGAGGGTCCACGGCGTGACCCCGAGGACCCCTGTCTCGATCCTGCCGAGGAGCGGCACGATCGGCGGGAAGTCGACATAGCCGAAGGCGGGGTGCCGGCCGCTCGCGAGGTAGTACAGCTCGTCGATGTGGAAGCCCGGCACGCCGTTGGTGGCGAGGCGGATGCCGATCAAGCAGGCCGCCGCTCCTCCATACAGGAGGAGCACCGCGCCACGGGGTTCGCGCCGGGCCGCCTGGTCGGTCACGCCCTACCGCACACCGGCGACTCGGCGACCACTCCGATGGTGACGTGAGTCGCCTCGCTGCCCCCGCTCGGGTGCGCCGTGCGCCACCCGGTCACGGGCGCAGGCGGCGCTGCTCGTCCAGGTCGGTCATGGGCGGTCGAGTGTACGCGCGCCGCCACAAATGGACCTCGCGGGACGGATCCGCAACCGTCGACGCGCCGGCTGCGCCCTCCGTCAGGCGAGGTCGGCGGTGGGAGGGAGCGCGGCTCCCTCCCCGCACTCAGACTTCGTCGGCCTTCCGGCGCCTGCCCGTGCTGACCACCAGCAGTCCGGCACCCGCGATGAGGAGACCCGCTCCGAGCGTGAGCCATCCGCTGCCGGCCCCGGTGGACGGCGTCGAGGTGCTGATTCCGAGGACTTCGCCGTCAGGCGTCGGCGTGCTGGCGGCACCTCCGACTCCGTCTGTCGGCGTTGGCGTGGGTGTCGCTGCGGCGTCGCAGCCGAGGACCCGGATGAACCCCGATGCGAGCGTTGCGCGCGACCGCCCATCCTCGCCACCCTTCCACGGAGCCCAGAGGTCGACCTGGTAGTAGCCGCAGGCGTCAAACGTGAAGCTCAGCGAGAGAGTGCGGCTCCCGTCTGCGAAGCCATCCAGGCGCTCGATCACGCGGGGCTCGTGATCACGACGGCGGGGCGGCAGGGCACTAGACCGCGGCGACACGGCTCGGACTCACCGCTCTCGCCGAGGGCACCGTTCGCCAGCCCGTGTCGGGGCTCCCGGCAGCGCCGGCGCCGCCCGCCGTCCTCGAATCAGCGGTCGCCCACCCCTCGCGGCCTAAGAGACTGCTGAGCAATCGGCTTTCCGATCAGCGGTGAGCGACTGAACG
>DAIQQM010000166.1:0-3627 GCA_036786805.1 Candidatus Dormiibacterota bacterium | reverse complement strand
GTGCGCGTCGATGCCCATGTCGAGGACGCTCCCGGCGTACGAGATCCCCTCGTTGTAGAGGATGTCGAATTCGGCGGAGCGGAACGGCGGTGCGACCTTGTTTTTGACAACCTTGACCTTGACGCGACTGCCGACCACGTCGAGGCCCTGCTTGATCGAGTCGATCTTGCGGATGTCCATGCGCACCGATGCATAGAACTTCAGCGCCCGGCCGCCGGAGGTGACCTCGGGGTTGCCGAACATGACGCCGATCTTCTCGCGGAGCTGGTTGATGAAGATGACCGACGTGTTGGAGCGGCTGATCGCGCCGGTCAGCTTGCGCATCGCCTGGGACATGAGTCGCGCCTGCAGGCCGACATGGCTGTCCCCCATCTCACCGTCGATCTCTGCCTTGGGCACGAGCGCCGCGACCGAGTCGATCACGACCACGTCGACGGCTCCGCTGCGCACCAGGACCTCGACGATCTCGAGGGCCTGCTCGCCGGTATCCGGCTGGGAGATCAGCAGTTCCTCGGTATTGACACCGATGCGCGATGCGTACTGCGGATCGAGCGCGTGCTCAGCGTCGATGAACGCGGCAACGCCACCGCGGCGCTGCGCCTCGGCGATGACGTGCAGCGTGAGAGTCGTCTTTCCGGACGATTCAGGGCCGTACACCTCGATGATCCGGCCGCGCGGGATCCCGCCGACGCCGAGCGCGATGTCCAGGGTCAGCGCACCGGTCGGGATGATGTCGATGTGCTGAGCATGCACGTCGCCGAGACGCATGATCGCTCCCTTTCCGTGGGCTCGCTCGATCTGTCCGAGGGCTGTCTGCAGAGCCCGATCCCGCTCAGTCGTCACCGGCTCACTCCTCTCTTCACGCGGCGATCGAGCACGCCGCCCGTTCACTTCTAGGACCGGCTCGACAGTGTCGATGGTACGACTTGCTAGTGTGTTCGTCAAAGCTGTACTCCAAGGGGTGGTGAAATTGATTGGAGACGCGGCGGGGCTGCCGTGGGGGCGTCGCGACGGGCGGCGCGTCCGGGCTCACCGGGTGGGGCGAACATTTGTACTGTACAACCTTCACGGGGACGTCGCAAGCCCGAAGTTGCGCCTCCGCGAGCGGCGCGGCGATGACCGCGGTCACGCATCCCCATCCGATCTCGCGCCCGCGGCGACGACCTCGGCGCTGAGGCGAAGAGCTGCCTGGACGGCGTGGGCGCGATTCATCTCGCGGCCGTGATCCTCATCGAGGCGGACGACCCGCGTTGTCCGCGGACCGGCAACCGCTACGTACACCAGTCCCGCCGGCTTGTGCTCGCTCGCGTCGGGTCCGGCGACCCCGGTGATGCCGACGCCGACGCTCGCCTCGAACCGGCGGCGCACTCCAGAAGCCATCGCCGACGCGACCTCAGCGCTCACCGCGCCGTGTGTCGCGAGCAGGTGCCGGCCCACACCGAGGTGCTCGGACTTGACATCGTCCGCATATGCGATCACGCCGCCCCTGACGTACGCGGACGACCCGGCAATCGCGGTCAGCGCGGCACCGAGCAGCCCGCCGGTGCAGGACTCGGCCACCGCGATGGTCAGACCCGCACCGGCGAGGGCCCGCCCGAGTGACGCCGCCTCCGGGAATGCCAGCTCGAGCGCCGGCAGCCGGTCGTCACCGTCGGCGCGCGAGGCGCCCGGTCCCCCCACCGGTCAGCCGCCGAGGGTCCGGGTCATCGAGGCGCAGTCCAGGCCGCGCCGCGTCACCGGTAGTTGGTGAACTGCAACGGGACGTCGAGGTCGAGGTCGCGCAGCTGCTGGATGACCGCCTGGAGCTCGTCCTTGTCCTTGCTCGACACCCGCAGCTGGTCGCCCTGGGTCCGCACCTGCGCCTTCGGGTGCTGGCCGCGGATCCGCTTGGTCAAGTCCCGGGCCAGCTCCTCGCCGATGCCCTTCCGGAGCTTGACGACCTGGCGCACGTTGCCCTTGGCAGCCGGCTCCGGCTTCTGCGGGTCGAGCACCTTGAGGTCGATGCCGCGCCGGTGCGCCTTGCTCTGCAGGACGTCGATGATCGACTTGAGCTGTGCGTCCGTGCCGGTGAGCAGCGTGATCGACTCGTCCTCGAGCGTGATCTCGACGTTGATCCCCTTGAAGTCGTACCGGGTGGTGATCTCGCGGCGAGCCTGGTCGACGGCGTTGACCAGCTCCTGGCGGTCGAACTCGCTGACGACGTCGAAGCTGTGGTCCTGGGGCATGGGTGATGAGGATAGCGACACGCGGCCCGGCACAGCGCCACCGCGCCGGGCGGCCGGCGCCGCGGCACGCGATCGGAGCGGTTACTCGTCGCCCAGGTCGGCGAGCAGCTCGTCCACCTGGAACACGTCCATGAGGACGTCGCGCGATTTGCTTCCTTCGAAGGGACCGACGACACCGTGCTCGGCGAGCTGGTCGATGAGGCGAGCGGCGCGCGTGTAGCCGACGCTGAGCTTGCGTTGTAACAGCGAAGCGGCCGCTCGACCTTCCGCGGCCACGGTGTGCGCAGCCTTGGCGAAGAGCGGGTCACGCTTGGAGGCGTCACGCGCCCAGGAGACCGTTGCCTCGACGGTGAAGATCTCCTCCTGATAGTCGGGCTTTCCCTGCACCTTCCAGTGGCCGATGAGCGTGTCGAGCTCGCGATCGCTGACGAAGGCCCCCTGCAGCCGCCGCGGCTTGCCCTCGTCGATCGGGAGATAGAGCATGTCGCCGCGCCCGAGGAGCTTCTCGGCGCCCATCTCGTCGAGGATCACGCGCGAGTCAACGCCGCTCGACACCGCGAAGGCGACGCGGCTCGGAATGTTCGCCTTGATGAGGCCGGTGATGATGTCCGCCGACGGACGCTGCGTCGCGACGATCAGGTGGAGGCCGACGGCTCGGGCGAGCTGGGCGATCCGGCAGATGAGATCCTCGATCTCCCCCGCCGCGACCATCATCAGGTCGGCGAGCTCGTCGATGACGATGACGATGTAGGGCAGGGGCGCCACGCCGAGTGTCGGCGCCTTCTCATTGAAGGCGACGATGTTCCGTGCGGCATGCGACGCGAAGAGCTTGTAGCGCTCCTCCATCTCCTTCACCGCCCACCGGAGCGACGCCACCGCGGCCTCGGGCTCGACGACGACGGGAACGAGCAGGTGGGGCAGGTCGGCGAAGTTCGACAGCTCGACCCGCTTGGGATCGATGAGGATCATCTTCAGCTGCGCCGGCGTCGCCTGGAGCAGGAAACCGCCGAGCACGGCGTTGATGCACACCGACTTGCCGCTGCCGGTCGCGCCCGCGATCAGCAGGTGGGGCATGCGCGTGAGGTCGCCGATCACCGGATGCCCGCTGACGTCGGCGCCGAGCGCGACGCTCAGCTTGTGGCGGCGGTCGGTGAACGCGGCGGACTCGATCGTCTCCTTGAGGCTCACCAGCTGCGCCGCCTTGTTGGGCACCTCGATGCCGATGGCCGATTTGCCCGGAATGAAGGGCTGGATGCGGATGGGCGCGGCGAGGGCGAGCGCGAGGTCGGTCTGATAGCCGAGGATCCGCCGCACCGGAACCCCCACCGCCGGCTGCAGCTCGTACTGCGTTACCGTCGGGCCGCTGTTTGCGCCGACGATGCGCGTCTCGATGCCGAAGGAC
>DAIQQM010000071.1:0-13303 GCA_036786805.1 Candidatus Dormiibacterota bacterium | reverse complement strand
CTCGTGAAACATCGCGGCCAGCATCGGGGCAGGGCGACCCCGCTGCCGCTCACGGAAGAGCCTTCCGACGAGGCCGGCCGTGTCGAGAACGATCGGGTCACCGCCGCTTTCGACTTCCAGGGTGTCGGCCGGCGCCAGATCGCCCGCTGCGGCAGCGAGTGCCTCCAATCGCATCGCGGCCTCGGCTTCGAACGTCGACACGTGAGCGACGCCGATGATGCTGGCGGCGGCGTCGAACAGGCGACCGGCGCTGGTCGAGATCGGAGCCCTCTCAGACGCGGCCAGCCGGGAGACGAGCCGCCACTGGCGGGGGTTCGGCGCCCCGGGCGTCTCGCCGAACCACGGGGGCGCCGCCCCGGTGGGAGCACCGGCGGCGTCGAGATAGGCGATCGCCATCCGCCACCCCTCGCGCGCGCAGGCGTCGCCGCCCGGCTGGCGAACGGGGGTGATGTGGCCGGCGCGCCGGTACGACCGCTCATCGCACAGGAGAAACTCGCCGCCCCAGATGGACTGATCGGGGCCGAGACCGACGCCGTCGAAGGCGACGCCGATGACGGTGCCGCGGAGGCCGTGCTCGGCGAGGACACTGGCGATGTGCGCGTGGTGATGCTGCACGCGGACCGCCCGCCCTCCGGAGTCCCACCAGCGCTCCGCAAGGCGGGTGGATGTGTAGTCGGGATGCAGGTCGGCCGCCACGGTCGTGGGCTCCGTCCGGAACAGCCGGAGGTAGGTCCGCAGGGCCTCGTCCTCGTGGGCAAGCGTCAGCGGATTGTCGAGATCGCCGAGGTGCGGGCCGGTGAACGCGTTGCCGTCGTGGAGGACGCAGAACGTGTTCTTGAGATGCGCGCCGAGCGCCAGCACGTGTCCCTCGCCCGTGCCGACTCGCACTGGGAGCGGGCAGTAGCCGCGCGCGCGGCGGACCATGCGCGCCGTGCCGCCGACCACCCGCACCACCGAGTCGTCGTAGCGGGCGTAGATCTCGCGGTCGTGCAGCAGGAAGCTGTCGGCGATGCTGCCGAGTCGCTCCACGGCCTCGCCGTTGTCCTTGGCGATCGGCTCCTCGCTGAGGTTGCCGCTGGTCATGACCAGCGGCGCCGCCGCCGCACGCAGGAGCAGATGGTGCAGCGGCGTGTACGGCAGCATCACCCCGAGCTCCTCGAGGCCCGGAGCCACCGAGTCCCCCACGGCAGTTGCTGCACGATCGCGCCGCCGCTGCAGCAGGACGATCGGCCGCACCGACCCTTCGAGCAGAGCTGCCTCGGCATCGCCCACGATGCAGAGTTCGCGGACCGCCTCGATGTCCGCGCACATGATCGCGAAGGGCTTGGCAGGACGATGCTTGCGCTCGCGCAGCCGGCGGACCGCGGCGTCGTTGCCCGCGTCGCAGCAGAGTTGGAAACCGCCCAACCCCTTGAGAGCGATGACCTCCCCGCCCGCGATCGACCTGGTGGCAACCTCGATCGGATCACCGTGACGCGAGGCGCCGTGCGCATCCGCGCTCCACAGACGCGGACCGCATGCGGGGCAGGCAATCGGCTGAGCGTGGAAGCGACGGTCGGCCGGGTCCTCGTACTCTCGCCGGCAGGCCTCGCACATGGCGAAGTGACGCATCGTGGTCAGCTTCCGGTCGTACGGGATGTCCTCGATGATCGTGAACCGCGGACCGCAGTTGGCGCAGTTGGTGAAGGGATACCGGTGCCGCCGGTTTGCAGGGTCGAGGATGTCGGCGACGCACTCGGGACAGGTTGCGGCGTCAGGGGCGATGGGCTGGTACTCGCCGTCGACAGTGCGGCTCGCCACGATGCTGAAGTCCCGTTCGCCGACCGGATCCACCTGCGCCGCATCGATGGAGTCGATGCGAGCGAGGCGTGGCGCGTCGGCGCGCAGCGCGGTGGCGAACGCCTCGAGGGCGGTGCGCCCGCCCTCCACCTCGATGATCACGGCCCCCGACGTATTGCGAATCCAGCCGCGGAGCCCGAGCCGGGTTGCGAGATTCCAGATGAACGGACGGAATCCGACGCCCTGAACCACACCGCGCACCGTGAAACGCCGCCGCACGACCGGCTCCGGCGCCGGCGCCATCGCGCCTGCCGCGCAGCGCGCCGGGGGTGGGGTCGCGACGCTCACGGGCTCACGCTTGCGCACAAGCTCCCCGGTCGGGCTTCTCCGGTTCTGCATTCCACTCGAGGTGCGGTCGTCGCTATGCCTGCTGTTCGGCGACGATGTGGACCTGGAGGTCCACATCCGGTTCCACCTTCAGGATGATCAGACGTGGCGGGTCGATCCCGAAGTCCTTGACGTTGATGACCTGCCGTCCATCGACGGTCATGGTTCTGCCCTTCACGCCGAGCTGGACGTCACCGGTGATGTCGCGGGTCTGTCCGTGCATGGTGAGTCGCGCCGTGGCGCGATACCGACCGTCGACGTCGAGTGCCTCGCCGTGCGTCACCGCGGCGGTGATGGTCGGAAAGTGCGACGCGTCAATGCGCCGTCGCATCTCCCGATCCTGGATGCCGTTTCCCGATTTGATGGCGTCCACCGGCAGCGTCAACTTCGCGCTGTACGGCCGGTCGAGGCGCGGCCGGCCCTGCCTGTCGACCTGGCACTCGATGACCCCACTGAGCGCGTTTGCGTCGATGTGCGACGGGTGCAGGTTCACCCTGAGGGCGACCTTGACGGTCGATTGCGCGGTGTTGACCTTGAAACGCCTGACCGACACCTCATCTCCTCGTCGTCTCCGTGCTGGTCTGATCGCCGTCGTGGTGACCCATTGTCCACACCAACGGGTCGAGACGGCGCCGAGCTCAGCTCCCTGCACCGTCTGTTCGGCCAGCCGCCGTCCACACCGCGGCGATGCCGTCGGCGGATGCCATGTCCTAGCGATGCGCACCTATCCCGCGAACGGCCACCGCGGTGCGCCCAGCTCCCGGGAGATGCCCCGCGCCGCCTCCACCACCGCCGTCGGGAGCCCGCGCGCGGGCCCGCGCGGAAAGACACGTTCCGTGTCCCCCACCACCGCTATGGCGCCGACCGCCTTGCCCGCGCGATCGAAGATCGGTGCGGCGATGCTCGACTCTCCCAGCACCGCCTCGTCGCGCTCCGTGGCGATCCCCTGGAGCCGGACCGCGTTCAGCTGGATGCGCAGGGCCGCGGCGTTCGGTGTTCGCTTGGTCAGGCGTTCGAGCGGGGCCGAAAGCAGCGTGTCGATCATGTCCGGGGGAGCGAATGCGAGCAGCGCCTTGCCGAGGGCGCTCGCGTGCAGCGGCAGTTGCGAACCGACCTCGAGGATTTGCAGGGTGGCGTCGGGACGGAACACGTGATGCACGACCACCGCGTTTGGTCCGTGCATAACCCCGACGCGGACCGCCGCCTTCGTGCGCACAGCGAGCTGCGCCGCGTAGGTGATCGATCGCGAGCGCAGCTCATTGACGTCGAGGTACGAGTAGCCGAGCTGGAGCAGGCCGGCGCCGAGCTGGTACTTCTCCGAGACGCGATCCTGTTCGACAAAGCCCTGAGCGAGCAGGGTCTGCAGGAGACCGTGCACCGTGGGGCGCGCGAGCCCGAGCCTCTCGGCGAGCTCGCTGACACCCAACCTCCCGGGACCGCCCGCGAGCGCCTTGAGGATTGCGGCAGCACGATCGACGGACTGAATCGACGTCGGGCGCCGGCTATTCAGCATTGCTGAATTATGGTCGAGGATGTAGACTAGTCGGAATTCTGAACCGACCGCGTGGCAGCGAGGGAATCCGTGGCCGTCGGGATTGTACTGGTCTCACATAGCCCCCAGTTGGCTGCGGGGCTGACCCTTCTCGCCGGTCAGATGGCGGGCCCGGACGTGCATATCGAACCTGCCGGCGGTGACCAGGACGGGCGACTCGGCACGTCCGACATGCTGGTGCGCTCGGCGATCGAGCGAGCTGAGCAGGGCGACGGAGTCCTGCTGCTGTGCGACCTGGGGAGCGCGATTCTCACCGTGCGCGAGGTGCTCGGGGGCAACGGCAACGGTCACGTGCGTCTGGTTGACGCGCCGTTTGTCGAAGGTGCGGTTGCGGCGTCGGTGATCGCGTCGTCGGGAGCTTCCCTCGATGAAGTCGCGCGCGCTGCGGAGGACGCGCGTGATGCTCGCAAGCTCTGAGGCGACCATGAAGCTGCCCGACGGCGTCGCGCTCCACGCGCGTCCCGCGGCACTCTTCGTGCGTACCGCGATGCGCTTCCGCTCGAAGATCGTCGTCGCGGCGAACGGTCGCGAGGCCGATGCCAAGAGCATCCTCAGCGTGCTGGGTCTTGGCGCGACGGCCGGCACCCAGCTGCTGGTGCGCGCCGACGGCGAGGATGCCGCTGCCGCGCTCGATGCTCTCGCCGCCTCCCTAGCCGGCGTCGTCGAGTAGCGAACGCAGGGGACGCTCGAGCGACTCCACCTCTGCAGCTGACTCGGCGTCGAGTGCGCGCCGAGCGATGGCTGCCGCTTCGGAGTAGTCCAGGGCGCGGACCCAGGCTCGTACCTCGGGCACAGCGTCCGCCGCAACGCTGAGCTCATCGACACCCAACCCGACGAGGAGTGGCATCACGAGCTCATGTGCCGCCGCTGCGCCGCAGACCTCGACGGGAATCTCCACCAGGCGAGCTGCCGCCACGGTGTCGGCGATCAGCTTGAGCACAGCGGGATGGTGCGCCGGGGCCCCGCCGGGTCGAGCTCGGTCGATGCCGAGCTGGAAGGTGGTGAGGTCGTTCGTGCCGATGCTGAACATGCCGACCTCGGGAGCGATGCGTCCCGCCATGACCACCGCTGCCGGAACCTCCACCATCGCCGCGATGAGGGGCATGCGACGTCCCCTGCGTGCGGCGATCGATTCGACGGCGGCGCGAACGGCGCGCACCTGGCCGGGCTCGGTCACCATCGGAATCAACACCCGGAGCTCGGTCGCATCCCCGGTCTCGAGGATCGCCTCCAGCTGCCACCCAAGGGCCTCGGGCGCCTCAAGCAGAAGCTCAACGCCGCGCCCCGACGCCCCTCTAAGGAATGGGGGTGTCTTGTCGCCCCCGAAGTCGAGGAGGCGAACGGTCGCGGTGAGACCGTGCAGCCGCGCCAACTCGGGTCCGAGCCGTCTGCGATGCTCGGCGACGGTCGGCCAGTGCCGCGCGTCCAGGAAGGCCAGCTCGGTGCGATACAACCCCACGCCCTCGGCCCCAGCCTCCAGCCCGGCGCGCACATCGCCGGGGTAGGCGGCATTGGCGAGGACTCGAACCGTCCGCCCATCACGCGTGACCGTGGGGAGGCTCCGACCCGCAACGGCTCGGGCGTGCACCCTCCGGGCGGACGTGATCGCGCGGAGGGCCGCCTCCACCCGAGCTGGTTCGGGCGAGGCGATGACCGTGCCGTGGTCGCAATCGACGATGCACCGCTCGCCTTCGGGGAGCGTCAGAACGTCGGCGCCGACGCCGACGACCATGGGGATTCCCCTTCCCTGAGCGACGATCGCCGCGTGGCTGGCCACGCCACCGACCGCCAGAGCGATCCCTCGCACATCGCCGTCAAGCTCGATGACGTCCGCCGGGCCGAGGTCCGACGCGACGAGGATGGCGTCTCGCCCCGTGTCCCGTTCGATCGAATCGCCGTCTCCGGCTGCCAGCCGGGCCGCCCGCCGGGCGAGGCTCCGGACATCCGCCGCCCTCGCCGCGAGATCGGGGTCGCCAAGCAGATCCAACTGGGCTGCGACCCCCTCCACCTCGACCCGGATCGCGCTCGCCGGCGTGAGTCCCCGAGTGAGCACCGCGCGTTCGACCGCCTCGTGAAGCACCGGGTCCTCGGCCATCATCATCCCGGCGTCGACGATGTCGGCCTCCTCGGAGCGACCCTCCGTGCGGAGCGTCGCGGCGAGCTGCTCGAGTTGGCGCGCCGCTCGCGCGAGCGCGTCGAGCGCGAGGGCTGCCGCGGCGGGACGCGCGCCCGCCTCGAGGACGCTCGCGTCGATCACGCCCCCCGGGTCGAGACGCCGCACCACCCCGAGCGCTGTCCCCCGTGAGGCCGCAACGCCGGCGAGCACTCGCTCGGTCATCTAGGAAGTGCTCGCTACCGTCCGTTCCAGGGCGCGGATGATCATGGCGGTCGACGTCGCTCCCGGGTCCTGATGGCCGATGGAGCGCTCGCCGAGGTATGACGCTCGTCCCTTGCGCGCCTGCATCGGGATCGTGGCGCGCATGCCGGCCTCGGCCGCCTCGGCCGCGGACCGAAGCATCTCCCCGCTCGAGGCGCCCCGCGCGAGCCCCTCTCGCATCGCCGCCACCGCGGGCACCAGTGCGTCGACCATCGTCTTGTCACCGGGCACGGCTGCGCCGAGATCCTGCACGGACGCGAGCGCTGCGGCCATCGCATCGACGAGTTGTGCCAGGTCGAAGGTCGGTCCATCGCCCAGGGCGCGACCGGCTTTGCGGAGCGCCGATCCCCAGAGGGGACCGCTCGCGCCTCCGACCGTCGAGACGAGCGTCTTCCCCGAGAGGATCAGCAGCTTGCCCGGGGTCTCATCCGGCTCGGTGCTCAACGCGAGCGTGACCGCGTCGAACCCGCGAGTCATGTTGATGCCGTGGTCGCCGTCGCCGATCGCCGCGTCGAGCTGGACCAGGTAGTCCCGCTCGGCGCGGACCGAAGCGGCGATCTCGTTCATCCACGCGGTGACGGTCTGGGCGTCCATTGCTATGGCGACCGCCACGATAGCATCAGCCTCCCCAGCGGAGGGCGGCGGTGTGGACGGGCGCATCCCACAGCGCGGTGAGCTGATCATCGAGCTCGAGGACCGTCAATGACGCGCCTGCCATCTCGAGCGAGGTGATGTAGCTGCCGACGAGATTGCGCGCCGGTGTCAGACCCGCGGCGCGGAGCCGCTTCTCGACCTCACCATAGAGAAGGTAGAGCTCGAGCAGCGGCGTGCCGCCCATCCCGTTGACGAAGGCCAGCACGTTTGAGCCAGGTTTGGCAGCAAGGTCCGACGTGACCGCCTCGACCATGATCTCGGCGATCTCGGCTGCACTGCCGAGCGGAGCGCGGCGGCGGCCTGGCTCGCCGTGAATGCCGATGCCGACCTCCATCTCGCCCTCGGGGAGATCGAAGATCGGATTGCCGGATGCGGGCGGGATGCACGAGGACAGCGCGATGCCGAAGGAACGCGCCCGGGCGTTGACCTGACGCAGGACGCTCAGGACGGCGTCGAGTGAATCGCCGCGCTCGGCCGCCGCACCCGCGATCTTCTCGGCGAGCACGGTCGCGCCGACGCCGCGACGCCCGGCCGTGTACAGCGAGTCCTGGACCGCGACGTCGTCGTCGATGACGACCGCCTCGACCTTGATGCCGTCGTCCGCCGCCTCGTCGGCCGCCATCTTGAAGTTGAGGACGTCACCCGTGTAGTTCTTGACGATGTGTATGACGCCGGCACCACCGTCCACAGCCTTGGTTGCGGCGAGCATCTGATCCGGAACCGGGGACGTGAAGACCTCTCCGGGGCAGGCGGCATCGAGCATACCGACGCCGACGAAGCCGCCGTGGAGCGGCTCGTGTCCGGATCCACCTCCGGAGATCAGCGCGACCTTGCCCTTCTTCGGCGCGTCCTTCCGAACCAGGATCTGATTGGCCACGTCGTACCGGAGCACATCGGGGACGGACGCGGCCAGCCCGGCGAGCGACTCTCTGACCACCTGGTCCGGCTCGTTGATGATCTTCCGCATGCGCCTGGTGGCAGTGGCCATGGCTCGACACTCCTGTTATTCGACATTATCGAACGTTGGTCGGAAACTACTCTTTTGCCGATGGTGCTGTCAATGGGTTTGTCGAGACGGCGGGCAGCGGCGCCTCGAGGGTCGTTTCAGCGCCGACCCGGAGCCTGAGCAGGGCGAGAGGGTAGGCTCCGGTGTTCATGGCTGGCAGGGCTTGCGTCACCGGCGCGACCGGCTTCCTGGGGCGTGCGATCGTGGAATCGCTGGTCGCCTCCGGTCGCCCCGTCCGAGCCCTGGTCCGGTCCGACGCGGCGGCTCGTGGGGCGGCCGCGGTCGGCGCGGAACCGGTGCGTGGTGACCTCCGCAATCAGCCCAGCCTCAGGGCCGCGTTCGCCGGCTGCGATGCGGTCTACCACGCGGCGGGGGTGAACGCCTTCTGCCTGCCGGATCCGCGGCCGATGTTCGAGGTCAACATCGCCGGGTCGCGGGCGGTCGTGCTCGCAGCCGCGGCAGCCGGCGTCGCCAGGGTCGTCTACACCTCGTCGGCGGCAACCTTCGACGCCACGCCCGGGCGCGGCGGTGCGCATCGCTTTCTCTCCGAATATGCACGGTCGAAGTACGAGGCCGAACGCGCGGTCATGGACGCGGCGTCGAGCACCGGCACTGCCGTGGTGTGCGTCAACCCCGCGTCGGTGCAGGGCCCCGGCAGGACCAGCGGAACGGCGCGGCTGCTGATCGGCTTCCTGAACGGCAAGCTGCCCGCCGCCGTCGACGGACCGCTGAACGTCATCGACGTCGCTGACTGCACCCGTGGCCATCTGCTGGCTGAGGAACGCGGTGTGCCAGGCGAGCGGTACCTGCTCTGCGGGGCGTCGATGACCCTGCGCAGCGGACTCGCGCTGCTCGCAACGCTCACGGGGCTCGAGGACCCGCCACGGTTCCTCCCTCCGAGCCTCGCGCTCGCCGCAGCTGCGTGTCTCGAAGCCGTCGCTCGCGTCCGCCGCAAACCGACCCGCTTCTGTCGCGAGATGGTCCGCACGCTGATCGAGGGATCTCCCTACGACGGGTCGCCGGCGACACGCGACCTCGGCCTCGTCTACACCCCGATCGAGACGACCATGCGCCGCACGATCAACTGGTACATCGAGCAGGGCCTCATCCTGCGACCGCTGCCCGGGTTCACCGAGGCGCCGGGCCACCCCTCAGCCTAGATGCGACCGCGGAGACAGGTGGCTGACCCCAACTGCCTGATGGGATGCACACTGACGCAGTGACCCGCCACCTGACCATCCCCAACCAACTCACGATCCTTCGCATCCTGCTCGTGCCGGTGATCGGAGCCGTGCTCGCGATCGACTTCAACGACCACTACCAGATCGGCGCGGTGGCCTACGTCACCGCCGCGGCGACGGACACGCTTGACGGGCGGATCGCTCGGAGCCGCAACCTCGTCACCGAGCTGGGCAAGTTTCTCGACCCGCTGGCCGACAAGCTGCTCGTGATCACCGTCCTGGTGATCCTCGCCACCCAGTCGTTGCTGCCGTCGTGGGTGGTGGTGGTCGTCGCGGCCCGCGAGTTCCTCATCACCGGGCTGCGCTCGGTGGCAGCCGGCCAGGGCGTCGTGGTGAGCTCCACCCAGCTGGGCAAGTCGAAGGCTTTCACGCAGAACTGCATGATCCTGCTGATCATCCTGGCCCAGCCCTACCCGCTCCTCGAGCTTCCGGCGGTGGTGTTCATCTGGATCGCCGTCATCGCCACGATCATCAGCGGCCTCGATTACCTCTGGCGCTACCGGCGCTTCATCATCTGACCCGGGGCGACGTCAATCGTCGTCGTCGACCCAGTCGAGGGTGCGCTGGACAGCCTTCTTCCACTTCCGGTAGCCCCGCTCGCGCTCGGCCTCGGCCATGTTCGGGAGCCACTCTGCGGCCTTGTGCCAGTTCGCGCGCAGGCTCTCGATGTCCGGCCAGAATCCGACCGCCAGACCGGCGGCGTACGCCGCGCCGAGCGACACGGTCTCGGCGACGTTGGGACGCACCACCGGCACGCCGAGCACATCCGCCAGGAACTGCATCAGCAGGTTGTTCGCCGTCATCCCGCCATCTGCCTTGAGCGAGCGCATCTCGATCCCAGAATCCGCGTTCATGGCGTCGACGACCTCGCGCGTCTGCCACGCGGTTGCCTCGAGCACCGCCCGGGCGAGATGGCCCTTGGTCACGTAGCCGGTGAGCCCGGCGATCACGCCGCGGGCGTCGCCGCGCCAGTGAGGCGCGAACAGCCCGGAGAACGCCGGGACGAAGTAGATGCCGCCGTTGTCGTCAACGGTCCGCGCGAGGGTCTCGATCTCCGGAGCGCTCCCGATCAGTCCGACCTTGTCGCGGAACCACTGGACGAGCGCCCCGGTCACCGCGATCGAGCCTTCGAGCGCGTAGGTCGCCGGTGCGCCTCCGATCTTGGAACCCACGGTCGTGAGCAGCCCGTGTCGCGACCGCACCGGACGGTTCCCGGTGTTGAGCAGCAGGAAGCTGCCCGTGCCATATGTGCACTTGGCCTCCCCCGCCGAAAAGCACGTCTGACCGAACAGCGCCGCCTGCTGATCGCCGAGCGCTGCCGCGATGGGCACGCCACCAAGAGAGCCGCCGGCCTCGCCGTAGATCTGCGATGAGGGCTGGATCGCCGGCAGCATCGCCCGCGGGACGCCGATCGCGTCGAGCAAGGTGTCATCCCAGTCCAGCGTCTCGAGGTTCATGAGCATCGTCCGGCTGGCGTTGGTCACGTCGGTGACGTGCCGGCCGGTGAGATTCCAGACGAGCCAGCTGTCCATCGTCCCGAAGAGAATCTCCCCCTCCTCGGCACGGCGGCGCAGACCCGGGGCGCTGTCGAGCAGCCAGCTCACCTTCGGTCCGGAGAAGTACGTCGCGAGTGGCAACCCGCACCGGTCGCGGAATCGATCCTGGCCGTGCTCGGCGCCGAGCTTCCTGCAGAGGGCATCGGTACGCGTGTCCTGCCACACGATCGCGTTGTGCAGCGGCTCGCCGGTGTTGGGATCCCAGACCACAGTCGTCTCACGCTGGTTGGCGATACCGACGGCGACAAGGTCGCGCACCGTGAGGCCCCCGCTGTCGAGAGCGCCGTGCACCACGTCGATGACGTTACGCAGGATCTCGCGAGGATCGTGCTCCACCCAGCCGGGGCGCGGGAAGATCTGCTCGTGCTCCTTCTGGCTGAGCGAAACGATCCGGCCCTGCTGGTCGAACACGAGGCACCGCGAGGAAGACGTTCCCTGGTCGATGGCGGCAACGAATCTGTCGCTCATGATTCGCTGCTCCGTGCAGCTTGCGGTGCTGCAGCGAGGCAGCCGGCGTGTGTGTGCATGACGCGATGAGGCCCGCGAACGCCGTGGCTGCGGGGTGCGACTGTGAGTCGCGGCAGAGTGCGTGTCAAGAGCGTTTCCCTCGTATCGGCTGACACTGCGTGACCATCACCATGGAACCGCGCCAAGGTCTCGCGAAATCGTGCGCGCTCCTTCACGGACGTAGGACACCAGCTCGCCGCGCGGCTGCGTGCCGTCGCAGAGTCGCTCGGTCGGTCCGGAGATGGCGATCGCACCGACGGCCACGCCCTGCCGGTCGCGTATCGGTGCCGCGCATGACGTCTCCCCTTCGATCAATTCCTCCAGCGACAGCGCCCATCCCTGCTCGCGCACCTGCTCGAGCTCGATGGCCAGCAGCTTCGGATCGGTGATCGTGCAGCTCGTGTAGCGCTGCAGCGCACCGTTGCCGAGCTCCGCGGTCAGGTATGGGTGAAACGCAAGCAGGACCTTGCCCATGGCGGTGGCATGCATCGGCAGCAGCGCACCGACCTCGAGCACCTGCGGGCTGTTGTCGGGACGGAACACGTGGTGCACGAGGAGCACCTGGCCGTCGTGCAGGGTGCCGAGGCGCACGCTCTCGTTGGTCCGCGCCGCAAGCCAGTCCGCCCAGTTCAGCGCCCGCGTGCGCAGCTCGTTGCCGTCGAGGTAGCTGCTCCCCAGGTGAAGCAGGGCGGCGCCGATGCGGTACTTGCCGGACTCCGGGTCCTGCTCGACGAACCCGACCGACAGGAGGGTGCGCATGATGCCGTAGACGGTCCCCTTGGGAAGACCCAGCTCGCCGGCGACCTCGGCAAGGCTCAACCGGCGCGTGCGCCCGGAGAGCAGCCTGAGGATTGCCGAGGCTCGTTCGATGGATTGGATCGGTTTGGGCACGTGCCATAAGCCTAGCAATTCCTTAACAGGGCAAAAGGGCCATTGCCAGAGGTGATTGACAATGCCCTACGACCGAGGGTAGTGTCCGCACACCCCATCAGGGGTAGAAGCTCGCCAAGGAGGTGGCACTCATGCCGAACCACATCTTTTTCTCGGAGGTCATAGGGACGGGCCTACTGATCCTTCTGGGGGACGGCGTCGTCGCAGGCGTGCTGCTGTCCAAGTCGAAGGCCCAGAACAGCGGCTGGATCGTGATCACCTTCGGGTGGGGCATGGCGGTGGCGATGGCCGTCTACGCGGTGGGTCAGTTCGACGGCGCGCACCTCAACCCCGCAGTGACGCTCGGTCTGGCGGTCATCGGCGTGACGCAGTGGTCCAACGTTCCGCAGTACCTCGCCGGCGAGATGGTCGGAGCCTTCATCGGCGCGGTCCTCGTGTGGGCCCACTACAGCCACCACTTCAAGGAGACCGAGGACCCGGGTCTCAAGCTTGCCGTCTTCTCGACAGGACCAGCCATACGCAACTATGGCCTCAACTTCATCAGCGAGGTCATTGGGACCTTCGTGCTCGTCTTCGGAGTTGTCGCCGTCACCTCACATGGGAATGGCCTAGTCGGCGGATTCGCCCCGCTGATCATCGGTTTGCTGGTCTTCGCGATCGGCCTCTCATTGGGCGGCCCGACCGGCTACGCGATCAATCCGGCCCGTGACCTCGGACCCCGCATCGCGCACTTCATCCTTCCGATCGCCGGCAAGGGCACATCCGATTGGCAGTACGCCCTGGTACCGGTGGTGGGCCCAATCGTCGGTGGCATCCTCGGCGCTGTCGTTGCACATCAACTTCCCATCTAAGAACTGTCGCTGAACGCTGAGCGACATCTGGATGAGACACGGGAAAAGGAAATAAGAATGGCGAAATACGCAGCAGCGATCGACCAGGGCACGACCAGCACGCGCTTCATGGTGTTCGACCACAGCGGCAAGGTTGTCTCTGTCGATCAGAAGGAGCACGAGCAGATCTTCCCGAAGCCGGGATGGGTCGAGCACAACCCGCTCGAGATCTGGCAGCGCACGCAGGAAGTCGTGCGCGCCGGACTCGACAAGGTGGCGATCGGCGACATCGCGGCCGTCGGCATCACCAACCAGCGCGAGACGACGGTGGTCTGGGACCGCGGCACCGGCAAGCCCGTGTACAACGCGATCGTCTGGCAGGACACGCGGACCGACAAGATCGTTGACCAGCTGTCCGCTGACGGCGGTCAGGATCGCTTCCGCGCGAAGGTGGGCCTGCCGCTCGCAACCTACTTCTCAGGGCCGAAGGTCAAGTGGATCCTGGACAACGTCGACGGAGCAC
>DAIQQM010000165.1:0-3690 GCA_036786805.1 Candidatus Dormiibacterota bacterium | reverse complement strand
GTCCGTGTTCATCGCCGGTCAGTTCGTGCTTGCGGCCCAGGAGCTGGCGGCGCTCAGCGTCCGCCTGGGGCACGAGGCAGAAGCCGCTCAGCTTCGAGCGTCCGCGGACGCGATGGAGGAAGCGGTCGCGGACCACGGTTGGGACGGCGCGTGGTTCCTGCGCGCGTACGACTTCTTCGGTCAACGAGTCGGCTCGTCTTCGAACGAGGAGGGGCAGATCTTCATCGAGCCGCAGGGGATGTGCGTGCTCGCGGGAATCGGGCTCGACGACGGGCGGGCGCGGCGCGCGCTCGACAGCGTGCGCGAGCGCCTGGCGACCGAGCACGGCGCGGTGCTCGTCCAGCCCGCCTTCTCGCGCTACCGTCTCGAGCTCGGCGAGATCTCCTCGTACCCGCCTGGATACAAGGAGAACGCCGGGATCTTCTGCCAGACCAACCCCTGGATCATGATCGCGGAGGCGATGAGCGGTGACGGGGATGCCGCATTCGACTACTACCGGCGCATCAACCCGTCGGTGCGCGAGGCCGTGAGCGAGGTGCACCGCTGTGAGCCCTACGTGTATGCGCAGATGATCGCCGGCCGCGACGCCGCGACCCATGGGGAGGCAAAGAACTCCTGGTTGACCGGGACGGCGGCGTGGAACTTTGTGGCGGTGACGCAGTGGATCCTCGGCATCCGTCCCGAGCACGGCGGCCTGCGGATCGACCCGGTGCTCCCGGCGGCGTGGCCGGGGTTCACGGCGACCCGGCGGTTTCGAGGGGCGACCTATCGGATCCGTGTGCGCAAGCCGGTCGGCCTGACCGGCCGGGTCCAGGAGGTGCTCGTCGACGGCGTCCGCGTGGACGGCACCGTGGTGCCGCCGGCGCCGGCGGGCACGACCGTCGAGGTCGATGCCACCGTCCCGGCGGAGCTGGTCGCAGCGAGCTGATCCGCGCCGCGACGCCCGGGCCGGGACGACGTCCCTCCTGCGAGTAGCTTTGGAACCGGACGGGTAAGCTAAGAACGGAAGCTCGGCACATCGTCGAGCGAAACTCCGTCAGCCGAGTTGGCTGAGGACCCCCGAGGGTCGCTCCGGTAGGCCCTCCCCGGAAGCCAGGGTCAGGGCTTCAAAGCCGAGCGGCGGCGGCGGTCCACCGCGACACCAGTCCGGCTGGTTGCCGGACCCGAGACCGGATCGGGAAGTTCCGGAATGAACCGAGGCCGGGTGACCGGCCCCGGTTCGTCGTAGCGGACCACCGTGGTGCGCCCTCGGTCACGAGCTTCTAGCCGCGAGCGGTTATGAGCATCTCGGCCTGTGTGCACACGCGACCGCCCGCGGCTCGGATCTCCTCCAGGGCGCGATCGCCATCGCCCGGGCGGAGGTCCACGGCGCGCACAGCATCCAGCACCACGGCTGTGGTGAAGCCTTCGCCACACGCCGCAAGCGCTGTGGCTCGGACGCAGTAGTCGGTTGCAATGCCTCCGATGATGACGCGCTCCACGCCACGCGACCGCAAGAGAGCGCCGAGGGCGGTGCCGTCGAATCCTGAGTACTGCTCGAGCGCCGGATCCATGCCTTTGCTCATGATCACGTGCGCGATCGCGTCAACATCGGGGTGGAGTGCCGCACCGGGTGATCCGATGACACAGTGCGGCGGCCACGGACCTCCCTGGACGATGAAACTGCAGTGCCCGGGAGGATGGAAGTCACGGGTCGCCACCACCAGACCGACATGGGAGGCAAGCGCACGTATCGGAGCGACAACAGCATCGGCTCCTGGCACCCCGAGTGCTCCTCCGGGGAGGAAGTCGGCCTGCACATCCACAGCGATGAGCGCGGTGCGGGCCGGGTCGATCATGTCATTTGTCGCGGCCAGGGAATCGGGCGGTGCCCGTTTCGGTGACTATATGCTGAATCGCGAGCGCAGAGTTCCCGGAAGGGGTGTGGTCGGCAGCGCGATCCATGACGAGCGAAGGCGCATGCGCCGGGCAGCATGAGGAGCAACGACATCGGCGCCGAGTCCCACGCGACCGTCAGTCTGAGGAGCGCGGCGCTCGCTGCGCTGGCGCGAGGATGGTCCGTGGTCCCGATGCACACGCCTGTAGCGGGCCGCTGCACCTGTGGGAACTCATCGTGCCCTTCCCCCGGCAAGCATCCACGCATTGTGTGGGAGGCATACACGCGCGCTCCCGCCGGTATCGACGAGATCGAGGACTGGTGGAGGCGCTGGCCCCAAGCGAATCTCGGCGTTGTCACCGGCGCGGCGTCCGGGTTGGTCGTGCTCGATGTCGATCCGCGCCACGGAGGCGGTGACGCACTGGCGCAGCTCGAATCGATCAACGGGCTGCTCCCTCGCACGGTGGAGTCGCTGACCGGCGGCGGTGGCCAGCATGTCTACTTCTCACATTCAGGCCGCAGGGTTCCGAGCAAGCCGGCGGCTCCCGGGCTGGATGTCAAGGGGGACAGTGGAATCGTCATCGCGCCACCCAGCCTGCACGTCACCGGTCGCCGCTACGTGTGGGAGTCAGGGTGCGCTCCGGATGAGATCGTGGTCGCGGAGACGCCGGCGTGGCTGCTCGAGATCGTGCTCGATACACACGCC
The DNA here is from genome assembly GCA_036786805.1 of Candidatus Dormiibacterota bacterium. Classification (GTDB taxonomy): domain Bacteria; phylum Chloroflexota; class Dormibacteria; order Aeolococcales; family Aeolococcaceae; genus Palsa-851. The sequence goes on along the minus strand of DAIQQM010000165.1, from coordinate 1,108 downwards.
GCCGCCGACAGAGGCGCAGTCCCGCGCGATGTTGCGCCGCGAACCGACGAGGAGCGCCGTGCGTTCGAAGCCTTGTGGGCCGAGGTCGGCATCATGCTCGAGCCGGGTGACCGCTACTATCTCTGCCCTTTTCACGACGACCACCATCCCTCCCTGCATGTCGACTCTGACAACTGTCGTTTCTACTGCTTTGGATGCGCGCGCGGTGGCGGCATCGGGCGTTTGCGGCGGCTCCTGGCCCGCGAGGCTGGAGTTCCACCCCTCGCACGTCCCCGCAACGAGGCCGTCTCTGCCTCTGGCGCCACATCGAGGGATCCCGATGAGGTGACCATGCCTGGGTCGACCGATGTCGACGTGGTCGGTGAGTCCCAGTACCAGGACGCCCTGCTCGAGCTCACCGGCGGCCGCAGGCACTACGCGGGTGTGCGCATGGCAACCGTGGCCGAGCTCGTGCCGGAGCCGTCGAACGCAGCGGATCCCGATGCGGTCGCCGTCTTCGTCGCCGGCCGCCGGGTTGGCTACCTGCCACGGGCCGAGGCGAGTCGCCGGCTCGGGGCCATCAGCGCCACGATACGGCTCCGCGGAGATGCGACCTGCGCCGCAACGATCGTGGGCGGGTGGGAGCGCGAGCACGGTGACACCGGCTATTTCGGGGTCCACCTGCGACTCTGAGCCGTCAGGCGTGGCTCTTTGTCACCCGGACCCCTGGACGACCTCTCGCGCGGTGCGCGGCTCATCTCCGCGGCTGCGGGTAGACTGCCTGCGGAAGCTCGCGAAGGATGTCGACCGAGCAGTCCACGGAACCGAAGGAGGGCAGCATGATCGCCTGGTTCAGCATCGCTCCGGACGATGGCTCGGGCTCGTACTCCAAGCATGTGGCCGCAGCGCTCGAGATCATCCGAGAGAGCGGTCTTGCCTTTCGTCTCGGCGCGATGGGGACCGAGGTGGAAGGGCCGCGCGATGCCGTGCTGGCGCTGCTGGTGCGCTGCCACATCGCACTGGCGACCGCCCAAGGTGTCCGCCGCACGGGTACGGTCATCAAGATTGATGATCGCGTTGGTGTGGACAGCGGTGAGATGCACCGAAAGGTGAGCGCCGTCGAACGACT